>JAIUOJ010000007.1 GCA_020161335.1 Pseudomonadota bacterium
TGAAAGGCCCCGGCAACGCCAACGTCCTGGCCGGCACCGACTTCGATCTGACCATCGGCGAAACCCCGATGGACTTCACCGGGCGTGTGCGGCCGGCGATCACTGTGAACGGCTCGCTGCCGGCACCGATCCTGCGCTGGCGTGAAGGCACCACGGTGAACCTGCGCGTGGCGAACGCGTTACCCACCGGCTCGATCCACGGCAATGAAACCTCGATCCATTGGCACGGCATCATCCTGCCGGCCAACATGGACGGCGTGCCAGGGCTGAGTTTCAACGGCATCGCCCGTGGCGAGGCGTATCAATACCGTTTTACGGTCAACCAGGGCGGTACCTACTGGTACCACAGCCATTCGGCGTTCCAGGAACAGGCCGGCTTGTACGGGCCGCTGATCATCGATCCGATCGCACCGGAACCCTTCGCCTACGATCGAGACTACGTGGTCATGCTGTCCGACTGGACCGACATGGATCCGACACGGCTGTTCGCGCGGCTGAAGAAGATGTCGATGTACGACAACTACTACATGCGCACCGTCGGGGACTTCTTCAACGATGCAAAGCGCGATGGCGTGGCCGCCACGGTCGAGGATCGCAAGATGTGGGGGCAGATGCGCATGTCGCCGACTGACCTGTCGGACGTCAACGCGAACACCTACACCTATCTGATGAACGGCACCACGGCGTTGGGCAATTGGACCGGTCTGTTCCGCAGCGGGGAAAAGGTGCGGCTGCGTTTCATCAACGGTTCGGCGATGACTTATTTCGACGTGCGCATCCCGGGTCTGAAGATGACCGTGGTCGCCGCCGATGGGCAATACGTGCATCCAGTGACTGTGGACGAATTCCGCATCGCGGTGGCTGAGACCTTTGATGTGATCGTCGAGCCGTCGGGGCAGGATGCCTTCACGATCTTTGCCCAGGATATGGGCCGCACCGGTTACGTGAGCGGCACGCTGGCGGTGCGCGAAGGCCTGCGCGCACCGGTCCCGGCGATCGATCCGCGCCCGTTGCTGACCATGCAGGACATGGGAATGGATCATGGAAGCATGGGCGGCATGGATATGTCCGGCGGCAAGGGCATGGAAATGAGCTGCGGCGCCAACATGGGCATGGCCGGCATGGACCACGGCGCGATGACGCAGGAGTCGAAGCCGGCCAATGCCGATCCGGACGCGGGTCATGACATGGCCGGCATGAAAGGCGGCGCGATGGCGGACATGGACCCCGGGAGCATGGTCACACACCCGGCCAGCGAAACGCGCAACCCGCTGCTCGACAACCAGGCGATGACCGTCAGCTCGCGCCTCGACGATCCGGGCAACGGCCTGCGCGACAACGGCCGCACCGTGCTTAGTTATTCGATGCTCAAGAGCACGTTCGAGGATCCGGATGGCCGCGATCCCGGTCGAGAGATCCAACTGCACCTGACCGGGCACATGGAGAAGTTCGCCTGGGGCTTCAACGGGCAGAAGTTCTCCGAGGTGACGCCATTGCGGCTCAACTACGGCGAGCGCGTACGCATCGTGTTGGTCAACGACACCATGATGACCCATCCGATCCATCTGCACGGCATGTGGAGCGATGTGGAAGACGCCGCCGGCAACTTCATGGTGCGCAAGCACACCGTGGACATGCCGCCAGGCAGCAAGCGTAGTTACCGCGTGCGTGCCGATGCATTGGGCCTGTGGGCTTACCACTGCCACCTGCTCTATCACATGGAGGCAGGCATGATGCGGGCCGTGCAGGTAGGGGAGGGCGTCGCATGAATGCCTTGAAGACCTCACTGCTGGGCATCGCGCTGGCAACGGCACTGCCCGCCGGGGCGCAGGAAATGGACCATTCGAAGATGGCCATGCCGATGTCGCCGTCGACCGAAACCAAGCCGACGGCGAAGAAGCAGCCAGTAGCCGAGCCGGCGCCGAAAATAGCCGCCAAGCCTGCGGTTGCGGATCCCCATGCCGGGCACCCGATGGCACCGGCCACGGCAGCCAAACCTGCCGCGATGCCGATGGATCATTCCAAGATGGACCATGCGATGCCGGAGCCCCCCGCCGAAATCGCACCGCCGATGGACCACGCTGGCATGGGGCATGACATGGCCGGCATGTCGATGGAAGCCATGCCCGGCATGCAGCACGGCGACATGGAGATGGCACCTGGCGAGCCGCGCACGCCGATTCCGCCGATCATCGAAGCCGACCGCGCTGCCGCCATGCCGCCCTCCAAGCACATGGAACACCTCGATAATGCCATCCACAGCTATACGCTACTCAATCGCCTGGAAGGCTGGAATGCCGATCCGGGCAAGGGGCAGGCTTGGGAAGGACAAGGCTGGATCGGCACAGACCTGGACCGCCTGTGGTGGCGCAGCGAAGGCGAGCGGGTCGATGGGCGTACCGAGTCGGCCGATCTGGAAGTGCTTTACGGGCGCAGCGTTTCGACCTGGTGGGACGTGGTCGCCGGCATGCGCCACGACTTCAAGCCCGGCGATTCGCAGAACTTCGTCGCGATCGGCGTGCAGGGCCTGGCGCCATACAAGTTCGAAGTCGAGGCCACGGCCTACATCGGCCAATCCGGGCAAACCGGTGCGCGCCTGGAAGCTGAGTACGAAACGTTGCTGACCAACCGGCTGATCCTGCAGCCGCTGATTGAAGTCAATGTCTACGGCAAGAACGACGCGCGCCGCGGCATCGGTTCCGGCCTGAGCACCGCCGAAGCCGGCGTGCGCCTGCGCTACGAGTTCACCCGGCAATTCGCGCCTTACCTCGGAGTAGTCCATGAACGAGCCTTCGGCCGCACCGCGGATTTGCGCCGTGAAGAAGGTGAAGACGTCAACGACACCCGCTTTGTGGCGGGCATCCGCATCTGGTTCTGATTGGGGAGATCACCATGCCGTTCGTAACACGAAAGTCCCTGCTCGCTATGAGCCTCCTGTCCGGTGTCGCCCTCGTGGGGACGGCCGGTTTCGTCTGGTCGGGCATCTACAACATCGGCGCCGACGACACACACACCAAGCCCGTGTATGCGGTGCTGCAAACGCTGCGCGAGCGCTCGATCGACACCCGCGCGCACAAGCTGCAACTGCCGGCCAACCTCAATGACCCGGCACGCATTCGCCAAGGCGCCGGTAACTACAACGCCATGTGCACGGGTTGCCATCTCGGCCCGGGCATGCAGGAAACCGAACTGAGCAAGGGCCTGTACCCGACGCCGCCCAATCTCGCAAAGGAATCGGTCGATGCAGCCGAAGCGTTCTGGGTGATCAAGCACGGCATCAAGGCCAGCGGCATGCCGGCGTGGGGCAAGAGCATGAATGACGAATACATCTGGAACATGGCCGCCTTCCTGCAGGAATTGCCGAAGCTCAACAAGGCGGGATACGAAACCTTGGTCGCCAGCAGCGGAGGGCACTCGCATGGTGGTGGCGAGAGCGGCGGCCATTCGCATGCGGAGGAGGGCGAGGAGCATGAGCATGCCGAAGGCGAGGGGCACGACGAGATGGCCGGCATGCCGATGAGCGAGGCGAAGCCGCACCCGCATCCTCCGGGCACGCCACCGCACGACGACGCGCCGAAGAACACCAAAGCACCGGCCGGCGGCCAAGTGCATACCCATGCCGATGGCAAGGAGCACGTCCACGCCGCTGCTCCTGCCGCCAAGCCGGCTGTCTCTGCGACAGCCAAGCCGGCGGTCGTCGACCCGCATGCCGGCATGGACATGCCCGAAACCAAACCGGCCAGCGATGGACACGATCACCAACACTGACCGGAGCATTAGTCTCATGATCCATCGAATCGTTTTCCTGACCTTGCTGGCCCTGCCGTTCGCCGCGCAAGCCCATGATCCCGCGCAGCATGCGAAGGCCAGCGAGCCCGCCATCGCCGCCGAAGCGAAGCCTGCTGTCGCTGTCGTGGAAGCCTTCTCGAGTGCATTGCAGGCTGGCGACCTGAAACGCGCCGGCAATTGGTTGGCCGATGATGTGCTGATCTTGGAAAGCGGTGGTGCCGAGCGCTCCAGGACCGAATACCTGGATGGGCATGCCAAGCACGATGCGGAATTCCTGAAAGGCGCGCATGTACAGCTGAAGCAACGCACGGCAAAGGCGGTGGGCGAACTGGCTTGGGTCGGCAGCGAAAGCGAATTGCATGCCAGCAAGGATGGCAAGCCCCTGACCCTGCTCAGTACCGAGACCATGGTGCTCAAGCGTGGGACGCAGGGCTGGCGCATCGTCCACATCCATTGGTCATCGCGACCCAAACGCTGAGGAAGCCGCCATGTTGATTCGTCACGCTTTTCCGATCCTGGTGTTGTTAGGCGGCACTGCCCTGGCGGCCTGCGCCAAGCCGGTTGCAACCGTCGCCGAAGGTACCCGCATATCGCCTGAGGTGCAGGCAACGGCCACGCCAACATTGCCAGTGGTACTGGTGCACAAGAGTCCCACTTGCGGTTGCTGCAACCAATGGGTCGAACACATGCGACAAGCCGGATTCACGGTGCAGGTGGACAACCAGAACGACGTCACCCCGATCAAACAGCGTCTTGGGGTGCCGTATGGCAAGGGGTCGTGCCACACCGCGGAAGTGGCGGGCTACTTCATCGAAGGCCACGTGCCGGCGGAAGACATCAAGCGGTTGCTGGTGCGGAAGCCCGACGTGAAGGGACTGGTGCTTCCCGGCATGCCGGCCGGTTCGCCGGGCATGGAACTGCCGGACGGGCGAACGGAGCCGTACAC
Source organism: Pseudomonadota bacterium (assembly GCA_020161335.1). Taxonomy (GTDB): domain Bacteria; phylum Pseudomonadota; class Gammaproteobacteria; order Xanthomonadales; family Xanthomonadaceae; genus Luteimonas. Next base: position 4,736 of record JAIUOJ010000007.1, read on the forward strand.
CGTGGAGCAGGTTGCCCGTGATGGCAGCACACAGGCTTTCGCCCAGCATTGATGCCCATCTTGCCTTAGGACATCCCTGCATGAATGAAGGCGAAATATTTTCCTGAATCCGAGACAAAACGCTTGACCTTGGAGGTAACTCCAAAGTGCAAGCTGGCCTTGTCAGCCAGGGTCACCTAGCTGAAAAACCGAATTCTTCCAGAACTTGTCGCTGGAGACAGATCATGAAAATAGCTTCCCACATCTTTGCAATCAGCGCCGGCTTGCTGTCTCTGGCGCCCCTCACCACGTTGGCCATGGGTCAGTCCACGCCGCACGAAATCCATCTTGCCACGTGCGATCAAAAGGCCGACGAACAGGCCCGCCTCTTGAAGCACCAGTTCGCCCAGCGCGATGTCAATCGCGATGGTCTCCTTGAGGCGGCCGAAACCGACAATCCGCAGATGTCGGCAGCATGCCAGGCCAAGTGCCGAGACCGCATCGACCGCAATCATGACGGCGTCATTGAGGCTGCGGAAATCCGCCACGCCTGACCTTGGAGCCGGGACATGCATATCGGACAACTCGCGAAACAGGCCGGCGTCACGCCGGACACCATCCGCTATTACGAACGGGAAGGCGTCCTGCCATCGCCGGCGCGCCTGGAATCGCGCTACCGCAACTACGGCCAGGACGACGTGGCGCGACTGCAGTTCATCCAGCGCGCCAAGGCGCTCGGTTTCACCCTGGCCGACATCGGCGATCTGCTGAGCCTGTCGGGCGACCGTACTTCCGACATGGCCCAGGTCAGGCAGGCCGCGCAAGCGCGGCTGGCCGGCGTCGAAGCCAAGCTGGCGGAACTGACCCGCCTGCGCGACGGCCTGGTTAGCCTGGTCGATGCCTGTCCGGGTCACGGGGAACTGCAGGGTTGCCCCATCCTAAATGCGCTCGTCGGGGAAACACATGAACACGCCTGATCCTTCCAAACATCCCCACCATCATCACCACGCCGCGGGACAGGGCTGCTGTTCGTCCGATGCGAAGGCGACCGCGCCGGCGCCGGCCGCGCACCACGACCACGATGCGGCGCACGGCTGTTGTTCCAGCAAGAAACCCGATGCCGCGAATGCGGATCCGCTGACCGATCCGGTCTGCGGCATGCAGGTCGACCCCGCCACTACGCCGCACCACGCCAGTCACGCGGGCAACGAATATCACTTCTGTTCGGCGCGTTGCCGCGAGAAGTTCGTCGCCGAACCGGCCAAGTACCTTGCACCGAAACCCGAGGTGCCGGCAGCGATGCCGAAGGGCACGATCTATATCTGCCCCATGCATCCGCAAATCCGCCAGGAAGGGCCGGGCACGTGTCCGATCTGCGGCATGGCGCTGGAACCTGAAATGCCCAGCCTGGACGAGGAAGAGAATCCTGAGCTGAGCGATTTCAGTCATCGCTTTTGGTGGTCACTGCCGCTCAGCGTGGTCGTGCTGGTACTGGCCATGTTCGGCCATCGCATCCCCGGCCTGTCCACGCAGGCGCGCACTTGGCTGGAACTCGCGTTGAGTGCGCCGGTCGTGTTGTGGGCCGGCTGGCCGTTCTTCGAACGCTGCGTACAGTCGATCCGCAACCGCAGCCCGAACATGTTCACGTTGATCGGCGTGGGAGTGGCCGCTGCCTTCGGCTACAGCGTGGTGGCGACGCTCGTGCCCGGCGTCTTCCCGGATTCCTTCCGCGAACACGGCCGCGTCGGCGTGTATTTCGAAGCGGCAGCGGTGATCGTGTCGCTGACCCTGTTGGGCCAGTTGCTGGAATTGCGCGCACGTTCGAAGACCTCGGCCGCGATCAAGGCATTGCTGGGATTGGCGCCGAAGACCGCACGACGCATCAACGATCGTGGCGATGAAGAAGACGTGCCGCTCGAACACGTGCATGTCGGCGACCGCCTGCGCGTGCGTCCGGGCGAGAAGGTGCCGGTCGATGGCGTCGTGCTGGAAGGGCGCTCGAACCTCGACGAATCGATGCTGACCGGCGAGCCAATCCCGGTGGAAAAAACCGCAGACAGCCGCGTGATCGGCGCCACGATCAATGGCACCGGCAGCCTGGTGATTCGCGCAGAGAAGATCGGTTCTGACACCGTGCTGGCGCAGATTGTGCAACTGGTCACGCAGGCGCAGCGTTCGCGCGCACCGATGCAGCGCATGGCCGACAAGGTCGCGTTCTGGTTCGTGTTGGCGGTATTCGGCGTGGCCTTGGCGACGTTCTTCGGCTGGGGCCTGTTCGGACCGGAGCCGTCGTGGACCTATGCTGTGCTCAACGCCGTGTCGGTGCTGATCATCGCCTGTCCGTGCGCGCTGGGACTGGCCACGCCGATGTCGATCATGGTCGCCACCGGTCGCGCCGCGCACGCCGGCGTGCTGTTCCGCGATGCGGAAGCGATCGAGAACCTGCGCAGGATCGATACGTTGGTCGTCGACAAGACCGGTACGTTGACCGAAGGCAAACCGGCGTTCCAGGACAGCCTGACTATGGACGGCTTCAATGCCGACCAAGTGCTGCAATGGGCGGCCAGTCTGGAGCAGGGCAGCGAACATCCGTTGGCCGAGGCGATCGTCGCCGAAGCCCGGCGTCGTGGCGTTACGCTGACGCCAGCCGAAGATTTCGACTCAGTGACGGGGCAGGGCGTGCGCGGTCGCGTCGAAGGCCAAGATATGGTCCTCGGCAACCAGGCGCTGATGGCATCCGTTGGCGCCGACGTCGCGCCGTTGGCCGATGCAGTGGAACGTTTGCGCGGGCAGGGCGCGAGCGTGATGTACCTGGCTTCCGGCGGTCGCCTGGCCGGCGCCATCGCCGTGGCTGATCCGGTCAAGCCGACCACGCTGCCGGCGCTCAACGAATTGCGCGCCGCGGGCCTGCATATCGTCATGGCCTCGGGCGACGCGCAAGCCACCGCGGAAGCGGTCGGCCGCACGCTCGGTATCGACGACGTGCGCGGCAACGTCAAGCCGCAGGACAAGGCGGAATTGGTGCAGGCATTGAAGGCGCAGGGCAAGCGGGTGGCGATGGCCGGCGACGGTATCAACGACGCGCCGGCGCTGGCCGCCGCCGATGTCGGCATCGCAATGGGCACCGGCACCGACGTGGCCATGTCCAGTGCGCAGGTGACTCTGGTCAAGGGCGACCTGCGGCGGATCCTGCAGGCGCGGGCGATTTCCGAAGAAACCGTCGCCAACATGAAGCAGAACCTCGGCTTCGCCTTCCTCTACAACGCCATCGGCGTGCCGGTGGCCGCAGGCGTGTTGTACCCGGCCTTCGGCTTGCTGCTCAGCCCGATGATCGCCGCGCTGGCGATGAGCCTGAGTTCAGTATCGGTGGTTGCCAACGCGCTTCGCCTTGCGCGGATGCCGACTGCCGAACCCGCTACCACCACTACGCTCCGTCCCGCCGGGTCCGCGGGCGGCTCGTCCTGTCACTAAGGTCCCACTTTCCACTGGAGTAGAACGATGAAAACGATGATTTCCCTATTGGCGGCATCCTTGTTCTTTGCGGGCACCGCGATGGCACAAACGACGGCACCAGCGCAGAACCATGGCCAGATGGATCACGGCAAGATGAACCATGGTGCGATGAAGATGGATGCCAAGCCGGACGAGTTCACCACGCTTGATACGGACAAGAATGGCACGCTGTCCAAGGCCGAGTTGGCCAAGCACCGCCTCGGCCCGCATTTCGGCATGCTGGATGCCAACAAGGATGGTCGCCTGAGCCCGAAAGAGTTCGCCGCCGGCAAAGGCATGTGACGCTTTGCGGTGAACGGGTTTCGGTAGCGGTTGCGGCCGAAGCCGAAACCCGTCTTCCACGATACGGCTCAGCGGCGACCGACGACTCAGTGGATGAGTCGTGCTGCCACGCGCGCGGTCGCGTTGTCGATGTCCAGTGGTGGCGACAATTCGGCACACGTCCATGATAGCGCGTCGTCCTGGATATGGCGCGCGTCGACCCTGTCGGCCACGGCGAACAAGTCTGGCGTATTGCTCGTTCGACTGACGCCAAGGCAGTGGTAGCGAACGTCGTGGCCCAGGCGTCGCGCGTCCTCGATGGCTTGCAGGAACGGCGTGCCGGAACTGGCGCGCGGTTGTTCGCGTAGGTCGAAGTGTGCATCGAAATTGAAGATGCCGATACGTTGCCGCGCGTTCGCCAGATGCGAAGCCAGGCCGGAATAGCTTGCATAAACGATTTCGTGTCCGCCGCCCATGCCGACGACGAAGTGACCGGCGTCGAGCAGGGCCTTGGCGCGTTCGGCATAACGGGCCTGCGCGTCATCGAGTGCTTCGCCTTCGCAGGCTACGTCGCCGGCGTCATACAGCGCGCTGGCGTGCAGCACCGGCAGGTTGGCCAGCATTTTCCGCAACGCAAGCGGCCCTTGCATCGCACCCATTCGGCCCGAATTGCGGCGGATGCCTTCATCGCTGGCCAAACCCATCAGGGCGACGCCCGGCGAACCGGATTCGTCCGCCTTGCGCACCACCTGGTGCCACCGGCGCGTGTCCGCCAAGCCCGGCGGGTCGATGCGGCCATGCCCAGATGCCAGTTATTTCAGTTGCCTTGAAAGGGCAGGTCGAGGAGCTCCAATTTCACCTGGCACCTGGTGATTTCGGAAGCCGCCGAATGCGACGATGCGCTGTTGCAGGGACTGGTGCACGAGGCGGCGTCCCATCATCTGCTGCAAGGCCATCCCGACCTGCAATCGTGCGATTTCTATTTGTGTGGCCCCCCGGCGATGCTGTCGGCTACCCGCCACATGCTGGCGGAACTGGAGGTTCCGGAAAGCCACGTGGCTTTCGATGATTTCAAGATCTGAGTGATGCGATCAACTAGCGGGCGGCTTTCGTCGCCCAACCGCGATGGGTCGCCCGCCGGTTTGAACACTGACGGCGTGGCCGTCGCGATCAGCACGGCCAGTGCGGCGCCGACATCCACGACTAACTGCGTGAGGATCGTGGGGAGCTTGACAAAGCCCGATTGAGTAGCTGGTTTGCTCACCGTTGTTCCTCGGGCTAGGCACGTTTTCGGGACGGCGCGAGGATGGTCAGCATCTGAATGCCACGCGGTTCAAGGTGCGGAAAGGGCGGGTGGCGGTTCCGAGGTAGCGGTTAACGTTGCTCGTGGGATCACGGTGTGGGGAACACCTGAGCATAGGCATTGGTGATCGGGTAACGCCGTTCGCGTCCAAACGCCCGGCGCGAGATCTTCGGTCCCGGCGCCGCCTGCTGCCGCTTCCATTCGTGGCGGTGCACCAGCTCCAGCACCGGGTCGACAACGAAAGCGGCGAATCCGGCCGCCAGGATCTCCTCGCGCGACTGCTCCTGATCGATGTGGCGGAACAGGATTGCGTCGAGTACGTCGTAGGGCGGCAACGTGTCCTGATCGGTCTGATGCTCGCGCAGTTCTGCCGTCGGCGGCCGGGCGATCACCTCGGGTGGAATGACCGGTGCGCCGCCCACGGTATTGCGCCAGCGTGCCAGTGCGATCACCTCGGTCTTGTACACGTCCTTGAGCGGGGCATAGCCGCCGCACATGTCGCCGTAGATCGTGGTGTAGCCGACCGCGTACTCGCTCTTGTTGCCAGTGGTCAGCAGCAACCCGCCAAGCTTGTTGCTCAGCGCCATCAGCACCGCGCCGCGCGCGCGAGATTGCAGGTTCTCTTCGGTCGCATCGATCGTCGTACCCGCGAACAGACCACTGAGCGTGTCGAGGTAGCCCTGAAACGGTGCGTCGATCGGCACCGTCCGTAGTGCCACGCCCAGGGCCGCGCATTGCGCGGCGGCCAGATCGTTGCTCAACGCACTGGTGTAGCGCGATGGCAGGCGCACGGCGGTGACCCGGTCGGCGCCGAGCGCATCGACGGCCATCGCCAGCACGACCGCCGAATCCAGTCCGCCGGACAGGCCGACCCAGACCCGATCGAAGCCGTTCTTGCTGCAGTAGTCCGTTAGCCCCCGCACGATTGCCCGCCAGGCGACCGCGTCGCGGCCGACATCGGTGTCGATCGGCCACGCGACTGGGGTAAAGCTACGTGAATGCGGATCGAAATCAGCAACCAGTGCGTGTTCCTCGAAGGCAATGGCCGCCGGGTGTACGTGGCCATTGGCGTCGGCGAGCAGGGACGCGCCATCGAACACGATCGCATCCTGGCCACCGACGACATTGACGTATGCGAGCGCGACTTGGTTCGCGCGGGCGCGCTCGGCGAGCAGTGCATCGCGCTCAGCATGTTTGTCGCGCTCGAATGGCGAAGCATTCGGGATCAGGATCAGCTGAGCGCCGGCCGCGACGGTTTCAAACGTGGGCTCCAATCCCCACAAGTCCTGACAAATCATCGCGCCCACGGTGACGCCGTTGACGTCGAAGACGCATGGCCCACCATCGGGATCGACAGCGAAGTAACGCCGCTCATCAAAGACCGCGTAATTGGGTAGATCGCGCTTGCGATAGGTCGTGGTAACGGCGCCTTCACGCAGCACACTCAGTGCGTTGTAGACCACAGCGCCGACAGCTTCCGGCCAGCCCACTACGGCCACGATCCCAGTGACCTCTTGCGCGACGCGGTGCAACGTGGCGACGCAGTCGGACAGGAACTGCGGTCGTAGCAGCAGATCCTCGGGCGGATAGCCGCTGACTGTGAGTTCGGGAAAGAGCACCAAGTCGGCGCGGTAGAGATCGCGCGCCTCGGCGATCCGTTCGGCAATGCGAGCGGCATTGCCGTCGAGGTCTCCGACCGGAAAGTCCGCCTGGACCAATGCGATGCGCAGGCTCATGCGCGGTTTCGGTCATTGCATCGGGCTGCGGGACGCTTCACGCTTGCCTGGTCCGACGCACATTTGCTGCTTTCTCTGTCCGCTTGGCCGGCGGTGGTTCGCGCAAGGTGGCCAGGATCGAACATTGGCCGCGGGCGCCGCCCGAACACGCGTTGATCGTGCGGTCCAGTTCGCGGGCGATGCGGTTGAGTTCGCGGACCTTGCTACGGACATCGGCCAGATGCTCGCGGGCGATGGCATCGATCTCGGCGCAGGACAACATGCGGTTGTGCTCCAACCGCAACAGACTGCGGATCTCGTCCAGGCTGAAGCCCAGGTTGCGGCTGCGGGTGATGAAGCGCAGCCGATCCACCTCCTCGTCGCGGTACTCGCGGTAACCGCTGGCGGTCCGGTGCGGTTTGGGCATGAGCCCCACGCGCTCGTAATAGCGGATGGTTTCCAGATGGCAGCCGCTGGATTCGGCCGCTTCGCTGATCTTCATCGACGCCTCTTGACCCTATAGCGGCTACGGACTTTACCCTGTGGGGCCTACGGGTGCTATGCCCTGCAACAACGAAGTCGCCATGCCAGGGAATACAGCCGCTTGACTCTGTAGGTGGTACGGGGTTTACCCTGTGCAATTGCAACTGGTTCCCATTCCCGTTTTCGACTCTCTCCCATCCAGGCGCTTCCCGTGACGAACTCCTTTTGCCGTGGCTTGCTGATCGCGTTGTTGGCCTCGATGTGCCTGCCGGTCTTTGGGGCCCCCACGTCGGCAGTGAATCCGCGCCAGACCTGGCAATTGCTGGACTATGTGGCTGTCGACTACAGCGCGGCCGTGCAAGCCGGACGCGTCGTGTCCGAGGCCGAGTACGCAGAGATGCGCGAGTTTGCAGGCGCCGTGCGGAGCCAATTGGCGGTGCTGCCGACCACGCCGGGCCAAGCGGCGCTGATCGGCCAGGCGGATCAACTGGTCGCAGCCGTCGAGGGTAAGGCCGATGCTGGGCACGTCGCCTCGTTGGCGCACCAGTTGGCAGACGGCCTGCTGGCCAGCTATCCGGTGGGTGCCGTGCCGGCGACGCCTCCTGATCCTGCCCACGGCGCGGATCTGTACGCCGCGCAGTGTGCCGCTTGCCACGGCCCGTCAGGCGCTGGCGACGGGCCGGCCGCGGCGAGCCTGGATCCGCCCCCGATCGCCTTCACCGATGCCACCCGCGCCGCCCGGCGCACGCCCTTCGCCTTGTACGAGGCGATCTCGCAAGGCATCCAGGGCACGGCCATGACCAGCTTCGCGTCGCTGCCCGAGGCTGATCGCTGGGCGTTGGCGTTCCATGTCGGCAGCTTGGCGCATTCGCCGCAGGCGCGGGCCGAGGGTGAAACCCTGTGGCGCGAGGATCCCGCCTGGCGCCAGCGCATTCCCACGCTGGAAGCGCTGACCCGCACCAGCGAGGCGGATCTGGTGGCCGCCGGCAGCGAGGCGGCACAAGCGCGGGCGATCGTTGCCTACCTGCGCGCGCACCCGCAGGCGCTGCAGCACCCGGCGTCAGGCGTGGCGGCCGGGCCGTTCACGCTGGCCCGCCAACGCATGGCCGAAAGCCTCAGCGCCTACGAGGCCGGCGATGCCGTGCAGGCGAAGACCGCGGCCTTGTCGGCGTACCTGGATGGGGTGGAGCCGGTCGAACCCACGCTCGCCGCCCGCGACAACGCGCTGATGCGGGAGCTGGAAACGACGATGGCGCGCTATCGCGACATGATCGGCCGGCGCGTGCCGGTGGCCGACGCGACCGTGCAGGCCGCGCAGGTCACCGGACTCTTCGACCGCGCCGAGGGCGTGCTGCAGGACGCGCATACCGATCGCACCACGGCGTTCCTCGGCAGCTTCACCATCCTGTTGCGCGAAGGCATTGAGGCGTTGTTGATCGTGATCGGCATGATCGCCTTTCTGCGCAAGGCCGAGCGCCGCGAGGTCCTGCCGGCGGTGCACGCCGGCTGGATCGGCGCGTTGCTGGCGGGCGTGGCGACCTGGGCGATCGCCACCCACCTGGTCGATGTGAGCGGCGCCAATCGCGAGGTGACTGAAGGCGTCTCCGCATTGTTCGCTGCCGCGGTGCTGCTGAGCGTGGGGATTTGGATGCACCAGAAGAGCCTGGCCGGCCGCTGGCAACAGTATCTGCACGCCAAGGTGTCGGCGGCGCTGACGCGACGCTCGGCGGTGTTCCTGTTCCTGCTGGCCTTCGTCGCGGTCTATCGCGAAGTGTTCGAAACGATCTTGTTCTTCATCGCGATGTGGAGCCAGGAGAACAGCACCGCGATTCTCGGCGGACTAGTGGCGGGCTGCGTCGTGCTCGCGGCGGTCGCCTATTGGATGCTGCGCATGAGCAAGCGTTTGCCAATCGGCCAGTTCTTCTCGATCAGCTCGATCCTGATTGCGGTGCTCGCGGTTGTGCTCGTTGGCAAGGGCGTGGCGGCGCTGCAGGAGGCCGGCTGGATAGGCCAGGCCCTGGTCGCTGCTCCGAGAATCGATTGGCTCGGCGTGTATCCGTCCTGGCAGTCGCTGCTAGCGCAAGTGACTGTCGCGGTCATCGCCATCGGCGGCTTCTACTTCAACGCCCGCACCTCGCGCGTGTCCGCACGAGTGGAACAATGAGGCACGGCATGTGGCCTGCGCGCGGCAGCAGGGACGGCGCTCGGCGCGACGCCTTCCAGATGCGATCGATCCCGCAGACCCTACAGGCCTGCATGGAGGAACCCACGCGATGAGCGACACCTGCAATAGCTGCGGTAGCACGCAGGCAGTGGCAACGACGACGGTGCCCGCAGCAGCGGCCGTCCGGTCGCCGATGCGCTATCGCATCCAGAACATGGACTGCCCCACCGAAGAGGCGCTGATCCGCAACAAGCTCGGCCAAGTCCAGGGAGTGACGGATCTGGAATTCAATCTGGTGCAACGGACGTTGTCGGTGCACCACACCTTGTCTGCGCTGACGCCCGTGGACGAAGCGCTGGCCGCGATCGGCATGCAGGCGGCGCCCATGGATACGCCGTCCTCCGACGTGGAAACAGCACTGCGTATCGCGAAGATGGATTGCCCCACCGAGGAAGGCCTGATCCGCGGCAAACTCGGCGGCATGCCCGGGGTGGCGTCGCTGGCCTTCAACCTCGTGCAGCGCACCTTGACCGTGCGTCACGCGGCCGAGGCCTTGCCTGACGTGCTGACCGGCCTGAAGTCGCTGGGCTTCGAGGCCGAGGTGGTGGGCAGCCAAGGTGGCGCAGAGCCGGGCGCGCCGGTACCGACACGCACCGCGTGGTGGCCATTGGCCGTCTCCGGTGTGGCGGCGATCCTGGCCGAAGTCGTGTCTTGGCTCGGCGCCCCGACGTGGCTGGTCATCGCGCTGGCGTTGGTCGCCATCGGGACTGGCGGTCTGTCGACCTACAAGAAGGGCTGGATTGCGCTCAAGAACCGCAATCTCAACATGAACGCCCTGATGTCGATCGCTGTCACGGGCGCGATGCTCATTGGCCATTGGCCCGAGGCGGCGATGGTGATGGTGCTGTTCGCGTTGGCCGAGGTGATCGAGGCCAAGTCGCTGGATCGCGCCCGCAATGCGATACGCGGCCTGATGGATCTCACGCCCGAACGTGTCACCGTTCTGCAAGACGATCAGCGCTGGATCGAGGTGGATGCCAAGGCCGTCGCACTCGACAGCCGAGTGCGGGTCAAGCCCGGCGAACGCATAGCGCTGGACGGCATGGTGGTGCTCGGCCGTTCGACGGTCAACCAGGCGCCGATCACCGGCGAGAGCCTGCCGGTCGAAAAGGCCGAAGGCGACCCGGTATTCGCCGGCACCATCAACGAAGCAGGTTCCCTGGAGTATCGCGTTACCGCCGTGGCCAGCGATTCCACCTTGGCCCGCATCATCCACGCGGTCGAAGCCGCGCAGGGCAATCGTGCGCCGACCCAGCGTTTCGTCGATCAGTTTGCGCGCTGGTACACCCCGCTGGTGTTTGCCGTCGCCCTGGGCGTGGCGGTGGTGCCGCCGCTCTTGATGGGCGCGGACTGGCTGGACTGGACGTACCGGGCCCTGGTGCTGCTGGTGATCGCCTGTCCCTGCGCCCTGGTGATCTCCACCCCGGTGAGCATCGTCAGCGGTCTGGCCGCGGCGGCGCGACGCGGCATCCTGATCAAGGGCGGCGTGTACCTGGAGAATGGCCGCAAGCTGCGGTGGTTGGCGCTGGACAAAACCGGAACGATCACCCACGGCAAGCCTAAACAGACCGATTTCGCGGCTTGGGGCCAGGCTGATGCGACCCGCGTGCGCGCCATAGCGACCAGCCTGGCGGCGCGTTCCGATCATCCTGTATCCAAGGCCATCGCCGTGGCGGGACAGAATGACAGCGTGCCGATGCAAGAGGTCGAGGAGTTCGCTGCACTGCCGGGCCGCGGCGTGAGTGGCCGCGTCGCTGGGTCGCTCTACCACCTGGGCAATCACCGGCTCGTGCAGGAGTTGGGTGCCAGTTCCGCCGAGTTGGAAGCGCAGTTCGCGGCCTTGGAAGCCCAAGGCAAGAGCGTGGTCGCCGTCGTAGGCAGCGACGGCGTGCAGGCGGTGTTCGCGGTCGCCGATACGGTCAAGGACAGCAGCCGACAGGCGATCGCCGACTTGCACGCGCTCGGGGTCAAGACCCTGATGCTGACCGGGGACAACCCGCACACGGCGCAGGCCATCGCCGGTGAGGTCGGTATCGACCGCGCCCAAGGCAACCTGCTACCCGAAGACAAGCTGCGCGAGGTCGAAGCGCTCGCCGCACAGGGTACCAGCGGCATGGTTGGCGACGGCATCAACGACGCCCCGGCCCTGGCACGGGCCGACATCGGCTTCGCCATGGGCGCGGCTGGATCCGACACCGCGATCGAAACCGCCGACGTGGCCCTGATGGACGACGACCTGCGCAAGATTCCGGCCTTCATCCGGCTGTCGCGCGCCACCGCTCACGTGCTGACGCAGAACATCACCCTGGCGCTGGGCATCAAGGCAGTATTCCTGGTGCTGACCTTTACCGGTCAGGCCACGATGTGGGCGGCGGTGTTCGCCGACATGGGCGCCAGCCTGTTGGTGGTGGGCAACGGCATGCGCCTGCTGAGGAAGTGACGTGGATACCGTCGCGCATGTGTCCACGAGCGAGGAACGGCATGACCCGCTCCCGGGAACCGGCCTGATGAGATTTTATAACGTCCGTGGCACCGGCTAGGCTGGCAGGATGAACCCGGTCGCCTCCTCCTGCCTGCTGCTGGCCCGCCTGCGCGCTTCCACGCGGCTGGCGGTACTGGTGCTGCTGATCTTCGCCCTGAAGATCGGCGCGGCGGCCGCCTGTGCGAAGCACGATTTCGCGGACATGGGCTTCGGCACGGATGGCAGCCATGCCGTGGCGGTGAAGGCATCGCCGCTGGATAGCGGTAATGACGATTCCACGAAGCTCAAGCTCGGGCATGCCGCTTGCAGTCACTGCGGTTGCCATCATGCTGCCGCCATGGTGCCGGATACGCAGATCGTGGTTGTGCTCGTGCCGCAGGCGCTGCCTATGCGTACGTCCGGGTTGCCGCCCAGCGCGTCGCAACCCTTGGAACTGAGGCCGCCGATCGCCTGAGTCAGGTGTTTTGCCCCTTTGGCGCGGAGCGCCAGAGGACACCGTCGACTCAGAGGATCTTCCAATGCACCTTGTTCGTTCGCCGCGACGACGTCGCGTCGCGCGGCTGGCCGTCCTGGTTCTGGCAGCGAGTTTGCTGTCGGGCTTGGCCATGGCCGCCCAAACCCCCGATACACAGGCCCCAGTCGCACTTCGCGAGGCGCTGCAGGCCGCCTGGCAACACCATCCGAGTTATCGCGCCACCGAAGCGCAACTGGCCGCAGCCCGTGCCCGGTACGATGCGGCCGGACGACCGCTCTACAACCCCGAAGTCGAGTTGGCCGGCGACGATGAAGGCCCGGATCGCACCACAACCGCTGGCCTCAACCTCACGCTCGATCTGAGCGGCAAGCGTCGCGCGCGTCGCGACGCGGCCTCCGCGCGGGTCGATCTAGCCACCGCTGAAGCCAAGCTGCGTCGCCGCGATTTCGCCAAGCAGTGGTTCGCCAGTTGGGCTGAGCTACAGACGGCGCAGCAACGTGTGCGCACCGGTGAACGTCGATTGGCGTTGGTCACGCGCTTTGGCGAGTTGGCACAAAAGCAGTTTGCTGCAGCCGACATTTCCGGGTTGGAGCGCGATTTGGCACTGCTGGCCCGCGATGAAGCGCAAGCCCAGCAGTCGCAACTCGTCGCCGAACAGGCGGAGGCCGAAGCGCGTTTCCGCGCGGTCGGCGGCTCGCCGGAACTCCTGGCGAGCCTGACGCTGCCCAGCGACGCATTGCCGCCGCCGATGCCCTCCCATACCGGCATCGAACAGTTGCCCGACTGGCAAGCCGCACAAGCCGCTGCGCTGGCTGCCGAACGCGAAGTGACCGTTGCCCGCCGCAATCGGGTGGCCGATCCCACCGTGGGCGTGCGCGGCGGACGCATCGACTACGGCAATGTGCAGGACAACGTGGTCGGCGTGTCGCTCAGCATTCCGCTGTTCGTGCGCAATTCCTATCGCGCCGAGGTAGTGGCAGCTCAGGCCGATGCCGATGTCGCGATCGCCGAGGCCGAGCGCGTGCGCGTCGAACTCGATGCCGATCGTCGCCGTGCGATCGACAGCTACGCCGCAGCGCAATCGGCCTGGTCGCGCTGGCAGGCGAGCCGCGGCACGGATGTGGAGCGTCGCGCCACTCTCCTTGAGCGCTTGTGGCGCGAGGGCGAGCTGTCCACCGCTGACTACCTGCTGCAACTCAAGCAGACCCTCGACACGCAACTCGCCGGCGCCGAACTCGAAGCGCGCCTGTGGCGCAGCTACGCCGATTACCTCGCCGCCACCGGACAGCTTGAACGCTGGGCCGGCCTGGAGGGCACCCCATGAGAGAACTTTCGATGACCCCGTTCCGTCTGATGTCGCCGTTGCTGGCCGCGGCGTTACTGCTTGCCATGGCCGCATGTTCGAGGTCCCCCTCGACCGAGTCGGCCCCGACCGAAGCCGAAGGCGCTGAAGCGCCCACCGAAAGCGAAGCCGGCATCGCGCCCGTCAAGCTCGATGCCGCAGCGATGAAAGCTGCCGGCATCGTCGTGCAGGCGTTGCAGCCCGCTTCGATGAGCGAACAGCTGCGTGCGCCCGGTGAAGTGCTCGACAATGCCTACGGCACGGCGCTGATCACGCCCAGTGTCGAAGCCCTGGTCGTGCGTCGCCATGCCAAGCTCGGCGACGAAGTGCGCGCCGGCGCACCGCTGGTGACGCTGTCCAGCGTCGAAGTCGCCAATGCCCAGGCAGAGTTGCGCATCGCCGAACAGGAATGGCGCCGCGTCTCTGCACTCGGTCGTGAGGCCGTGTCCGGGCGCCGCATCAACGAGGCACAGGTCGCGCTCGATCGCGCTCGCGCAACGGCACAGGCGTATGGCTTGCCGGGCACGGCGGCCGGGCGCAGCAACGGCCAGTTCACCTTGACCGCGCCGCATGCCGGGCGAATCACCGAGGATGCCGTGGTCGTCGGCGAGAAAATTGAACCGGGCAAGACGCTGTTCCGCCTGGTCGATGAATCGGTGGTTTGGGTCGACGCCAAGCTGCCATCGGGGATCGTTCCGCGCATCACACCCGGCACGGAAGCGACGGTGGTGTTCAACGGCGAGCGCCTGAAGGGTACCGTTCAGCATCCCGCGCATCGCACGTCGGACACGACCCGCAATGCGGTGGTGCGGATCGAGGTTCCGAACCGGGACGACCGCCTGCACAGCGGCGATTACGTCGATGTGTTCTTCGAGGCCAGCGACGTCGCCAAGGATGGCAACGCCGCCGTGACTATGGTGTCGGTGCCAACCGACGCGGTGGTGCAGTTGGAAGGCGACACGGTCGTGTTCCGTCGCAACGCGACCGGTGCGTTGGAACCGACGCCGGTGCGTACCGGTGAAGCGATCGGCGATCGGACCGTCATCCGCGAAGGCCTCAAGCCCGGCGACGCCGTCGTGGTCGAAGGCGCCTTTGCCGTCAAAGCGCAGATGCTCAAGTCGCAGTTAGGAGAAGAGTGATGATCTCTGACGCCAATCCCGCCTTTGCGGGAGGTGCGCCATGCTGAATCGCCTGGTCGAACTCTCCCTGCGCTACAAGTTCCTGGTCCTGATCGTGTTCGCGGTCGTCGCCTTCCTCGGCATCAGCGCCGTTCGCAACGTGCCGATCGATGCCTTCCCCGACGTGACGCCGGTCCAGGTCAACATCTACACCGAGTCCCCGGGCCTGGCCGCCGAGGACGTCGAGCAGTTGCTCACCACGCCGGTGGAGTCTGCGTTGGCCGGCCTGCCGAAGGTGCAGGAAATCCGCTCGGTCAGCCTGTTCGGGTTGTCGTACGTGTCGGTCTATTTCAAGGACGACATGGACATCTACTTCGCGCGACAACTGGTCAACGAACGCCTGCAGGAAATCGGCGATCGTCTGCCTGAAGGCTATGGCAAGCCGAGCATGGGCCCGAACACGTCGGGCCTGGGGCAGGTGTACTGGTACACCGTCGAACGCGCGCCCGGCGTCAGTAAGGACCAGGTCACCGATATGGACCTGCGCACATGGCAGGAATGGACCGTGCGGCTGATCCTGCGCACGGCACCGGGCGTGGACGACGTTAGTTCCTGGGGCGGTGGCGAACGCCAGTACCAGGTGCAGATCGATCCGCAACGCCTCTACGCCCGCGGGCTGGGCTTCGGCGATGTCATCAACGCGCTCCCCGCCAACAACGGCCAGGTCGGCGGTAACGTGATGGACGTGGGCCGCGAGCAGTTCCTGGTGCGCGGTCTGGGTTTGCTGAAGTCGACCGAGGACATCGGCGCGATCGTGCTCAAGTCGGAGGACGGTGTGCCGGTGTATCTGCGTGACGTGGCAACCGTGGTCGAAGCCCCCGCGCCGCGCTTCGGTGCGGTGACCCGCGACGGCCAGGAAGTCGTGATGGGCCAGGCGCTGGCCCGCATCGGCGAGAACGCCAAGGACGTGGTCGAGGCGGTCAAGGGCAAGCTTGACGTGGTGCGCGATGCACTGCCGAAGACCATGGTGCTCAAGCCGATGTACGAGCGCACTGACCTCGTCAACAAGGCGGTCGAAACCGCGGTGCGGGCGCTGGTGGAAGGCTCGCTGCTGGTCGCGGTAATCCTGTTCCTGTTCCTGGGCGAGGTCCGCTCAGCGCTGGTCGTGATCGTCACACTGCCGCTGGCCATGCTGATTGCCTTCATCGGCATGGGGCAGGTCGGCTTGTCCGCCAATCTGATGTCGCTCGCGGGCCTGGCGATCGGCATCGGCATGATGGTCGACGGCGCGGTGGTAATGGTGGAGAACGCCTTCCGGATCATGGCGGAGCGGTTGGAACACGGAGAGAAGGTCGACAAGACTTCTGCGGTGTTGGCCGCGGCTAAGGAAGTGGCCAATCCAATCACGTTCGCGATCGGCATCATCATCGTGGTGTTCCTGCCGCTGTTCGCGCTGGAAGGCCTCGAAGGCAAGATGTTCAAGCCGATGGCATTCAACATCGCCTTCGCGATGGCCGGTTCGCTGATCCTGAGCCTGACGCTGATCCCGGTCTTGGCGTCGATGATTCTCAAGCCCAAGCCCGAGCGCGATACGTGGTTGGTGGCCAGGATCAAGCGTGGTTATCAGCCGCTGTTGGCGAAGGCGCTGGGCCGCAAGAAAGTGGTCGTGATCAGCGCGCTTGTCGCCTTGGTCGCGAGCCTGGCGCTGTTCCCTTTCCTGGGTAAGGAGTTCATGCCGCAACTGCAGGAAGGCTCGATCATGTGGCGCGTGACGGGCATCCCGTCGACCTCGCTCAACGAATCGATCAAGACCAGCAACACCATCGCCGCGGCCTTCAAGCAATTCCCGGAGGTCGAGACCACGCTGGCGATGATCGGCCGTGCCGAGAAGGGCGAGACCGCCGACGTCAATTACATGGAGATCTACACCGCGCTCAAACCCGAGGAAGAGTGGAAGTCGGGCCGCGACATCAAGCAGCTCGAAGCGGCGATGCAAGAGACGCTGGAGAAGGTCGTGCCGAACGTGGTGCCCGGCTACACCCAACCGATCCAGATGCGCGTGGAGGAACTGATCTCCGGCGTGCGCGCCACCTTGGCGCTGAAGCTTTACGGTGAAGACCTGGGCGAACTCGACAAGCTGAGCGGCCGCATCAAGCGCGTGCTGGACAAGGTGCCGGGCGTGGCCGACCTTGCTTTGGAAGCCAACATCGGCAAGCCGCAGATTCGCATCGCGGTCAAGCGCGACGAACTGGCCCGCCATGGCATGAACGCTGAGGAGGTGCTCACCATCGTCCGCAATGGCCTGGGCGGCGAACCGGTGAGCGTACTGCTCGATGGCGTGAAACGCTTCGATATCGCAGTGCGGCTGGATGACGCGACACGCGATTCGGTCGAGTCATTGCGTCGCATCCCGCTCCGCACGGCAACCGGCGCCTTGGTGCCGCTGTCGGAGGTAGCCGACATCAACGTGGCCGAAGGTTACTCGTTCGTCCGTCGCGAGCAACTGCAACGCTATGCGGTGATCCAGATGGACGTCCGAGGCCGCGACGTCGATAGCTTCGTCCAGGACGCTGAGACGGCGATTAAGCAGCAGGTGAAGCTGCCGCCGGGCTACTGGATCGAGTGGGGTGGGGCGTTCGAGAACCAGCAGCGTGCGCTGGCCAAGTTGGCGCTGATCGTGCCAGTCACGATCTTTTTCATCTTCGTGTTGCTCTATACCGCCTTCAACTCGGTCAAGTACGCGGCGCTGATTCTGGCCAACGTGCCGTTCGCCACCATTGGCGGATTGTTGGCCTTGTTTGTCACCGGCCAGTACCTGTCGGTGCCCTCAGCGATCGGCTTCATCGCGGTATTCGGCGTGGCGATGCTCAACGGCATCGTGCTGGTGAGCTTCCTCAACGAGCTGCGTGAGAAAGGCCTGTCGGTGCGCGAAGCGGTGGTGCAGGGCACGGCTCTGCGTCTGCGACCGGTGCTGATGACCGCGAGCGTGGCGATCCTCGGTCTGGTGCCGATGCTGCTGTCCAGCGGTGTCGGCGCGGAAACGCAACGTCCGTTGGCGACGGTGGTCGTTGGCGGTCTGATCAGTTCAACGCTGCTCACGTTGATCCTGCTTCCGGTTCTGTACGAATGGCTTGAAAACCGCTCCGACCGCAAGGCGGCCGAGCACAATTCTCAGGAGACTGCGTCATGAAACAGATCAAGGCATTTGTGCACCGCAATCGTGTCTCAGACTTGATCCACGCGCTGGAAGCCGCCGGCTTCCAGCGCCTCAGCCTGTTCGACGTGAAAGGCCTGCTGCGCGCACTCAGTGCGCGCGAGCAGGAGTATTCGGTCGAGTTCGGTGATCAAGTGATCAACGAAGTGCAGATGGAACTGTTCTGCGAGGACAGCGACGTAGGGCGTGCGGTGGAGATTTTTCGCCAGATCGGGCGGACGGGTCGAGCGGAAGCCGGCTGGATATACGTGAGCACCATCGATCAGTCGATTCCCATCAACGACGTCCGTTGATGGCCGAAGCGGTGCCGTGACTGGGTGCGGCGGGCCCGGCCTGTCGCGTCCTTCAACATCGGGAGTGCCCACCATGAAGATGATTGTCGCCTTTGTCCGTCCATCGCTGGCTGATCGCATCGTGCGGGTAATCGAGCGTGCGGGCCTCTACCACCTCTCGCTGTCCCGGGTGCACGGCGTCGTGCATCCGAACGAAGCCATCGTCCGTGCCGATCTGGCGCCAGAGGGTGAATCCGACGTGCGGTTGGAAGCCTATTGCGAAGATGCGCGGACCGAACAGATTGTGGCCCTGATCCATGAGGTAGGCCGCATCGGCGACCTGCCGGTAGGGGCCGTGTTCGTCGTGCCGGTGGAGCGGCACGAGGCAATCGGCCCGTCGAGCCCAGCCGAATGACTCATCGAAGGAGAAGCCGCGCATGACTCGCCTCCATAACGGCATTCGCGAATTCGTCGTTCCCGTGAGCGCCGCAGTAGCGGCCGTCCTGCCCGCCACGTATCTGCGCATCACCAGCGGTAGCGCGGGTGCGCTGGGTGATGCGGTGCTGTTTGGTCTTGCGATCCTGGCAGCGGGCTTCCTGTTGTCATGGGGTGCCGAAGCGGCGGAAAAATACATCGCCACCGGTTTCGTGCTGGCGGTGGTTGCGTTGATTACAGTGCTGCCCGAATACGCGGTCGACTTCTACTACGCCTATCGCGCCGGGCAGGATCCGGCCTCGGGTTACGTCGCCTACGCCGCAGCGAACATGACAGGCGCCAATCGTCTGCTGATCGGCCTGGCCTGGCCGCTGCTGGTGGGCCTGCATTGGTGGCGTTCGCGACAGCGAGGAATCGTGCTGCAGTACGAAAACTCGGTCGAGATCGTTTTCCTCGCCCTAGCCAGCGCGTATGCCTTCATCATCTTGCTGAAGAACAGCATTGGCATAATCGACTTTCTCGTGCTGGGCGTCTTGTTCTGCCTGTACCTGTGGCGCACCTCGCGCGCGGAGAACGAAGAGGAAGAGGAAGACGAAGAACCGGGCCCAGGCGCGGTGATCGCGCAGTTGACGCCCGCCAAGCGCTGGACGGTGATGGCGGCGATGAGTGTGGTGGCGGCCGGTGTCATCCTGCTGGCGGCCGAACCCTTCGCCGAATCGCTGGTGGCTTCAGGTCGTCGTCTAGGCATCGACGAGTTCCTTGTAGTCCAGTGGCTGGCACCGCTGGCCAGCGAAGCGCCAGCGGTCACCATCGCCATCCTGTTCGCCCTTGATGGCCGCGCCCGTGCCGGCCTCACCACCATGATCAGTGACAAGATCAACCAGTGGACGCTGTTGGTCGGCATGTTGCCGATCGCGATGAGCATCGGCGCTGGGCGAGTGATGTCGCTTCCGCTGGATGCGCGCCAGCACGAGGAGTTCTTCCTGACGGCGGCGCAATCCGTGTTCGCGCTGGCGCTGCTGTTGCCGCTGCGGCTTAGCCTCTGGGGGGCATTGGCCTTGGCGAGTCTGTTCGTGACGCAACTCGGGCTGGCCTTCTTCTACCAGGCCACGCCCGAGCGCGAGATCGCCGTGCTGACGGCCTTGGCCTGGGTGTATCTCGCGCTGGCGGTAGCACTGCTTGTTCGCCACATCCGGCGATTGCCCGCACTGATGCGGGCAATGCTCGGAACGAGTCCGCAGACCGAATAACGCGTTCGAACCATCGATTCGATTACGGGAGACTTCTTATGGGCGCAGGACACGATCACGGCACCGGCGAGATAAAGCACGAACAGCCATTGTGGTGGGCCTTTGGCTTAACTACCGCGTTCCTGATTGCGGAGGTCATCGGTGGATTGATTACCAATAGCCTGGCATTGCTGTCCGATGCCGCTCACATGGGCACAGATGTCATTGCGCTGGCAATCTCGTTGTTCGCTGTGCGTTTGAGCCGACGACCACCCGACGCCAAGCGCACGTATGGCTATGCGCGGATGGAAGCCATAGGCGCGATGATCAATGGTGGCCTGCTGTTCCTGGTCGCCGGCTACATCCTGTGGGAGGCCGTCGGCCGCTTTCGCGATCCGCCGGAAGTCGCCTCGAGCGGCATGCTGGTGATCGCTGCGATTGGCCTGGTCATCAATCTGATCTCGATGCGCCTACTCAAGGCGGGCAGCGGCACCAGCCTCAACGTCAAGGGCGCCTATCTGGAAGTCTGGAGCGACATGCTGGGTTCCGTCGGTGTCATCGTCGGCGCGTTGGTGATCAAGTTCACCGGATGGACGGTGGCCGACCCCATCATCGCAGTCCTCATCGGACTTTGGGTGCTGCCGCGTACGTGGACATTGTTGCGGGAAGCTGGTCAGGTGCTGATGCAAGGCGTGCCGCATGGCCTGGAGTTGGACGAGGTCCGCACCATGATGCTGTCGCACCCCAACGTCATCGCGGTTCATGACCTGCATGCCTGGGCCTTGGGCTCCAAGGAGCCGGTGCTGACGGCGCATATCGTGTTGCGCGATGGGGGCGATGGAGAACAAGTCCGGCGCTCACTGGCCGCTGCACTGGAGGAGCGGTTCAGCATTCACCACGCGACGCTGCAAGTCGAAATGACGCCATGTGACGATGCACATGGTCATGCCTAATCGGCTATCGCGGCGCATCGACCGCGCTTGTCCGAGTGCTCCGTCGCATGCTCTAGACGGTCCAGGGTCGGACACGACTCGCCGCCAGGCGCCTGACTGCATTCAGCGATGAGGTTCATAAGATCGACTTCCAGCCGATGTAACGCATCGAGTCGTTCGCGAACATCGACCAGTTTGAGTTCGGTCAGTCGACGCGTTTGCTCACAGGCCCGCTTGCCCTTGAGTTCCAGCAGGCCGGCAATTTCATCCAGGGTAAATCCCATCGCTTGGGCTCGCCGGATGAATTGAAGACGGGTGACATCGGCTGGTCCGTAGTGGCGGAAGCCGCCCAAGGGCCGTTGGGGTTCCGGCAACAGCCGGCGGCGCTGGTAGTAGCGCACGGTTTCGACATGCACGCCGGCCGATGCCGCCAGTTTGCTGATGGTGAGGGCGCTCTCGGCCATGGCTTGACTCCGTACCCAGGTACAGACCGTAGTATGCGCTCATGGCCAACCTCCCCGCCAAATCCTCCCTGCCAGCCATCGTTGCGGCGAGTTTTGCCGCCATCGCGGCGTCCGTGTGCTGTGTGGTGCCGCTGGTTCTGGTGCTGCTGGGCGTCAGCGGCGCGTGGATTGCCAACCTCACCGCGCTGGATGCCTGGCGACCTTGGTTCAGCGTGGCCACGTTGGCGTGCCTTGGCTGGGCATTTTGGAGTCTGTACGGTCCTGCCTCCCGCTGTCGAACGGACGGAGCTTGCATTGATCCAGGCGGGCTGCGCCGCCGCCGGCGTTGGCTCTGGATGGCAACCGTCGTGATCGCGCTGCTGCTGCTCTTCCCGTATTACGTAGCTTGGTTCATGTAGGAGACGAACGATGCGCCAGTGGATTGTTGGGTTGATGATCTTGTGGACGGGCATGGCGTGGGCCGCGACGCCGAAGAAGGCCGTCCTCGATGTTGAAAACATGACCTGCCCGGCGTGCAGCATCACGATCGAAAAGGCCCTGGACAAGGTGCCCGGCGTTTCCAAGGCACAAGTCGACACCAAGGCGGCTACTGTCACCGTGGACTTCGATGCCGATCGCACCAACGTGCCAGCTATCGCGCGTGCGATCTCCGAGGCAGGCTTCCCGGCCAAGGCGAGGGCCAACGGTGGCTGAGTTGCAGTTGCAGAGCACGCTGACGTGTCCGCAATGCGGTCACCAGGCCGTCGAGACCATGCCGACGACGGCGTGCCAGTTCTTCTACGAGTGCACGGCCTGTGGCGAGCTGCTGAAGCCCGAACCGGGCGACTGCTGTGTTTTCTGCTCCTACGGCACGGTGCCGTGTCCGCCCATCCAGCAGCAAAGGCCGTGCTGTGGGTAGTCGGTTGGCCACCGGATGTTGGGAACTCGCCGCGCTAAACCGCGTCTATGGACTATTCGGCTTGCTCGCCGCCAGAGGAGTACCATCCCGCCCATGACCCGGCGCGCCCGCCACCGCCTACAGATCGCCGTCCTGGTGATCGTCTGCCTGCTGTTCCAGCAGGCGGCGCTGGCGGCGTATCTGTGCCCGATGGAGCAGATGTCCGCCCAGACCATGGCGATGGCGGAGCCTTGCGCCGAGATGGGCATGGCCCAGCAGCACGACAAGGACAATCCGCTTCTTTGTCAGAAGCACTGTAATCCTGATCACACAGTTACTACCGACACCGCCAAGCTATCGGTGCCACCGCTTGCGTTGCCGGCGCTCATCCTGGCGCCGGTCTACGTGCAACCTGTATCCCACGTCACCATCCAGGCTGACGTGCCGATCGCCCGATCCGATCCGCCCCCACGGCTGCGTTTCTGCAGTCTTCTGATCTAGCCCCCGAAACGACGTAGCGAATCCGCGCCGGCGCCGATGCGCCGTGCGCGCGGCCATGTCCGTTTCGGAGGCGTCATGAACTCCCGTTTTGATCGTTGTCGGTCCTGGGCCGCACTTAAGTGTGCGTTGGTCCGGACCTTGTGCGTGGCCGTGCTGGCGACGCCATTTGCGGCTTTGGCCGCATCCCATAAGCTCACGCTGCCGGAAGCCATCCGTCTGGCCAGCGAGCGTGCGCCGATGCTCGATGCCCGCCGCTCCGGTGTGTTGGCCGCGCAAGAAGAAGCAGCCCGCGCCGGCGCCTTGCCTGATCCAATGCTGATGGTCGGCATCGACAACCTGCCAGTCACCGGAAGCGATGCCTTCGATACGCGCGCCGACGACATGACCATGAAGAAGATCGGGCTGCGGCAAGAGATTCCCTCGCGGGCCAAGCGTTCAGCGCGTCAGTCCTTCGCCGCGCGCCAGATCGACGAAGCGCAGGCGCAAGCAGACGCCGAAGTGCTGGCCGTGCGCCGCGCCACGGCCGAAGCCTGGATCGCCGTGTGGGCCGCGCAGCGCCAATTGACGGCGCTGCAGAAGCTGCGTGAGCAAGCCGCGCTGGCGGCGAAGGTGTCGAAGGCACGCGTGGCGAGCGGTGGCGAACCGGTGAGCGACGCACTCGCCACCGAGGCCGCACTGCTGGAACTCGACAACCGCATCGAGGCCGCCCGTGCCGAGAAGCTGGCGGCACAAGCCGGGCTGGCGCGCTGGCTGGGCGACGCGCCGGTCGAGGTTGCCGATCAAGCCCCGAACTTTGACTCGCTGCCTGTATCCGAAGCCCGATTGCTGGCAGAGGTGAATCGGGTAGGGCCGTTGCTTCCCGCCACCGCTCAGCTCGAAACCGCCGCAGCTGCGATCGATGTCGCCCGCGCCGACAAGCATCCGGACTGGAGCGTGGGTGCGTCCTATGGCCAGCGTGCCGGTGGTCGCAGCGACATGATCATGTTCGAAGTGGGCATCGGCTTGCCGCTGTTCTCGCGTAACCGGCAGGATCGTGGCATCGCAGCCCGGGAAGCGGACTATCAGGCCGCGTTGGCGACCCGCGAAGACCTGCGTCGCCAGGAAGCGGCGCGCATTCGCGCGGATCTCGCTCGATGGGAAGGGCTGAAGCGCCAGGTCGCCCTGCATGAGCACTCCCTGTTGCCGCTCGCGCAGGACCGCAGTGCGACGACGCTCGCCGCGTATCGCGCCGGCGGCGAACTGCAGCCGTGGCTCAACGCCAGACGTGACGAACTCGATGTGCACCTCGCGCACGCCGAACACCTGGGTGAACTCGGACGTGCCTGGGCCGCGCTGGCCTTCCTGTTGCCCTCGGAGATGCAGCCATGAATACCACTCGTCGCAGCGTGGTCACTGCTGCTGTTTCCCTTGCGCTGGTGGCCGCCGTCGGCCTCGGTTACTGGTGGGGGCGCACTCACGGGAGTTCATCCGCCGCCGACACCTCGAGCCCGCAGTCCGCCGAACGCAAGGCGCTCTATTGGTACGACCCGATGGTGCCCGACCAACACTTCGACAAGCCTGGCAAGTCGCCCTTCATGGACATGCAACTGGTGCCGAAGTACGCCGACGAGGCGACGGCCGGCGGCGTTGCCGTTGCACCGGGCGTGCGCCAGAACCTCGGCATCCGCACGGTGGTGGTCAAGCCTGGCCGACTGACGGCAGCCGTCCGCGTGCCGGGCACCATTGGCTGGGACCTGCGTCAGGAACGCATCGTCAGTGCGCGAGTCGACGCCATCGTCGAGCGCTTGCACGTGCGTGCCCCGTTTGAGCCGGTGCGCGCGGGGCAACCCCTGGCCAGCATCATCGCGCCAAGTTGGAACACTGCGATTGCCGAAGCGCGAGCGTTAGGTGGAGCTCGCTCCGCCGCCGCACGAGGTTTGCAATCCGCCGCCCACGAACGGTTGCGTGCGTTGGGTCTGCCCGCGGGCAGTGGTGCGGGGCAGCGCGGACGACTCACCTTGACCTCACCCGTGACCGGCGTCGTCAGCGAAATCGGCGTGCGCGAAGGGCAGTCGGCGCCGATAGGCACGCTGCTGTTCCGCGTCAACGGTACCCGGACGGTCTGGCTCGAAGCGTCGATTCCGCAAGCGGGCACTGCGGGCATCGCGACGGGTACGTTGGTGGAAGCGGCTGTCGACGCATTGCCAGGCGAGGCCTTCCACGGCCGCGTGGAAACCTTGCTGCCGCAAGTGGACATGAGTAGCCGCACCCAACGGGCCCGCATCGTTCTGGACAACCCGGACGGTCTCCTGGCACCGGGCATGTTCGCGCAGATCACCTTGCAGCCAACTGCGAGTATCGAACGGCCGCTGGTACCGACGGACGCGTTGATCGGAGCGGGTGCGCAGGCTCGCGTGATCGTGCTCGGCGCCGACGACATGTTCCATCCCGTGCGCGTGCAGACCGGTCGCAGTGGTGACGGCATGACTGAAATTCTCGCGGGGCTGAAAGGTGGCGAGAAGGTGGTGGCCTCGGGGCAGTTCCTGATCGATTCCGAAGCGAACCTGTCAGGCGCACTCGAACGCCTCAATGCCGGTGCGGGTGATGAAGAAGCGAACATGCCGAGCGATGTCATGCCCGGTATGCCAGACATGGCGATGCCGCCGCAGGCTGCGCCCGCGCGCCCGGCGCCACCCGTAGTACCGCCCAAGAAGAAGGCGCCCCCAGCCGTTGCAACACCAGCGGTCACCGCGTCACCCAAGGCACGGCAATGCCCAGTGACCTATTGGTATGACCCGATGGTGCCGGACAAGCACTTCGACAAACCCGGCAAGTCGCCCTACATGGACATGCAGTTGGTGCCCAAGTTCGCGCCCGAGGCGAACCCGGATTGCACCATTCGTGATGTGCCTGCGGCGGGACGGCAGCCATGATCGCCCGCATCATTCGCGCCTCTATCGCTAACCGGCTATTTGTGCTGGTGGCTGCCATTGCGCTGGCAGCGGCCGGCATCTGGTCGGTATTGCACACGCCGCTCGATGCCTTGCCCGACCTGTCGGATACGCAGGTCATCATCCGCACCGAATGGCCCGGGCAGACGCCGCGCATCGTCGAAGACCAGGTCACCTATCCCTTGACCACAACGATGCTGTCGGTGCCGGGCGTCAAGGCGGTGCGTGGCTTCTCGTTCTTCGGCGACTCGTTCGTCTACGTGCTGTTCGACGACAAGACCGACTTGTACTGGGCACGCTCGCGCGTGCTCGAGTATCTGAGCCAGGTACGTGATCGCTTGCCGGCGCAGGTCAGTCCGGCGATCGGGCCGGATGCCACGGGTCTTGGCTGGATCTATGAGTACGCGCTCGTCGATCGCACCGGCAAGCACGACCTGGGGCAGCTGCGCGCCTTACAGGACTGGTTTCTGCGCTACGACCTCAAGACCGTGCCCGACGTGGCCGAAGTCGCAAGCGTCGGCGGCATGGTCCAAGCCTGGCAAATCGTGCCAAATCCGCAGGCGCTGGCGGCGCGCGGCCTCACCATCAACCAACTCGTCGAAGCCATTCAGTCCGCCAACGGCGCCACTGGCGGCTCGGTGATCGAGCAGGGCGAAGCCGAGTTCATGGTACGCAGCGAAGGCTATCTGCGTACGCGCGCCGATTTCGAGCGCGTCCCTGTGACGACCGGCAACGACGGCGTGCCGGTGCTACTGCAGGATGTGGCGATGGTGCAACGCGGACCGGCCTTGCGCCGCGGCATCACCGAACTCGATGGCGAAGGCGAAGTCGCCGGCGGCGTGATCATTCTGCGTTCGGGCAAGAACGCTTTGGCCGCGATCGAAGCCGTCAAGGCCAAGCTGCAGGACCTGAAGGGAAGCCTGCCGGCCGGTGTCGAAATCGTGCCGACCTATGACCGCTCCGAATTGATCCTCGAAGCCGTGCGCAACCTCACTCGCAAGCTCGGCGAGGAATTCCTTGTCGTCGCCCTGGTGTGTGCGCTGTTCCTGTGGCACGTACGCTCCTCCTTGGTGGCGGTGATCACCTTGCCCTTGGGCGTGCTCGCGGCCTTCATCGTCATGCACATGCAGGGCATCACCGCGAACCTGCTATCGCTCGGTGGCATCGCGATCGCGATTGGCGCGATGGTCGATGCCGCGGTGGTGATGATCGAGAACGCGCACAAGCACCTCGAGCATTTCCGCGACGAGCACCACCGTGAACCCGAGGGCGCCGAGCGCTGGGAGCTGATGGCGGTTTCCGCCAGCGAGGTCGGTCCGGCGCTGTTCGTCAGTCTGCTGGTGATCACGCTGTCGTTCGTGCCGGTGTTCGCCTTGCAGGCGCAGGAAGGACGGTTGTTCTCACCGCTGGCCTACACCAAGACTTATGCCATGGCCGCTGCGGCGGGCCTGTCCATCACCCTGATTCCGGTACTGATGGGCTACCTGATCCGCGGCCATATCCGATCCGAGAAAGACAACCCGCTCAATCGCATCCTGATCGCGCTGTATCGGCCGGTGCTGGATGCAGTGCTGCGTTTCCCGAAACTGACATTGGCGCTGGCCGGTGTCGTGCTGCTGGTTAGCCTGATTCCGCTCTTACGTCTTGGCAGTGAGTTCATGCCGCCCCTGGAGGAAGGCACGCTGCTATACATGCCATCGGCATTGCCCGGCTTGTCTGCTGGCAAGGCATCGCAGTTGCTGCAACAGACTGACCGCATGCTCAAGACCGTGCCCGAAGTGGACCACGTGTTTGGCAAGGCGGGCCGGGCTGAGACCGCCACCGACCCGGCACCGCTGGAGATGTTCGAGACGACGATCACCTTCAAGCCGCGCAGCCAATGGCGGCCGGGGATGACACCCGAGAAGCTGCGCGAGGAACTTGACCGCGCAGTCAAGGTGCCGGGGCTGACGAACCTGTTCGTGCCGCCCATCCGCAACCGCATCGACATGCTGGCCACCGGCATCAAGAGCCCGATCGGCATCAAGGTCTCGGGGCCCGACGTTGCGGTGCTGGCGCAGTTGAGCGATCGCATCGAACGGGTTGCACGCACCGTGCCCGGCGTGAGTTCGGCGCTGGCCGAACGCATCGCGGGTGGTCGCTACATCGACGTGAAGGTGCGGCCCGATATGGCCGCCCGGTACGGCTTAAGCCAGGCCGATGTGCAGCGGTTGATTGCGACGGTGGTGGGTGGAGAACCGGTCGCGGAGACCATCCAGGGCCGCGAACGCTACCCGGTGGTGGTGCGCTATCCACGCACGATCCGCGACTCGCCGGCCGCACTCGCGCAGTTGCCTTTGCTCGCGCCAAGTGGTGTGCAGCTGACGTTGGGACAGGTCGCCGAGCTGAGCTTCAGCGAAGGCCCGCCGATGTTGCGCAGCGATAACGCTCGCCTCAGCAATTATGTTTACGTGGATGTGGCTGGACGCGATCTCGGCTCGGTGGTGACCGATCTGCAACGTGCGGTCGCAAAGCAGGTGCCGATGCCAGCCGGATACGCCGTGGGTTGGTCCGGCCAGTACGAGTACCTCAAACGTGCCAGTGAGCGGCTGCGCGTGGTGGTTCCCGCGACGTTGGTAATCATCTTCGGCCTGATTTACTTGGTGTTTCGACGCGTGTCGGAGGCCGCGATCATCATGCTCAGCCTGCCACTCGCATTGGTCGGGGGCTTGTGGCTGATCTGGGGCATGGGCCATGCCGTATCGGTCGCCACGCTGATCGGCTTCATCGCCCTGGCCGGCGTCGCCGCCGAGTTCGGCATCATCATGTTGCTGTACCTGCGCCACGCGTGGGAACGCCAACTCGCCGCGAATCCGAGCGCGGGCGAGGCGGAACTCGACGACGCGATCCGCGAAGGCGCCGTGCAACGCGTGCGACCAAAGGCGATGACCGTAGCCGTGATCCTGGCCGGTCTGTTCCCGATCCTGATCGGAAGCGGCGCCGGCTCGGAAGTCATGCAGCGCATTGCTGCGCCGATGGTCGGCGGCATGCTCAGTGCGCCGTTGCTCTCGATGCTCGTGATTCCGGCCGCGTACCGGTTGCTGCAGCGGCGTCGCTTGCGGCGATCACGCCAATCACGTCCCAGCTCACTTTCTTCGTCGGCGTTGCCGACATGACCGGCCACGGCGAGCGCCCCGTTTGGTGCCCGGCGTGCCACTCCCTCTGACTTATCAGGAGGTTCCCATGAAACTGCATCTAACATCGCTCGCCATCAGCCTGCTGCTCCCGATCGCTGCTGCGGCCGCGCCGCGTGAGCGAGCCCCAGTCGGCTCGGTCCACCAGATCGCCGATCATCAGCTCCAGGTGTGCTTCAAGCACACGCCGGCACCGGATGTCGGCACGTCGCTGGCGATCCAGCGCGGCTTCGTCCCCTACAAGAGCAGCGGTGCCACGCTATACAAAACCATCGGCCACGCACGCGTCACCGTCACCGAGGACTCGTGTGTGACCGCTGAACTGGTGGATGGCGCCGCGAAGCGCTACGACCGCGTCATCACCACGGATAGGACCGCTGCTACACAAGAGGGCGACCGCAATTGCCCTTGCTGACGAAGTATGACCACCTGGGCACTGGCAGCTGCGTAGGTGGTCCCTTTTTTGCACTCATCATCTAGCCCAAGGAGAACCCATGAAAATGCCCACCCTCGTACTCACCCTTGCACTGCTGACCGCCTGCTCGTCGCCTTCGGGGGATGCGAATGCCCCCGCGTCGACGAATCATGCGGAAATGCCTGCAGAATCGAAAGCATCCACGGCGGCATCAGCTTCCAACGAATCGATGCCCATGCCGGAAATGGCATCGGCGGCTACCATGGCGTCGGCCAGCGGCACGGTCGAGGCGGTCGACACCGCTGCGAAGACGATCACGATCGCTCATGGACCAATCGATGCTCTGAAGTGGCCGGCGATGACCATGACCTTCAAGGCGCCCGAGGTGGACCTGACCGCCCTGAAGCAGGGCGATCAGGTTAACTTCGAGCTCACCTCGACCGGTATGGATGGCACCATCACCAAAATAGTGCGCAAGTAGTGCGCGTCGGGAAAGGGGCGCGCACGGTCGCGCCCGAGGCGTGGGCTTGCTTCCAGGCATGGGCGCGGAGGCATACAATCCGGTTAGACTAAGTATTCCTTAGTCTAACCGAGCCCAACGAACACGCGTGATTCCTGCAGACGAACTCGCCAGGCTGATGCATGAGGCACTCGCCGACAAGTCGGCGGAACCGGCCTTTTTCCGTGCGCTGCTGGATGCAACGGTCTACGCTCACACGCCACGCAGTGGTCGTCGTGGTGAACGTCTGCGCTTCATCCAGTTCACAACGCCCGAAGGTCTGACCGTGTTGCCATTCTTCACCGAAGAATCGCAGGCCAGAACAGCGGCCGGGTCTGCAGCGACTGTCTTGGTGCTAACCGGACGTCAACTATTCGAATGGACACGGGGTGCGACACTGATGCTCAACCCAAACGAGGTAGGTTGTACGCTGTATCCCGAAGAAATCGCTGCGCTGCTCGATCATGGAGAGGTGGCCATCGTCGAGCGGATCGACACGGGCGGTCAGCAGCTTTGGATAGGGGCTTCCAGCGATTGGCCTACTTGGTTAGTCGACCGGTTGATTGCGCTCTACGCGGGTCTGGATTGTGTCGAGGCGGCTTATCTGGCTGGCATCGGTGCGCCCTATGGCTCCGAACAGCGAGGACTGTTGGTTGCCGTCTCTGTGCCAGCGAAAGATGCCGAGCGTGTCGCCCGTGCCACTACGACGGAATTGCAGCCGCACTGCCGAGCGCTTCGAACCACCGTCGACCTGACTGCTTTTGAGCCTGGTGATCTCCCGGGTTGGTTAAAGGATGCCAGCCTCGAACCGTTCTATGTGCGCGCCATGGGCGAGCGGATAGGTCTTGGTCCGCAGGGGCTGCAGTAAATGACCTCGCTACGCGAAGGTGAAGTTCTCGCCGAACAGGTTGCCTCGGAATTCGTACATGCGTTGTTTCCGAGTTTCCGAACACCGGCGTTTTTGGCTTGCCCAGACGATTTGTGCGCCAAAGCAGTGCTCGCTGCAGTTACGCGTGCGGCAGGTGCAAGAGGAGTTGCGACGGAGATCATTGATCTGCGTCCTGCGCCTGCCGAACTCCTTGGCAGGGTAACCGAGCGGCTATGTGGCTTTGAGGGTAGGCGGAAGCGGAAGGATGCGCCTGCGATCAGCGTGCTTGCGCTAGATGGGTTCGATCTTCTGGAAGGAGTGGACAATGACAGGCCGACCTATCCATTCCGTTCGGAGTTTCAATTCGACGAAGATTTCCGCTGGCTCTTCCTAGGGCGCGACTGGGGCCGGCTTCGGCGGCTATTCGGGACCTATCGTCTGCCGCTGTATCACGCAGCGTCTGATCTCACACCTGAGCCTTGGCGAACGTAATCAGGGCAGCAACTATGGCAGCTAGTATCAAGTAACTAATTGATATTAAAGGCATATCCTTGGGTTTATTGCTCCTTTCAGGCGGATATCGGCAGCCCCTCGGGGGCTGCGCCGAAGTCTGTTTTGTGTCCGCTTCCGACGGAGTCACACGGCTGGTAGGGTTGGTGCAAGTTGTTAGCTAGCATCTCCTCGCACGATGGACCCTGGCCAAAAGTGCACAACCCAAGGAATATCTGAAGTGTTCGGCTCTGTTTCGAATCCACAGGCGAGGTTGCCTAAATTTCGACAGCTACCGAAAAAGTGTCCAGACGGGCGCCGCGCCCTAGCGGATCTGGTGCCGCTGGATGCGAACAACCGCGCGCTGGTGGCGGCGGGCCTGCGCCGGCTGCGTGCCGGGAAGGGTTGCGCCGGGCTGCAGGCGCTGATCGAGGTGTCCGGGCGCAAGGCGCCGCTGCTTTCCGCCAGCGACATCGGCTTCGCGATCGCGCCGCGGATCAACGCGGCCGGCCGGCTGGAGGACATGGCGCTGGGCATCGAATGCCTGCTGACCGACGACACGGCGCGTGCGCGCGAACTGGCCGACCTGCTGCACGGCATCAACGCCGAGCGGCGCGGCGTGCAGCAGGCCATGGTCGACGATGCCGACGCCGCGCTCGCCGTGCTGCCGGCGCAAGCCGATGGCGCGTCGCCGGTGGCGGTGTGCCTGTGCCATCCCGACTGGCATCCGGGCGTGGTCGGACTGGTGGCGTCGAAGGTGAAGGAACGCCTGCACCGCCCGGTCGTCGCGTTCGCGCCCGCCGAACCGGGCAGCGACCTGCTGCGCGGCTCGGCGCGCTCGATTCCCGGCCTGCACATCCGCGACGCGCTGGCCGCCGTCGACAGCGCCCATCCCGGCCTGGTCGAACGCTTCGGCGGCCATGCGATGGCGGCGGGCCTCACGCTCGCCGCCACGCGGTTCGACGCGTTCGATGCCGCATTCCGCGCCGTGGTCGAGGCGATGGTCGATCCCGCCGTGCTGCAGGCGGAACTGCGCAGCGACGGCGAACTGCAGGCGCACGAATTCGACCGCGTGCACGCCGATGCGCTCCGCGACGGTGGGCCGTGGGGGCAGGGGTTCCCGGAACCGCTGTTCGACGGCGTGTTCGAGGTGCTCGATTGGAAGATCGTCGGTGAACGCCATCTCAAGCTGTCGCTGCGCCGAGACGGCGTGCGTGGTGCACTCAACGCGATCCACTTCGGCGGCTGGACCGGGGCCGCGCCGCCCGCGCGTTGCCGCATGGCCTACCGGCTGGCGGGCGACGACTGGCGCGGCCCGCGGGCCATCCAGCTCGTCATCGAACACCTGGAGCCGGCGGCGGGCGATTGATGCCGACGGCCGTGCCGGGTGGCGCCCGGCTGCTAGAATATGCGGCTGTTTCCACCATCGTCGCGACACGCCCAAGACCATGATCGAACTCAATCCCGTGCGCCAGCGCATCGCCGACCTGACCGGTCGGCTGGATGCGCTGAGGGGGTATCTTTGACTACGACGCCAAGCGCGAGCGCCTGGAAGAAGTAGAACGCGAACTGGAACATCCGGACGTCTGGAACGATCCGGAACGCGCGCAGGCCCTGGGCCGCGAACGCTCGTTGCTGGACAAGACCGTCAACGGCATCCGCAGCCTCACCGACGGCCTGGTCGGGGCCTCCGAACTGCTCGAACTGGCCGAGGCCGAGGATGACGAAGCCACCGCGCAGGCGGTGGTCGACGACGTCGAGCGCTACGCCGGCGAGGTGGACAAGCTGGAGTTCCAGCGCATGTTCTCCGGCAAGATGGACGCCACCAATGCCTTCGTCGACATCCAGGCCGGCGCCGGCGGCACCGAGGCGCAGGACTGGGCCGAAATGCTGCTGCGCATGTACCTGCGCTGGGCCGAGTCGCGCGGCTGGAAGACCGAGCTGATGGAAGCCAGCGGCGGCGAAGTGGCGGGGATCAAGTCGGCCACCGTGCGCATCGAGGGCGATTTCGCCTACGGCTGGCTGAAGACCGAGACCGGCGTGCATCGCCTCGTGCGCAAGTCGCCGTTCGACTCGGACAACCGCCGCCACACCAGCTTCACCTCGGTGTTCGTGTCGCCGGAAGTCGACGACAACATCGACATCGAGATCAACCCCGCCGACCTCAAGACCGACGTGTACCGTTCGTCCGGCGCGGGCGGCCAGCACGTCAACAAGACCGAGTCGGCGGTGCGCATCACCCACGTCCCCACCGGGATAGTTGTAGCCTGCCAGACCGGGCGCAGCCAGCACCAGAACCGCGACACCGCGATGAAGATGCTGGCGGCGAAGCTGTACGAGCTGGAAATCCAGAAGCGCAATGCCGAGCGCGATGCGGTGGAAGCCACCAAGTCCGACATCGGCTGGGGCAGCCAGATCCGCAACTACGTGCTCGACCAGAGCCGCATCAAGGACCTGCGCACCGGCATCGAGCGCAGCGACACGCAGAAGGTGCTGGATGGCGATCTCGACGAATTCGTCGAGGCGAGCCTGAAATCCGGACTTGAGGCCGGTTCCAAGCGCGTCGACGCCGTCTAGCCATCGATCATCCCGATCCGGCGAAGCCGCGGAGGGATCCGGTGGCGGCGGGAACATCCCTCGCTGCGCTCGGGATGACAAAACGTTTAGGCTTTCCCGATTCCCGATTCCCGATTCCCCACAGGCCATGCAATGACCGAGCAGACCACGCCGCCCGCCGCCGACGACAACGCCCTGATCGCCGAGCGTCGCGCCAAACTGGCGGCGTTGCGCGGACAGGGCATCGCGTTTCCCAACGACTTCCGGCGCGATGCCTACGCCGACGACCTGCAGGCCGAGTACGCCGATGCCGAACGCTGGACCGGCGAGGCGCTCGAGGCTACCGGGCGTCGCGTCGCGCTGGCCGGGCGCCTGCTCGCCAAGCGGATCATGGGCAAGGCCGCGTTCGCGCAGATCCAGGACCTCGGCGGCCGCATCCAGTTGTTCCTGCAGTCGGCGACGCTGGGCGACACCTACGATGCGTTCAAGGGCTGGGACGTCGGCGACATCGTCGCGGCCGAGGGCACGCTGATGCGCACCAGGACCGGCGAGCTGTCGGTCAAGGCGGAACGCCTGCGGCTGCTGACCAAGTCGCTGCGCCCGCTGCCGGACAAGTGGCACGGGCTGGCCGACGTCGAGCAACGCTACCGCCAGCGCTACGTCGACCTGATCGTCACCCCCGAGGCGCGCGATGTGTTCATCAAGCGCTCGCGCATCATCGCCGCGATCCGGCAATGGCTGGACGCGCGCCGCTTCCTCGAAGTGGAAACGCCGATGATGCATTACGTCGCCGGCGGCGCCACCGCGCGCCCGTTCACCACCCACCACAACGCGCTCGACCTGGAGCTGTACCTGCGCGTGGCGCCGGAGCTGTACCTCAAGCGCCTCGTGGTCGGCGGCTTCGAGCGCGTGTACGAGATCAACCGCAACTTCCGCAACGAGGGCGTGAGCACCCGGCACAACCCCGAGTTCACGATGCTGGAGCTGTACGAGGCCTACGTGGCCTACGAGGAGGTCATGGACCTCACCGAAGGCCTGATCCGCGACGTGGCGCTGCAGGTGCTCGGCACCACCACTGCGCAGTGGGACGGCAACACCATCGAACTGGGCCCCGCGTTCCGGCGCTGGAAGCTGGAGGAGGCGGTGCGCGAACTCAATCCGCAGATCAGCGTGGCCGACTGCCGCGACCGGGAGGCGCTGGCTCGCCACTGCGCGGCCCTGAAGATCCACGTCAAGCCGGCCTACGGCTGGGGCAAGCTTCTGCTGGAGATCTTCGAGAAGACGGTCGAAGGCGGGCTGGTGCAGCCGACCTTCATCACCCACTACCCGGTGGAGGTGTCGCCGCTGGCGCGCGAGTCCGACACCGAGCCGGGGATCACCGACCGCTTCGAGCTGTTCATCGGTGGCAAGGAGATCGCCAACGGCTTCTCCGAGCTGAATGATCCGGAGGACCAGGCCGCGCGTTTCCGTGCCCAGGTGGACGCCAAGGCCGGCGGCGACGACGAGGCCATGCACTTCGATGCCGACTACATCCGCGCGCTGGAGGTCGGGCTCGCGCCGACCGGCGGGCTCGGGGTGGGCATCGACCGGCTGGTGATGCTGCTGACCGGCTCGTCCTCGATCCGCGATGTCCTGCTGTTCCCGTACATGCGGCCCGAGGCGGGCGCCTGAGCCTGCCGGCGGGCCGACGGCGCGGAGCGCCCGGGCCAGGCGGAACTGGGCGCTCCGGGGCTTCACGCCTGCGTCACTCCCGTCCGCGTTTTAGGGCATCATTCGGTCACTTCGTGACCTGCGGAAGGGCGGATTGGCGTTGATTCGGGGATCACGGTCTCATTTTCTGGCAGGACCGGCATGGGCACAGGAATTGCTACGTATCCCCCATCTGGCGACGATCCTGCCCGGCAAGGCGGGTCGCCACGCCAACCGGGAAGCCCTGACCAGATGAATATCGTCATCGTCGACGACCAGACCTCCGCCCGCACCATGCTGCGGCACATCCTCGAGGACATCAGTCCCGAGCTGGAGGTGCTCGACTTCGGTGACCCGCAGGTGGCCTTGCGCTGGTGCGAGGAGAACCGCCCGGACCTGCTGCTGCTCGACTACCGCATGCCGGTGATCGACGGGCTGGAGTTCGCCCGTCGCTTCCGCAAGCCGTTGCTGCACCGCGACGTGCCGATCGTGCTGGTGACCGTGGTCGGCGACGAGCCGATCCGCCAGGCCGCGCTCGACGCTGGTGTCATCGATTTCCTGGTCAAGCCGGTCCGGCCGCGCGAACTCCGCGCCCGCTGCCGCAACCTGCTGCAGCTGCGCCAGCAGTCCGAATCGATCAAGCAGCGCGCGCTGTCGCTGGAGCAGCGCCTGCTGTCGAGCATGCACGAGGTCGAGGAGCGCGAGCGCGAGACCCTCAGCCGCCTGGCGCTGGCAATCGAGTTCCGTGATGCTGGCACCAGTGCCAATCTCGCCCGCCTCGCCGCGGTGGCCGGCCTGGTCGCCGAGGAAATGGGGATGTTCGAGGACGAGGTGCGGATGATCGAACTCGCCGCGCCCCTGCACGACATCGGCAAGATCGCGATCCCCGACGCCCTGCTGCTCAAGCCCGGCCCGCTGGACGCCGGCGAGATCGAGCTGATGCGCACGCATCCGCGCATCGGCCACGAACTGCTGAACGGCAGCCAGAACCGCTTCATCCAGCTCAGCGCCACCATCGCGCTGCGCCACCAGGAGCGTTACGACGGCAGTGGCTATACCGATGGCCTGGTCGGCGACCAGATCCCGGTCGAGGCGCGCATCGTCGCCGTGGCCGACGTGTTCGACGCGCTGATCTCGCGGCGTCCCTACAAGCGGGCCTGGAGCATCGACGAAGCGCTGGCCTACATCGCCGACCAGTCCGGCAAGCTGTTCGACCCTGCCTGCGTCGCTGCGCTGCTGCGCGGGCGCGAGCGGGTGGAGGACATCTGCCGCCGGTTCCCGGCGCCCGTGGACGGTCGCGGCGATGGCTGACGGCGCATTGCCGCTGTTCGACCGGTTGCGCAAGCGCCTGTCCAACCGCCCCGACAGCGAGCATGGCCAGGCCATCGTGCGCCTGGCGATGCTGATCGTCGTCTACGCCTATCTGGCCTTCGCGTTCGCGGGCGACCTGCAGCTCGCCGGGCCGGTCGCGGTCTCGGTGGCGATCCTGACCATCGACTTCGTGCTCGGCGCCGCGATCCTGGCCTGGATCGTCGCGCGGCCGGGCGTATCGCATCCGCGTCGCGTGCTGGGCATGTTCCTGGACTACACGCTGATGGGCACGGGCATGGTCCTGCTCGGCGAGAAGCTGGCGCCGATGTACGTGATCCTGCTGTGGGTCACGATCGGCAACGGCCTGCGCTACGGCCCACGTTACCTGTATGCGGCGATCGGCTTCGCGCTGGCGACCTTCGTCACGGTGATCGCCAAGACCCCGTACTGGCAGCAGAACATCTGGCTCGGCTGGGGCCTCGCGATCGGCCTGGTCGCGGTGCCGCTGTACCTGATCTCGCTGCTGCGCCAGCTGATCGCGGCAACCGAGGCGGCCAAGGCCGCGAGCGAGGCCAAGAGCCGCTTCCTGGCCAACATGAGCCACGAGTTCCGCACCCCGCTCAACGGCATCGTCGGCATGTCCGAGCTGATGATGTCGTCGCGGCTGGACAACGAGCAGCGCGACAGCGCGCAGGTCATCCAGACCTCGGCCAGGGCGCTGCAGCTGCTGGTCGACGACGTGCTCAGCATTTCCGCGATCGAGGCCGGCCGCTTCAACCGCGTCGACACCGATTTCGCGCTGCGCGAACTGCTCAAGAGCATCCACGTGATGCTGCTGCCCGGTGCGCAGGCGAAGGGCCTGGCGCTGGAGCTCAATGTCGCCGAGGACGTGCCCGACCTGCTGCACAGCGACGCCAACCACCTGCGCCAGATCCTGGTCAACCTGCTGTCGAACGCGATCAAGTTCACCTCGGAAGGCCGGGTGTCGCTGGAAGTCGGCCTGCTCGAGGGTGGCGACCTCGAACGCGTGCCGCTGCGCTTCTCCGTGCGCGACACCGGCATCGGCATCCCGCAGGACGCGTTGTCGCGGATCTTCGACGCGTTCGAGCAGGTCGAGTCCGGCCGCGGCCGTCGCTTCGGCGGCACGGGCCTGGGCACCACCATCGCCAAGGCGCTGACCGAGCTGCTTGGCGGCACCATCACGGTGGAAAGCACGCCCGGCGCCGGCTCGCATTTCCGGGTGGACGTGCCGCTGCAGCTGGCCGAGATCCAGGCGGTGGCCGAACCCACCGTCGGCGACAACGTCATCGCCTTCTCCGACCCGTTCGTGCGCCATCGCGCGCGCGTGCGCTCGCTGCGCATCCTGGTGGCCGACGACCAGCCCGCGAACCTGATGGTGATGCGCAAGCTGCTGGAGAAGGCCGGGCACCGCGCCTTCATCGTCAACGTCGGCGAGGACATCCTCGACGCGCTCGAGAACCAGTCGTTCGATGCAGTGGTGACCGACCTGCACATGCCCGGCATCAGCGGCCTGGAAGTGATCAAGCAGGCGCGCTTCATGGAAGCCGGGCGCAAGCGCACGCCGTTCATCGTGCTCAGCGCCGACGCCACCAGCGACGCCCGCATCGAGTGCGAGCGCGCGGGCGCCTTTGCCTACCTGACCAAGCCGGTTGCGGTCGACCGCCTGCTGCAGAAGCTGGCCGACATCGCCGAGGGCAACACCGACGTCACCTCCGGTGAAGCGCAGGGGGCCG
The DNA here is from genome assembly GCA_020161335.1 of Pseudomonadota bacterium. Taxonomy (GTDB): domain Bacteria; phylum Pseudomonadota; class Gammaproteobacteria; order Xanthomonadales; family Xanthomonadaceae; genus Luteimonas. The sequence goes on from JAIUOJ010000007.1 coordinate 43,239, forward strand.
TGGCCGTCGCGCCGCAGGAAACGGTGGTGTCCAAGCACATCCTCGACGAGCTGCGCGAAATGGGTCTGGGCGAGGAGTTCGTGCAGCGTTTCCTGTGGGAGTGCGCGCGCGACGCACGCAAGTGCATCGCCGACATTGATGTCGCCGGTGCCGCCAACCAGTGGGACGTGTTCCGCGATGCCTGCCATGCGCTCAAGGGCACGGCGGCGAACATGGGCGCGATGCGCCTGAGCGAAAGCGCATCGGCGGGCATGCGCATGCCCGGCGAGCAACTGGTGCGCGAGTGGCGCGGCATCAGCAACATGCTGCGCCAGCAGCTGGAACAGGCACTGGCCGCCCTGCGCGAACAGGGCGACCTGGTCCAGCAGGAAGCGGACGCCTAGTGAGTTGACAGCGCGCGGGAAGGCGCGGACACCGGAAGGGCAAGGTGGGGACTGACAGGGCGCCGGCAGGCAGAGCACAGCGGCCCCCTCGATCACCTAACCCGGCGAGGGCCGTGACCCAGGCCGTCCGAACTCCCGTCATCCCGGCGAACGCCGGGATGACGAATTGGAGGCGCCGGGAAGGTCGCCAGGGCCGGTCGGCGTCAACAGGCGGGAGGGCATCCGCCCCGGATCAGAGCGCGAGGCTGGCGCTGTCCGCGGTGGCGCTGTCTTCGCCGGCCGCCGGCCGCTTGAGCTGGGCCCGCACCAGGCGTTCCATGGTCCGCAGCTGCTTGTCGGACAGCTGCAGCGCGGTATCCACCCAGATCTCGGTGATGCGCATCAGTTCGTCATGCGACACCGGGTTCACCGCGTCGCGGACGCGGTGCAGGGCCAGGCGCGCGGTCGCGATGCGGCGGTTCTGGCGGATGATCTCGTGCACGGCGCGCACGCCTTCGCCCTTGGGCACCAGCACGTCGATCACGCCCATGCGGTGCAGTTCGTCGCTGCTGTACATCACGCCGTTGAGCATCATCTCCTCGGCGACCTTCGGGCTTACGCGCTGCGACAGCAGCGAATAGGCGCCCATGCCCGGGAACAGGCCGAACAGCACTTCCGGGAAGCCCAATTGCACGCCCTTCTCGGCGACGATGGTCTGGCAGGCGAGGGCAAGCTCGAAGCCGCCGCCGAGCGCGTCACCCTCGATCAGGCCGATGGTGTGCGCGTTCGAGTGCAGGCGGCTCTGCAGCAGATGCACGCTGTCGACGCATTCGGCGGCGTAGCGCAGCAGGCCGTCGCGGTCGCGCGCGCGGATCAGGTTGGAGAACAGCGACAGGTCGCCGCCGAGGTTGAACACGTGCGTGTCCGAGGCGAGCACGATGTGCGACAGGTGCGCGGGCGACTTGGCCGCCTCGGCGTCGATCGAGTCGATTGCGCGGCGCGCGAACAGCCGCAGTTCCCTCAGCATCTTCGGCGAGAAGCAGGCGCGATAGGTCGGGTCCGCGAACGCCTGTTGCGCGTGCATGAAGCACCAGTGGGCGTCGTTGGACGTGTCGTGTTCGACGCGGATGGTGTTGAAGGAAGGGTCGCGGTGCAGCAGCTCGACGTTGTTCATGAGGGTCCCCTGACGGACCACCTTGGCCACGTCGGACCCGTGCCAAAGGCGGTCGTAAAGTATGGGCGGCAAGTCCGATGAACGGATTCTATGCACCCATACCCGGCCGCATGCAAGCACTTTCTGCCGCGGATCGGCAGTTTCTGCCCCGCTAGCCGTCCCGTCGGACGGCGGGTGGTCAGCTCGGGGTCTCGCGCAGCTCCCGCCGGAGGATCTTGCCGACGTTCGTTTTGGGAAGCTCGTCACGGAATTCGACGAATTTCGGCTGTTTGTACCCGGTCAGGTTCTCGCGGGCATGGGCCTTGACCTGCTCGGCCGTCAACGCCGGGTCCTTCTTCACGATGACCAGCTTCACTGCCTCGCCGGACTTGTCGTCGGGCACTCCGACCGCCGCCACCTCGAGCACCCCGGGCAGCATCGCGATCACGTCCTCGACCTCGTTGGGATACACGTTGAAGCCGGACACCAGGATCATGTCCTTCTTGCGGTCGACGATGTAGAAGAAGCCCTTCTCGTCCATCCGCGCCATGTCGCCGGTGTGCAGCCAGCCATCGGCGTCGATGGTCGCGGCGGTTTCCTCGGGGCGGTTCCAGTAGCCCTTCATCACCTGCGGACCCTTGATGCACAGTTCGCCGACTTCCTCGACGCCCAGCACCTTGCCGTCCTCGTCCTTCACGCAGGCGTCGGTGGAGGGCACCGGCAGGCCGATCGCACCGTTGTAATCGGCGAGGTTCATCGGGTTGATGCAGGCGGCGGGCGAGGTCTCGGTCAGGCCGTAGGCCTCGACCAGGGTCACGCCGGTGACCTGTTTCCAGCGCTCGGCCACGGCGCGTTGCACCGCCATGCCGCCGCCGAGGGTGAGGTGCAGCGGCGAGAAGTCGATCTCGGCGAAGCCCGGCGTGTTCAGCAGGCCGTTGAACAGCGTGTTGACGCCGGTGATCGCGGTGAACGGTTCGCGCTTGAGTTCCTTGACGAAGCCGGGCATGTCGCGCGGATTGGTGATCAGGATGTTCTTCGCGCCGTATTTCATGAACACCAGGCCGTTCGCGGTCAACGCGAAGATGTGGTACAGCGGCAGGGCGGTGACGATCACCTCCTTGCCCATCTTGACGTTGGTGCCCAGCCACGCCGATGCCTGCTGCATGTTGGCGACGAGGTTGCGATGGGTGAGCATCGCGCCCTTGGCCACCCCGGTGGTGCCGCCGGTGTACTGCAGGAACGCGATGTCCTCGTGCTCGATCGTCACCGGCGGCAACGTGTGCATGCGGCCCAGGGTGAGCGTGTCCTTGAAGCGGACGGCGGACGGGATGTCGAAGTCCGGCACCATCTTCTTCACGTAGCGCAGCACGAAGTTGACGATGTTGCCCTTCGGGAAGCCCAGCATGTCGCCCAGCGCGGTGGTGATGACCTGACGGACCTGGGTGTCGCCGACCACGTCCTGCACGGTCTTCGCGAAGTTGTCGAGCACCAGGATCACGCTGGCGCCGGAATCCACCAGCTGGTGCTTCAGCTCGCGCGCGGTGTACATCGGGTTGACGTTGACCACGGTCAGCCCGGCGCGCAGCACGCCGAAGGTGGCGATCGGGTACTGCAGGCAGTTGGGCATCATGATCGCGACGCGATCGCCCTTCTTGAGCTTGAGTTCGCCCAGCAGGTAGGCCGCGAACTGGCGGCTCAGCTGGTCGACCTCGGAATAGGTCAGCGCCTTGCCCATGTTGGTGAAGGCCGGGCGGTCGCCGAACTGGCGGATCGCACTCTCGAGCACCGCCGGGATCGACGAAAACTCATTGATGTCGATCTCTGCCGGGACGCCGGCAGGATACTGGGCGAGCCACGGGCGTGCTGTCGTCATGCGGTCCCCTCCACGGGATGTCCTTGCTTATTCGGCCGGTATTCTTGCGGCGATACCGTTGGGTATGGATTGGAGCATAGGCTCCAATCGCAGGCAAGGCGGCCCGTGCGGGTTGCGCGGATGGAGGTGCAGGTGGACGAGATGGTGCGGCGTGGGGCGGGACGGTTTCCACTGGAAACAGGCGTGCCGAGGCGCGTGCCGAGGCATCGGGGCGGCGTGTCGCCCTTGGCGTGGTTGAGCATGCTGCTCGCGCTGGTGCTCCTGTCGGGCTGTTCGCGCAGCGATCCGGAAGAAGCGCTGCGCGCAGCCGTCGAAGGGCTGCGTCAGGCGGTGGAAGCGCGTGATCCTGCTGCAGTGCAGCAGTTCCTTGCCGAGGACTTCATCGGCAACGATGGCCTTGACCGCGAAGGCGCGCGCCGCCTGGCGACCGCGGTGATGCTGCGTCATCGTGAAGTGTCCAGCACGCTGGGACCGCTCGATGTCCGCATTCGGGACTCGCATGCCGACGTGCGTTTCCAGGCCGTGCTGCACGCCGGCACGGGCTCGCTGTTGCCCGATACGGCGCAGGCCTACGACGTGCAGGCGAGCTGGCGGCTTGAAGGCGGTGACTGGCGGCTGTACCACGTGCGCTGGACGCCGGTGCTGTAGGCATCGGCGGCCACAACGCCCGCCGTGTCGCGGCGGGCGGGGCTTCCGCCCGTGCCGGGCTCAGGCTGCCTTCCGCGACGCGAGCTGGCGCAGCACGTAGTGCAGCAAGCCGCCGTGGTGGGTGAGGGGGATGCGTGTGCGAAGCATTGCTTCGCGCATCCCGCGAACGCCCGCCGTGTCGCGGCGGGCGGGGCTTCCGCCCGTGCCGGGCTCAGGCTGCCTTCCGCGACGCGAGCTGGCGCAGCACGTAGTGCAGCAAGCCGCCGTGGCGGAAGTACTCCACTTCCTTCGGCGTCAGCAGCAGCACGTCGACCTCGAAGCGCACTTCGCTGCCGTCGTTCCTGCGGGCGACCAGGGTGGCGGTCCTGGCCTTGCCATCCTGGAGGCCGACGATGTCGATGACCTCGTCGCCGTCCAGACCATGGCTTTGCGCGTTCTCGCCGGCGCGGAACTGCAGCGGCAGCACGCCCATGCCCACGAGGTTGGCGCGATGGATGCGCTCGAAGCTCTCCGCGACCACCGCCTTGATCCCGAGCAGGTTGGTGCCCTTCGCCGCCCAGTCGCGCGACGATCCGGTGCCGTATTCCTTGCCGGCGAAGACCACGGTCGGCACGCCGCCGGCGCGGTATTTCATCGCCGCGTCGTAGATCGCCATCTTCTCGGGCTGCCCGGAAGCGCTGCCGGGGGCGCCGAAGTACAGCGTGTTGCCGCCTTCCTCGCCGCCGAAGAACAGGTTCTTGATGCGGATGTTGGCGAAGGTGCCGCGCACCATCACGTCGTCGTTTCCGCGGCGGCTGCCGTAGCTGTTGAAGTCGGCCGGCTGCACGCCGCGCGACTGCAGGAACCGCCCCGCGGGCGAGTCCTTCTTGATGTTGCCGGCCGGCGAGATGTGGTCGGTGGTGATCGAGTCGCCGAAGATGCCTATCACGCGTGCGCCGTGAATGTCGTCGATGTGGCCGACGGCCATGGTCATGCCGTCGAAGTAGGGCGGGTTCTTGATGTAGGTGGAGGCATCGTCCCAGGCGTAGAGGTCGCCGTCCGGCGACTCGATCGTGTTCCAGCGCGTATCGCCCTTGAACACGTCGGCGTAGTTCTGCTTGAACATCTCCGGACCGAGGGTCCTGGCGATGAAATCGCCGATCTCCCGGTTGCTTGGCCAGATGTCGCGCAGGTACACCGGCTGACCGTCGCTGCCGATGCCCAGCGGATCGTTGGTGAGGTCGATGTCGACCGTGCCGGCGAGCGCGTAGGCCACCACCAGCGGCGGCGAGGCGAGGTAGTTCATCTTCACTTCGGCGTGGATGCGGCCTTCGAAATTGCGGTTGCCCGACAGCACGGCCGCGACGGCGAGGTCGTTCTCGGCGATGCCGCGCGACACCGGGTCGGGCAGCGGGCCGGAGTTGCCGATGCAGGTGGTGCAGCCGTAGCCGACGACGTAGAAGCCGAGCTTCTCGAGGTCGCCGATCAGCCCCGCCTGTTCAAGGTAATCGGTCACCACGCGCGAGCCGGGGCCGAGCGACGTCTTCACCCACGGCGCCGCCTTCAGGCCGCGCGCGACCGCATTGCGTGCGAGCAGCCCGGCGCCGAGCATGACGGCGGGATTGGAGGTGTTGGTGCAGGACGTGATCGCCGCGATCACCACCGAGCCGTCGGTCAGCGCGTGTTCGCCGTCGTCGAGCTGGATCATCGACACCGGCTTTGCGGCGAGGTGCGCGGCCTGCGTCTGGTCGCCCCCCTCGGCATCGAACTTGGCCACGGCCTTGCCTTCGCCGCCATTGCGGCCGCGGACCAGCGGGCCGAGGTTCTCCTGGAAGTTGCGCTGCACGTCCTCGAGCAGCACGCGGTCCTGCGGTCGCTTCGGCCCGGCCATCGACGGTTTCACTTCGCCCATGTCCAGCTGCAGCACGCTGCTGTATGCGGCTTCGGCCGCGCCCGGCTCGTGCCACAGGCCCTGTGCCCTGGCATAGGCCTCGACCAGCGCGATCTGCGCTTCGTCGCGCCCGGACAGGCGCAGGTAGTTCAGCGATTCGGCATCGACCGGGAAGATGCCGCAGGTCGCGCCGTATTCGGGCGCCATGTTGCCGATGGTGGCGCGGTCGGCCAGTGGCAGGTGCTGCAGGCCATCGCCGAAGAACTCGACGAACTTGCCGACCACGCCGTGCTTGCGCAGCATCTGGGTGACGGTGAGCACGAGGTCGGTCGCGGTGGCTCCTTCGGGCAGCTTGCCGGTGAGCTTGAAGCCGACGACCTGCGGGATCAGCATCGAGGAGGGTTGCCCGAGCATGGCCGCTTCGGCCTCGATCCCGCCCACGCCCCAGCCGAGCACGCCGATGCCGTTGATCATCGTGGTATGCGAGTCGGTGCCGAACACGGTGTCCGGATACGCCCAGAGTTCGCCGTCCTTCTCCGCCGAGAACACCACGCGTGCCAGGTTCTCCAGGTTCACTTGGTGGACGATGCCGGTGTTGGGCGGCACCACCTTGAAGTTGTCGAAGGCCTTCTGGCCCCAGCGCAGGAAGCCGTAGCGTTCGCGGTTGCGCTCGAATTCGATCTTGCCGTTGAGGTCGAGTGCGTCGGGCCGGCCGAACACGTCGACCTGCACCGAATGGTCGATGACCAGCTCCGACGGGATCAGCGGGTTGATCTGCTCGGGGCGGCCGCCGAGGCGGACCACCGCGTCGCGCATCGCGGCGAGGTCGACCACGCAGGGCACGCCGGTGAAATCCTGCAGCACCACGCGGGCCGGCATGAAGGCGATCTCGGTCTCCGGCTCGGCCGCCGGGTTCCAGTTGGCCACCGCCTCGATGTGGGCCGGCAGCACGGTCACGCCGTCCTCGTGCCGGAGCAGGTTCTCCAGCAGGATCTTCATCGAATAGGGCAGGCGGGCGATGTCATGCCGCTGGCCCAGGCGGGGCAGGCTGGCGTACGTGAACGTGCGGCCGCCGACGTCGAGCGTGGCGCGGGTGGAGAAGGTGTCGGCCATGGTGGGGGCTCCTGTGGCTGCGGCTTCAGGGTGCCGTCGAGTCTACGCCCGTTCATGTTGCGGGCCCGGGACCGGACGGTGGGGTCGGGGGATAGTATGCCGCTCGCGGTATGAATCCAGAAGTATGTATAATTCGTCCATACCGTTTCGCTCATGGAGCCCGCCATGGAAGCCACCGTCGCCGAACGCGGCCAGATCACCCTGCCCAAGGCCGTGCGCGACGCGCTGGGCCTGACCAAGGGCACCACGCTCAAGGTCGAACTGGAAGGCGGGCGCATCATCCTGCGCAAGGATGTCAGCGACGCCATTTCCCGTGCCCGTGGTCGCTTCAAGCTCCCGCCTGGCGTCACCACCGACGACGTGATGCGCGAGTTGCGCGGGCGTGCGCCGGGCGATGCGTTGGAACCTTTCGAGACGCTTCGCGAGCCGGACGACTACGAGCCGGATGCGAAAAAATGATTGCCGTGGATACCAACGTGCTGATCGATCTGCTCGGCGAAGATGCACGCGCGGATGCAGCGGAAAGCTGCGTGCGCGATGCGCTGATGCTGGGGTCGGTGGTGATCTGCGACGTGGTCGTGAGTGAAATCACCGCCGGTCTCGGTCACGGCGCGGACATCATGGACGTGGTCGAGGAGATGGGGTTGCGCTATTTGCCGGTCGAAAGGCGCGCCGCGATCCGTGCCGGCGAAATGCAACGCCGCTTCAACCAGCGGCGCAAGGTGACGGGGCAGCGGCAAGTGCCCCGCACGGTGCCGGATTTCCTCGTCGGCGCGCACGCGCTGCTCCAGTGCACCGCGCTGATCACGCGCGACGACGGCTTCTTCCGCGACTACTTCAAGGGCCTGAAGCTCATCGTCCCCAAGGCCTGACGCCACGATCACCGCATCCCGACAACGCCATCCTTTCCCGAACATCCTTCACCGACTGGAGTCATCCCCCATGCTGGAAGCCTACCGCCACCACGCTGCCGAACGCGCCGCCCTCGGCATTCCGCCGCTGCCGCTGAGCGCACAGCAGACCGCCGAGCTGATCGAACTGATCAAGGCGCCGCCCGCGGGCGAGGAAGCGTTCCTGGTCGACCTGTTGACCCATCGCGTGCCGGCCGGCGTGGACGATGCGGCGAAGGTCAAGGCGTCGTACCTGGCTGCGATCGCGTTCGGGACGGAGAAGACGCCGCTGATCAGCGCGAAGCGCGCCACCGAGCTGCTGGGCACGATGCTGGGCGGCTACAACATCCATCCGCTCGTCGAGCTGCTCGACAACGCCGAGCTGGGCGCGACGGCCGCCGAAGGCCTCAAGCACACCCTGCTGGTGTTCGACGCCTTCCACGACGTCGAAGAGAAGGCCAAGGCGGGCAATGCCAATGCCAAGGCCGTGTTGCAGAGCTGGGCCGACGCCGAATGGTTCACCAGCAAGCCGGAAGTGCCGCAGTCGCTGACCATCACCGTGTTCAAGGTGCCGGGCGAGACCAATACCGACGACCTGTCGCCGGCGCCTGACGCCACCACGCGTCCGGACATTCCGCTGCACGCGCTGGCGATGCTGAAGAACAAGCGTCCCGACGCGCCGTTCGTGCCGGAGGAAGACGGCAAGCGCGGGCCGATCGCCGAGATCCTGTCGCTGAAGGACAAGGGCCATCTGGTCGCCTACGTCGGCGACGTGGTGGGTACGGGTTCCTCGCGCAAGTCGGCGACCAACAGCGTGCTGTGGTTCACCGGCGAGGACATCCCGTTCATCCCCAACAAGCGCTTCGGTGGCGTCTGCCTGGGCAGCAAGATTGCGCCGATCTTCTACAACACGATGGAAGACGCCGGTGCACTGCCGATCGAGCTGGACGTGTCGCAGATGAACCACGGCGACGTGGTCGAGCTGCAGCCGTATGCCGGCAAGGCGATCAAGAACGGCGAAGTCATCGCCGAGTTCCAGGTCAAGTCCGACGTGCTGTTCGACGAGGTGCGCGCCGGTGGTCGCATCCCGCTGATCATCGGTCGCGGCCTGACCGCCAAGGCGCGCGAAGCGCTGGGCCTGCCGGTCACCGACCTGTTCCGCCAGCCGCAGCAGCCGGCCGATACCGGCAAGGGTTATTCGCTCGCGCAGAAGATGGTCGGGCGTGCCTGCGGCTTGCCTGAATGGCAGGGCGTGCGCCCCGGCACCTACTGCGAGCCGAAGATGACCTCGGTCGGTTCGCAGGACACCACCGGCCCGATGACGCGTGACGAGCTGAAGGATCTGGCTTGCCTCGGTTTCAGTGCCGACCTGGTGATGCAGTCGTTCTGCCACACCGCCGCCTATCCGAAGCCGGTCGATGTGAAAACGCACCACACCCTGCCGGAATTCATCTCGACGCGCGGCGGCATCTCGCTGCGTCCGGGCGACGGCGTGATCCACAGCTGGCTCAACCGCATGCTGATGCCTGACACCGTCGGCACCGGCGGCGACTCGCACACGCGCTTCCCGGTGGGCATTTCGTTCCCGGCAGGTTCCGGCCTGGTGGCGTTCGCCGCGGCCACCGGCGTGATGCCGCTCGACATGCCCGAATCGGTGCTGGTGCGCTTCAAGGGCGACCTGCAGCCGGGCGTGACGTTGCGCGACCTGGTCAATGCGATCCCGTACTACGCGATCCAGCAAGGCCTGCTGACCGTCGCCAAGCAGGGCAAGAAGAACATCTTCTCCGGCCGCATCCTCGAGATCGAAGGCCTGCCGGATTTGAAAGTCGAGCAGGCGTTCGAACTCTCCGACGCCTCGGCCGAACGTTCGGCGGCAGGCTGCACGGTGCGGCTCAACAAGGAGCCGATCGTTGAATACCTCAACAGCAACATCACGCTGCTGAAGTGGATGATCGCCGAGGGCTACGCCGATCCGCGCTCGCTGGCGCGCCGCATCGCCAGGATGGAAGCGTGGCTGGCCGACCCGCAACTGCTCGAACCCGATGCCGATGCCGAGTACGCGGCCGTCATCGAGATCGACCTGGCCGACGTGCACGAGCCGCTGCTGGCCTGCCCGAACGATCCGGACGACGTGAAGACGCTCTCGGCCGTCGCTGGCACGCACATCGACGAAGTGTTCATCGGTTCGTGCATGACCAACATCGGCCACTTCCGCGCCGCCGCCAAGCTGCTAGAAGGCAAGCGCGACATTCCGACCCGCCTGTGGGTGGCGCCGCCGACCAAGATGGATGCGTCCGAGCTGACCAAGGAAGGCGTGTACGGCACCTTCGGCACCGCCGGCGCACGCATGGAGATGCCGGGTTGCTCGCTGTGCATGGGCAACCAGGCGCAGGTGAAGGAAGGCGCGACGGTGTTCTCCACCTCCACCCGCAACTTCCCGAATCGTTTGGGCCGCAATTCCAACGTCTACCTCGGTTCGGCGGAACTGGCCGCGATCTGCTCGCGCCTGGGCCGCATCCCCACGAAGGACGAGTACATGGCGGACATCGGCGTGATCAACGACAAGGGTGCCGAGATCTACCGCTACATGAACTTCGACCAGATCGAGGAGTACCAGGAAGCAGCGGCGTCCGTCGCGGCGTAACGGCCGCCGGACGATCCCCGCGGGGCGAATATGGCAGGCGTCGGGCGACACCGGACGCCTGGCGTGTTCCGGATCGGCCAGGACGCGCAGGAAGCGCCACGCATCTCCTGTCGTCCCGGCTTTCGTCGGGATGACGGGTCTCGAAGTGATGGATGCAGCGGCGCCGCATGGATGCTCGCGCTCCGCGTAGCGGTTGCGCCGCTGGCCAGGCCGCGCGCCGACGTAGCCGGCGCGCAGCTCGCGCAGGATGCTCAACGGGTCACAGCCAGCCTTCGATCGATTGCTGCATCGCGCGGCGGCGCAGGAAGATGTCCCAGGCGCTGCCGCCCATCTGCCGCCACAGCACCGCCGAGCGCAGCGAGGCCATCAGGATCGCGCGGATCTCGGCGACCACGGATGCCTGGCCGAGGTAGTGCGGGTTGCCCTGCACCATCACCTTGGGACGCAGGTGGCTGACGGTGTCTGCATAGAGCTGGCCCAGTGCCGAAAGCACGTCCGGGTGGCTGCTGCCCAGCTGCGCGGCGCGCGGCTGGATCCCGAGGATCCCCTCGTGCACGGCCTCGCCGATCGCGTCGTGCGCCGAGAAGCGGCGTTCGAGCTGGGTCACCGACAGCGCCAGCTTCGGCAGCTGCGGGTCGTTGCCCTGGCTGGACAGGTAGTCGCGCAGCAGCAGCAGGCCGGGCCGCACTTCGCGCGCGCCGCCGTAGACCTCCGCCGGCGAGGCGGCGTCGATCCGGAACACGCTGTCCAGCGAGGCGGTGAGCACGGCGGCATCGGCCTGCCCGGTGTCGGCGATGCGGCGCACCTGGTTGAGGGCCTGGGTGAGGCCGGCGAGGGCGAGGACGCGATCGTCCATCATGCCGCGGCCCCGCGCTTGCGCAGTTCCAGCGGCGCGTCGGTGGCGCGGATCACCGCGCCGCCGAGGCAGGTGTCGCCGTCGTACAGCACGACCGACTGCCCCGGCGTCACCGCGCGCTGCGGATCGCGGAACACCACTTCGAGTTGTCCGTTGGATTCGTCGACATTCACCTGGCAGGGTTCCTCCGGTTGCCGGTAGCGGGTCTGGGCCGTGCAGTCGAAGCGCCGCGCCGGCGCCGCCCCGGCGATCCAGTGCGCGGGTTCGCTCCACAGCCGCGTGGAATGGAGATAGGGGCTGTCGCTGCCCTGGTCAACCACCAGCACGTTGCGTTCGACGTCCTTGCCGACCACGTACCACGGCGCCGCGTCGAAACCGCGCACGCCGCCGAGCTGCAGGCCTTCGCGCTGGCCCAGGGTGAAGTAGAACACGCCCGGATGGCGGCCGACGACGCGCCCGTCGGGCGTGCGCATCTCGCCCTCGCGCGCGGGCAGGTACTGCGACAGGAAGCTGCGGAAGTCGCGCTCGCCGATGAAGCAGATGCCGGTGGAGTCCTTCTTGTCGGCAGTCGGCAGGCCGGCATCGCGGGCGATGGCGCGCACGTCGGCCTTGGGCAGCTCGCCCAGCGGGAACAGCGTGGCCGCCAGCTGCCCCTGCCCGAGCTGGTGCAGGAAATAGCTCTGGTCCTTGCCGCGGTCGGCGGCGCGAAGCAGGCGCCACCGGTCGCCGACCCGCGCCACGCGCGCGTAGTGGCCGGTGGCGATGCGTTCGGCCCCCAGTCCACGCGCGGCCTCGAGGAAGTGCTTGAACTTGATCTCGCGGTTGCACAGCACGTCCGGGTTGGGCGTGCGCCCGGCGGCGTACTCGGCGATGAAGTGCTCGAACACGCCGCTCCAGTATTCGGCGGAGAAATCGCGGAAGTGGAACGGGATGCCGAGCCGGCCGCAGACGGCGACGGCGTCGCGACGGTCGTCCTCGGCTCGGCATCCACCCGAGCCGGCCGCTTTCGGCGTCCTGCCTCCGGCGGCGCTCGCGCCGTCCTGCGCATCGTCATCGGCCCAGTTCTGCATGAACAACCCGGCGATCGCCTCGCCGCCATCGCGCAGGCGCAGGGCGGCGACCGACGAATCGACCCCGCCCGACATGCCCACGACAATCCGTGCGCGCATCAGGCGGCAGACCCGGGCAGGGCGGGCACGGCATCGGCGCGAGTCCCGCACGGCACGCGCGCATCTCCCCCGTGGACGGGGACGGCTCGATCGCGGCGGGCAGGCGCCGGCGCGGCGCTCATCCCAGCTGCGCCAGCAGCGACAGCGGATGCCGGCGGCCGGACAGGTAGTCGGCCACCGCGCGCCAGACCAGCGGGCTGCGGTGGCGATCCTCGGCCGCGCGCAGTTCCGACGGGGTCAGCCAGAGCGCCTGCACGATGCCCTCGTCCAGCGGGCGCGCGGGATCATGCGCCAGCGGCTCCGCGGCGAAGGCGAAGCGCAGGTAGTGCCGGCCCGCCGACTCGCCCGGGCGCGCTGGCGCCTGCCACTGGTAGGCGCCGACGAAGGCGGTCAGGCGTACCTCCCAGCCGGTTTCCTCGCGCGTCTCGCGCAGGGCCGCGTCGAGCAGGCTTTCGTCCGGCTCGAGGTGCCCGGCCGGCTGGTTGAGCACCAGGCGGCCACCGGCGCGCTCCTCGACGCACAGCAGCCGGCCGTCGGCGACCACCACGGTGGCCACGGTGACATCGGGCTGCCAGAACCGGCCTTCGCGGTAGCTCACCGGCGCGGTCCCGGGGTCACAGTTCGTCCCGCTCGCCGCTGAGCTCGATTTCCTTGTTGTCCGCCACCTCGGCGACGATGTCCAGCGCC
>JAIUOJ010000008.1 GCA_020161335.1 Pseudomonadota bacterium
CTGTTCCGCTTCCCTTCCTCCCTCGACTTCTCGACGCTCGACGCGCTGCTGGCCGACCACCCGCTCAAGCCGGTCGGCGCGCTGGAGCTGTCCTCGCGCGGCTTCGTATCGCCGTTCGGGCGCGACGGCGAGGCGCTGTCGCACCGCATCGGCGAGGCGATCTGGCTCACCGTCGGCGGCGAGGACCGGCTGCTGCCCTCGGCCGTGGTCAACGACCTGCTGGCCAAGAAGCTGGCCGAGATGGAGCAGAAGGAAGGTCGCAAGCCCGGCGGGCGCATGCGCAAGCGCATGAAGGAAGACCTCGTCCACGAACTGCTGCCGCGCGCCTTCGTGCGCCCCTCGCGCACCGACGCCCTCATCGATCTCGAGCACGGGGTGTGCGTGGTCGACACCTCCAGCCGCAAGGCCGGCGAAGCCGTGGTAGCGGAAATCCGCCACGCGCTGGGCAGCTTCCCGGCGCTGCCGCTCAACGCCGAGGTCGCGCCGCGCAGCGTGCTCACCGGCTGGATCGCCGGCGACCCGCTGCCGCACGGCCTGTCGCTGGGCGAGGAGTGCGAGCTCAAGGACCCGGCCGAACACGGCGCGGTGGTGAAGTGCCAGCGCCAGGACCTGCAGGGCGACGAGATCGCCAAGCACCTCGAATCCGGCAAGCAGGTGACGCGGCTGGCGCTGACCCTGGACGACCACGTGTCGTTCGTGCTCGGCGAGGACCTGGTGGTGCGCAAGTTCAAGCTGCTCGACGGCGCGGTGGACCAGCTCGAATCGACCGAGCGCGAGGACATCCGCGCCGAGCTCGACGCGCGCTTCGCGCTGATGAGCGCCGAATTCCGGCGCCTGTTCGCGGTGCTCGAGCCGGCGCTGAAGCTGTCGCGGGTCGACGCCTGAACCGCGTGCGCGAAGCCCGGTCCGGCGTGCGGCGCGACGGCATGCGCGCGGAGTAGCATGGCGCATGCGTTCGCTGTTCCGCCTGTCGCCCCCGTCGCCGCCGAAGCCCTCGCGGCTGCAGCGCGATTCGATCCCCTTCGTGCTCGGTGACGGCCGCCGCATCGACGTGCTGCGCGTGCGCGACCCGCGCGCGCGCCGGATCAAGCTCAGCGTCGGCGAGCGCGGCGCGCGCCTCACCCTGCCGCTGCGCGCCAGCCTGCTGTCGGGCGAGCGCTTCCTGCACGAACACCGCGACTGGCTGGCCGAGCAGCTGCAGGCGATGGCCGGCGGGCAGGCGCCGCTGGTGCCGGGCGAAACCGCGCGGCTGCCGCTGCGCGGCGAGCACCTGCCGCTGCACTGGGACGCGGGACGCTTCGCACGCGCGCGGCTCGAGGGCGACGGCGTGGTGCTGCAGCGCCCGGCGAACGCCGGGCCGGCGGCGGTGTCGCGCGCGCTGCGCGACTTCTACGAGGCCGAGGCGCGCGCCGACATCGCCGCGTGGATGCCCAGGTACCTGTCGGGCCTGCCGCGGCCGCCCTCGCGCATCCGCCTGCGCGTGCTGTCCTCGCAATGGGGCTCGCTGGCGCCCGACGGCACGCTGACGCTCGACCTGGCCCTGGTGCTCGGCCGGCCATCGGCATTCGAGTACGTGCTGGTGCACGAGCTGTGCCACCTGATCCACGCCGACCATTCGCGCCGGTTCTGGCGCGAGGTGGAGGCGCGCTGCCCGGACTGGCGGCTGGCGCGCGACTACTTCCACGCGCAGGGTCGGCGCCTGAAGGCCGACCTGCACGCACTGCTGGCCGGCTGACCTCGCCGCGCCGGGCCGGTCCTGTCCGGGCGCCTGCACGGACCGCGTTCTCCCCAAGGTCGAGGAAACCCGCCGGACCGCGCACAGGGGGTGCGATGAGTGGACGCCCAATGCGTGTGTCGCAAACGGACCGCCCGCGGCGACGTGTCGCCCTGGCCTGGCCACTGCTGGCCGGGCTGGCGCTGGCGCTGGCGGGCTGCCAGCGCACGGAGGACGGGCTGACCAAGGCGGCAATCGAACAGGCCACGCGCGCCCAGGCCGGCCTCGGCTACGAGGCACGGTCGGCGGCGACCGGTGACGGGCCGCTGGTGGCCGAGGCCGGCGCGTCACTGCCCCTGCCGAGCGATTTCCCGCAGGACGTGTACCTGCCCGAGCGCTATGCGGTGAACAGCGTGATGGACCTGCCCGACGTGAGCGTGGTCAACCTGAGCGCGCCGGGCGAGGTCTCGGCCCTGTTCAGCGCCGCGCGCGCCCGCATGCAGGCGCAAGGCTGGACGCAGACGCTGGCCGCGCAGCATTCGACCGATGCGGCCATGCTCGCGTTCGAGAAGCCGGTCGACGGCGCGCGCCGCGGCGCAACGCTGTCGTTCAACCGCAGCAACGGCGGTGGCCAGGTGGTGGTGGGCGTGCAGCTGCGGCGGCCGCGCCTGCAGTAGGTCGCCCGCTGCGTGCGTGGCCGTGGACGGATTCCACGCCGTGTCATCCCCAACGCAGTGGGGGCTCTGGCACCGGCCTGCGGAAGCGTATCCCCCCCTGCGTGCGGGACGACAGGCTGCAGGGACATGCGACGCGGACCCGGCTCACGTCGCCCGTGACGGTGCACCGCGCAGGAATGCGCCGATCGCCGCGGCCACCGCCGCCGGCTGCTCCATGTGCAGGTGGTGGCTGCCGGGCATCACGATGCAGTCGCCGTTTGGCAGCAACGCGGCGTGTTCGCTGCGCCGCGGCTCGGGCAGGTAGGGCTGCGGCGGATCGGCGTAGATCACGCGGGTCGGGCACTCGATGCCCGCCACCAGCGCGCGCACCTGCGCCTCGGTCATGCGCACCATCGTCGGCAGGGTCAGGCGCGGATCGCTGCTCCACACCCAGCCACCGTCGACCGCGCGCACGCCGCGCTCCACCAGCAGCCGCGCCGCGGCTTCCGACACCGCGACCACGTGGCCGAGCGTGCGTGCGCGGACCGGCGTGTCGAGGTCGGCGAACACGCGCAGGCGCTTGCCCGGCAGCGCGCGTCCGGCGGCGACCGCCTCGCGCATGCGCGCCACCGTGTGCTCCGGTGCTTCGGGCAGGGCGCCCAGGGCCTCGATCGCCACCAGCCGCTCGATCCGCTGCGGGCAGGCGGCGGCGACCAGGCTGGCGATGCCGGCGCCCATCGAATGCCCGAGCAGGGCGAAGCGCTCCCAGCCCAGCGCATCGGCGATGTCGAGCACGTCGTGCACCGCGCCGGCGAATGAGTAGTCGGCCCCCGGCGGCAGGTGCGCGCTGCGGCCGTGGCCGGGCAGGTCCGGTGCGACCAGTTCGATGCCGGGCAGGTGCGCGGCCAGCGGAATGAAGCTGGCGGCATTGTCGAGCCAGCCGTGCAGCGCCAGCACGCGCGGCTGGCCGGCCTCGCCCTGGCGCAGTCCGTGGATGCGGCCCAGCGGCGCGGCCAGCGCGAACTCGCGCATCAGGCCGTGCCGTCCGTCCACGCCGCCAGCTCGCGCCGTGCCAGCGCGGCCAGCGCGTCGGCGTGCGCCGGCGCCTCGTTGAGGCAGGGGATGTAGCGCAGCGCCTCGCCGCCGTGTTCGCGGAACAGCTCGGCGTTCTGCATCGCGATTTCCTCCAGCGTCTCCAGGCAGTCCGCGGCGAAGCCCGGACAGACCACGTCGACCTGGCGCACGCCGGCCTCCGCCAGTTCGCGCAGGGTGGCGTCGGTGGCCGGCAGCAGCCAGCGTTCGCGGCCGAAGCGCGACTGGTAGGTCAGCCGGTACGCCTCCGGGGCCAGCGACAGCGCGCGCGCGATCGCGGCGACACTGGCCTCGCACTGCGTCGCGTAGGGGTCGCCGGCATCGACCAGCCGCTGCGGCAGGCCGTGGAACGAGAACAGCAGCCGCTCGCCGCGCCCGTGCGCCTGCCAGTGCGCGCGGATCGAATCGGCCACCGCGCCGACCCAGCCGGCGTCGGTGGCGTAGTCGTCGACCACGCGCGTGGCCGGCACCGCCGGCGTGCGCGCCACCACGTCGGCCACGGTGCCGGTGGTGGTGGTCGAGAACTGCGGATACAGCGGCAGCACCAGCACCCGGCGCACGCCGCCGCGCTGCAGCTCGCGCAGCGCCTCGGCCAGCGCCGGCGCGCCGTAGCGCATCGCATGCAGCACCGCGACCCCCGGCAAGCGCTGCTGCACGGCGGCGGCCAGGCGGCGCGTGTGCACCGCCAGCGGCGAACCTTCCGCCATCCAGATCTCGGCGTACTTGCCGGCGACGCGCGACGCGCGCAACGGCAGGATCACGCCATGCAGCAGCGGCCACCACAGCAGCTTCGGGATCTGCACCACGAACGGATCGGACAGGAATTCGGCGAGGTAGCGACGCACCGCCGCCGGCGTGGGCGCATCGGGCGTGCCGAGGTTGACCAGCAGCACGGCCGTGTCGGGCGACGGAACGGCGGGCATGGCGATGCCGGGCACGGAGGCGGGAAGCGTCATCGGCATAGGATGGCAGGCCGCGCGCCGCTTGGCACCGTCGCGTGCGCCGCGCCGCGATGCGCGGCCACAACTCATCCGCGATTCATCGCGTCGTCACTAGCCTGAGCCGTCGCCGCGGCGCGTGGCGCCCAGCCTTCCGGAGTTGCCGATGTCCGAGTCCACCCTGCCCCGTCCCCGCCTGCCCCGGTCGCGCCGTGCGCTGCTGGCGTCGCTGCTGGCGCTGTCCCTCGCCACCGGCACCGCGGTCGCGGGCCCGGACGAGGACGCGCGTGCGCAGAACGCCCTGCGCGTGCTCAACGAAGTGCAGTCGATCCCGGAAGCGGCGATCCCCGACAAGCTGCTCGACGAGGCGCGCGCCATTATCGTGGTGCCCGACACGCTCAAGGTCGGCCTCGTGCTCGGCGGCCGCCGCGGCCACGGCCTGCTCTCGGTGAAGTCGGCCGACGGCACCTGGTCGAACCCGAGCTTCGTCAAGATCACCGGCGGCAGCATCGGCTTCCAGGCCGGCGTGCAGTCGTCGGACGTGGTGCTGGTGTTCCGCAACGACCGCAGCCTGGAGTCGATCGTCAACGGCAAGGTCACGCTCGGCGCGGATGCCGGCGTCGCCGCCGGCCCGGTCGGCCGCAACGCCACCGCCGCCACCGACGGCCAGCTCAAGGCCGAGATCTGGTCGTGGTCGCGCGCGCGCGGCCTGTTCGCCGGCGTCGCGCTCGACGGCGCGGTGCTGCAGATCGACAACGACGCCAACCAGTCGGTCTATGGCGCCAACACCACGCCGCGGATGATCTTCGAGGGCCGCGCGCCGCACGCGCCCTCCAATGCCGTGGTCGCCTTCCGCGACCAGCTCGAGGAGTCCACCGCCGCGGCCCGCGCCGCGCGTGGCGGCCAGGCCGCACCCGCCGCCGCCGCGAGCCCCGCCACGGCCACGCAGGCCGACGGCGCGACGACCGCTCCGCTGTCGTCCGACACCGCCGGCGACGCCCGCCCGCAGCCATTCGAGAACGTCGAGGACAATCCGGCGAAGGTCGAGCCGCTGCCGGAAACGCCCTGACCGGCCGCCGCGCCCGCGTGCCGGGGCCGGACCTTCGGCACGGTCGCGGCCGGCGGCGTGGAGTATCCTGAGCGTTCCTCACGGTTCCCGGGAACACGCAATGGGTAGTTTCAGCATCTGGCATTGGCTGATCGTGCTGGTCGTCGTGCTGCTGATCTTCGGCACCAAGCGCCTGCGCGGCGCCGGTCGCGACCTCGGCGAGGCGGTGAAGGGCTTCAAGAAGGGCATGAGCGACGACGACAAGCCCGCCGGCGAACTCGACGACCAGTCGCGCCCGTCGGGCGACGCGGCTGCGTCGGGCAAGTCCCGGCAGGACGACCACGTCCCGCGCTGACGCCGCGCGTCCGCGGCCCGCGCCATGTTCGACATCGGCTTCACCGAACTGCTGCTGATCGCAGTGGTCGCACTGGTCGTGCTCGGCCCCGAACGGCTGCCCAAGGCCGCGCGGTTCGCCGGGCTGTGGGTGCGCCGTGCGCGCGCGCAGTGGTACTCGGTGAAGTCGGAACTGGAGCGCGAGCTGGCCGCCGACGAACTCAAGCGCAGCCTGCACGACGCCCGCCAGGCGGCGCAGGACCTGCAGCAGGCCCTGCACGACACCGAAACCGGGGTCGAGGCGCAGGTGCGTGCGGCGGAGGCCGAGGCGCGTCGCGAGATCGAGGGCCTGCGCCGGCAGGCAGGCGCCGGCCTGGCCGGCGACGCCACCACCCGCCCGGACGCCGTCACCGCGGATGCTGCAGCCGACAACGAGGCCCCGACCGGCGATGTGCCGACGGGCGATGCGCCGACGGACAACGCGCCGATGACGGCGCCCGCGGGTGCCCTGTCGCACGCCGGCGTGCACGACGACGACGCTTCGCCGCACCAGCCCGACCTGCTGCCTGCGCACGACACGGACCGGAACGATGGCCGCCGGCGCTGAGCACGACGAGGGCGAAGGCAGCCTGATCGAGCACCTGATCGAGCTGCGTTCGCGCCTGATGCGCGCGCTCGCCGGACTGGGCGTCGCCCTGCTGGCGCTGCTGCCGTTCGCCAACCGCCTGTACGGCTGGTTCGCGCAGCCGCTGCTGGAAAAGCTGCCGCAGGGCGCGCACCTGATCGCGGTCGAAGTGGCCTCGCCGTTCTTCGCGCCGCTGAAGCTGGCGCTGTTCGCGGCCGTGCTGGTCACCATGCCGTGGCTGCTCTACCAGGCCTGGGCCTTCGTTGCGCCGGGCCTGTACAAGCGCGAGAAGAAGCTCGCCCTGCCGCTGCTGGTCTCGGCGGTGGTGCTGTTCTACGCCGGCTGCGCATTCGCGTTCTTCGTGGTGCTGCCGGCGGTGTTCGGCTTCCTCACCGCGGTCACGCCGGCCGGCGTGGCGATGATGACCGACATCAATGCCTACCTGAACTTCGTGCTGGTGATCTTCCTCGCCTTCGGCATCAGCTTCCAGCTGCCGGTGGCGCTGGTGATCCTGGTCCTGCTGGGCTGGGTGACGCCGGCGCAACTGCGCGAAGGCCGCGGCTACGCCATCGTCGGCATCTTCGTGCTGGCCGCGATCATCACCCCGCCCGACGTGATCTCGCAGCTGTTGCTCGCGATCCCGATGTGCCTGCTGTACGAAGCCGGGATCGTCGCCGCGCGCATGCTCGCCCGCCGCGAAGAAGGCGACGCCGACGCCCGCGAGGACGGCGGCGCGCGGTGAACGCCACGATGCCGGCGCGCTTCGCGCACCGCTGCGCGGCGTGGTCGCTGGACGCGGTGGTGCCGGGGCTGGCGACCATGGCCCTGTGCTGGCCACGCCTCTCGGCCGGTGCGACGCGCATGACGCAGGCGCTCGACCAGCTCTCGGCGGCGCTGGCGCGCGCGATGGACGCGATGATGATGGGCACGCTGACGCCGCTCGAACTGACCCGCGCCTGGGTCGCCGATCCCGCGCAGCGCGCCGCGGTCGAGGCGCTGTCCGATGCCATCGGCGCGTTGCTGATGCCGCCACTGCTGGTGTTCCCGCTGCTGGCGCTGGCGTGGTTCGTCGGCTTCGAGGCCTCGTCGCGGCAGGCAACGCCCGGCAAGCGCCTGCTCGGGCTGCGCGTGGTCGACGTCGACGGACGCGGCATCGGCCTGCTGCGCGCGGTGCAGCGGCACCTGGCCGGCACGCTGTCGTGGCTCACGCTCAACATCGGCCATCTGCTGGCGGCGCTGCCGCCGCAGCGGCTCGCGCTGCACGACCGCATCGCCGGCACGCGCGTGGTGCAGGTGGCCGGCACCGGCGCATTGCCGGGCTGGGCGCGCGCGTGGCTGGGGCTGCTGGCCGTGGCCAGCGTCGGCGCGCTGGCATGGCTGTTCGTGGTCGCCAGCGCCGCGATGCAGCGCGCGTTCGAGGCGATGCTCTACTAGGGCATTCGCCGGAGGTCGCTTCCCCCGCTTGCGGGGGAGAGCCTGCCCTGTACTCGATACGGGGTGCCGACGGCGGACGGGGATGCGCCGCAGACGTGCAGGATGGCGCCCCCTTCCGCCGCATCGGGGGCATCTTCGACCCGTGAAGGGTGCAATGTCCCGCGAACGGGAGAAGGGCGCACTTGAATGCGTGATGCTGCGCAGGAATCCGGTCGCCTGCGCAGCGTGTGGATCACAGCTCGACGCGATCGCCCGGCAGCGCCGGCGGCTCGGCCGGCCCGGCGCAGATGTCGCGCCACATGTGGTACATCACGCCGAACATCACCACGTACATCAGCAGGATCATGCCGGCGTAGACCGGCAGCGCCAGCAGCGCCGCCAGCACCGGGTGCACCAGCCCGCCGACGAGCATCAGCAGGCCGCCGGCGATGGTCACCACCAGCACCAGCGCCAGCATCGCGACCACCGACAGGATCGCCAGCACGATGATCGGCAGCAGGTTCTTGAGCGCACCGGCGAAGCCGTCGGCCAGCGCCGCGAACACGCCGCGGCCGCCAAGCGCGACCTGGCCGAAACCGATGCCGTAGGCGCCGCCAAGGAACAGGCCGGCCAGCGCACACAGCGCCATCACCACGCCCAGCCCGGAGGGCGGCATCGGGATCTGGTCCGGCGACGGCGGCTTGCCGCCCGCCTCCATGCTCCGCTGCACCACCTCCATGTACTGCCCGTACCATTCCGGCAGGCCGGTGCCGAACGCGGCGATGATGCCGCCGAACACCAGCAGGTAGATCGCGGTCATCGCGAGGCCGAAACCGATCAGCCGCCCGCTGCCGCCACCGGCGCGGAACGCCTGGAACACGTCGCCCGGACGCGCCGGCTGCCCACGCTCGACGGCGTCGATCACCCGCAGCGCGCCGCCGATCAGCGGCGGGAACACCAGCAGCGACACCAGCGTGGTCAGGCCGATGACGGCCAGCAGCGCATCGGGACTGCCGGGCAACGCCTGTTGCGCCAGCATCTGCACGAGGCTCGGCAGCAGTGCGACCAGCGCGACCAGCGCGATCCCGCCGATCACCGCGCGCGCGTTGTTGCGCCCGAGGTTGACCGCCCGCGCCAGCCACGACCAGCCGTGGCCCGGCCCCATTGCCCGCGTCGACATGACCCTGATTCCCGCTTCGATGTGGCACCCGCCACGATGGCGACATGCTACTGCATGGGCCGCGCGGCAGGCGTGGGCACCGCGCCTTTCGATCGAACCGCGAGGCTGGAAGTCCGCCGCGCGCTCAGCGCCGCGGCAGTGCCGCCAGGATCGCCCACAGGCCGCCGACGCCTGCCACCCAGGAGGACAACGGCACGCCGAGGAGCGCGGGGCCACCGGCCTCCAGCGCGTACAGCACGGCGGCCACGATCAGCAGGCCGACGCCGAGGATCGCGGCGACCACGCGCCGCTGCATCGACTTGAGCGTCTGCGTGAGCTCGACGATGTCCCGCGAACGCATGCGCAGTTCGTGGCGGCCCTCGACCTGCTGGCGCAGCCAGGCGTGCAGCAGGCGCGGCATCTCCGGCGCCTGGGTGACGATCTCGGGCAGTCGCTTGCGGAACTCCGCGGCGAGCTTCTGCGGGCTGTAGCGCTCGACCAGGATGCGTTCCAGCACCGGCCGCGCCACCGCCCAGATGTCGATCTTCGGGTCGAGCAGGCGGCCGATGCCCTCGATCGTCAGCAGCGTCTTCTGCAGCAGGATCAGCTGCGGCTGCAGGGTCAGCTCGTAGCGCTGCGCGGTGCGGAACAGCTTGCCCAGCACCTCGCCCAGCGAGATTTCAGACAGCGGCCGCGTGAAGTACGGCTCGCACACCGCGCGCGCGGCGGCTTCCAGCTCGTCGATGCGGATCGTCGCCGGCATCCAGCCGGCCTGCACGTGCAGTTCGGCGATGCGGCGGTAGTCCTTGTTGAAGATCGCCATGAAGTTCTCGGCGAGGTAGTACTGGTCCTCGCTGGAGAGCTGGCCCATGATCCCGAAATCGAGCGCGATGAAGCGCGGGTTGTCCTGTCGCGCAGGATCGACCCATATGTTGCCGGCATGCGCGTCGGCATGGAAGAAGTTGTCGCGAAACACCTGGGTGTAGAACACGCGCACGCCCTTGGCCGCGAGCGCCTTGCGGTCGATGCCGGCGGCGTCGAGCGCGGCGATGTCGTCGCTGTTGATGCCGCGCACGCGCTCCAGCGTCAGCACGCGCTGGGTGGTGTGCGACCAGATCGGCTCGGGCACGTACAGGTCGGGCGAATCCAGCCAGAAGCGCCGCAGCACCGAGGCGTTCGCACCCTCGCGCTGCAGGTCGAGCTCGGCGGCCAGCGTGTTCTCGATCTCGGCAACGATCTCGCGCGGGCGGATCTTGTCGGCGTTGGGATGCGCGCGGTCGACCAGCGAGGCCAGCGTGTTGAGCAGCGCGATGTCGCCGGCGATCTGCTTCTCCACGTCCGGGCGCAGCACCTTGACCACCACCTCGCGCCCCGGCGTGCCGTCGCGCGCGGGCAGCGTGGCGGCGTGCACCTGGGCGATCGAGGCCGATGCCAGCGGCACGGTGTCGAACGCGGCGAACAGCGTGTCGATGCCCGCGCCGAGTTCGCGTTCGACGATGGCGCGCGCGACCGCGCCGTCGAACGGCGCCACCTGGTCCTGCAGCAGCGCGAGTTCGTCGACGATGTCCGGCGGCAGCAGGTCGCGCCGTGTCGACAGGATCTGGCCGAACTTGACGAAGATCGGGCCGAGGTCCTGCAGCGCCAGGCGCAGGCGCTCACCGCGCGGCCGCGCCGCGATCTCGCGCGAGGCGCCGGGCACGAACGGCCGCATCAGGCGCAGCCAGCGCTCGGCCGGCGTGTCGTCGAACAGGTCGTCGAGGCGATAGCGCAGCAGCACGCGACCGATGCGCGTGGCCCGCAGCATGGTGCTCAAGCGGCGATCCCCTGCGTGGCCAGGTGCGCCACGCGCGCGGCCAGGCGTTCGGCGTCGTCGCGCAGCTGGTCGACGTCGTCGAGGAAGGCGTGGAGTTCGTCGCGACCGACCACGTCACGCGATTCCTCGGTCACGTACTCGGCCGCGCTGCGCGCGAGGTTGCGGCCCAGCTCGCGGGTCTGGCGCAATGCACCGGCGAAGGCACTGGCCACCTGCACGCCCACCACGTCGCCGAAGGTGGCCACGAACGGCTGCTGCCAGTCCGGGTCGAAGCGCTCGGCCAGGCGCTGCAGCTGGCGCGCCAGTTCGGCGTCGCCGGAGACGCGCACCTTGCCCACCGGCGGCGCGTCGTCGCGACGCAGGAACGGCAGCTGCGACAGCATGCCGGCCAGCGTGCTGCGCACGGCCAGGTCGGGTTCCTGGCCCGGGTCCGCCGGGCCGACCACCAGGCGCTCGCCCTCCACCCGCAGCTGCAGCGCCAACGGCGGCGATTCCAGGGTCAGTTCGATGCGCCGGCCGTCGAAGCGGCGCAGCGAGGCGCGGGCATCGGCATCCAGTGCCAGCGCGCGGTTGAGCGCCATTTCCAGCGCGCGTCCGGCGATCGGCTTGAGGGCATCGAAGGGCGAGGTCATGGCGGCATTCTACCCGCAGGCGATAGCCTCGCCCGCCGCCGGTGGTGCCGGACGCCAACGAACGACGGCCCGCCTCTCGGCGGGCCGTCGGCGGTGTCGCCGCGGGCGGGTCAGCGCCTGCCGCGCAGCATCGACACCACCGCCAGGATCAGGAAGATCACGAACAGGATCCAGGCGATGTTGGTGGCGGCGCCGGCGATGCCGCTGAAACCGAGCACGGCGGCAACGATGGCGATGACGAAGAAGATCACGGCATAGCTGAGCATGGGGCGTTCTCCATTCCTGGGCATTCGGATGTCGGCGCCAGCCTATCCAGCGCACGGTCGTCGGCAGGTGATGGCAGGTGCACGCCGCTGCCCTGCTTCAGCGTCGTGACGTTGGCGTGAGGCCAGGCGCTCAGCCCCGCGGCTCGCGTCCCGCGTCCGCGGCCAGCCGGCACAGGCCCTCTTCGATGGACACGCGCGGCCGGTCGCCGAAGTCGCGCGTGGCCGGCGCCACGTCGCACCGCGCCGCAATTGGGCCTGCTTGCGACCGTGCCGGAACGTGCCGCCGCGCGCATCGACAATGGCTTGTCATCCGTTGCATCAAGCGTGATGCAGCGATGCGCGCAATCGCTCCAGCCCCTCTGTAACCGTCACCTTAGGCGCGTAGCCAATGTCACGTGTGGCGGGTTCCATGGAATACCAGTGCGTGGTGCTGAGCTGCTCCGCCAGGAAACGCGTCATCGGCGGCTCGCCCTTGAGCCGCAGCAGTGGCCACAGGCCTTCGCACACCGCGCCGATGGCATAGGCCGCGCGGAATGGAATCGTCCTGGTGACCTGCGGTGCGCCGGCGGCGGCAAGCAGCGCGTTGACGATCTCGCGCACTGCCTTGGGCTCGCCGTTGCTGATGAAATACGCCTTGCCGGCGCACGCGGCACCGGGCGCGAGGTGGTCGAAGGCATCGAAGTGCGCCTGCGCGGCGTTGTCGATGTAGGTGGTGTCGATGCGGTTGTTGCCGTCACCGACGAAGCGCAATCGTCCGGCTTTCGCACGCTCCACCAGCCGCGGCAGCAGTTGCTGGTCGCCCGGCCCCCAGATCAGGCGCGGGCGCAACGCGATGGTGGCGAGGTCGGCATTGTTCGCCGCCAGCACCGCCTTCTCGGCGATGGTCTTGGTGGTGGCATAGGGCGCCTGGAAATTCTCGCCGTAAGGCACGGTGTCGGCGGTGCCGCCTTCGACCGGATGCGTGGCGCGATGGGTGACGCTGGGCGTGGAGGTGTAGATGAGTTTGCCGATGCCATGCGCGTGGCAGGCATCGAGCACGTTCTGGGTGCCGGTGACGTTGGCCGCGTAATAGCTGTCATAGCGGCCCCACGCGCCGGCCTTGGCGGCGTTGTGGAAGATCGCATCGACGCCGCGTGCCGCCGCCAGCACGGCATCGCGGTCGGCGAGGTCGCCACGCAACTGGCGCACGCCCAGCGGCTCGAGTTCCGGGTAATGCCCGCGATTGAAGCTGGCCACGTCGTGGCCGCGTTCGACCAGGCCACGGCACAGCGCCTGCCCGAGGAAACCGCCGCCACCGGTGACGAGGATCTTCATGGTGCGTGCTCCATGGTCGCGCGGGTATCCATCCGGCCATCGCCGGGCCGGCCGTGTGGATTGGCGACGATGTGCGGGGTCGTGGCGTAGCGCGCCCCATGCCGCGCAACCAATTGTTTCGCAAGAGCTTCATTTTTCTTCATCCGCATATCATGCACTTCATTTCCGTTGTTGCTGGACTGGGTGCTCTTCATGAGCGGAGCGTACAATGCGTTTGTCACGACAGAGGTTGTCGATCCTGTTGCTGTTGGCGTCGTTGCCGGCCATGGCCGTGGCCGGCATGCACGGCGATGACTGGAAGGTGCTCGACCCCGCCCGCGCCGGTTGGGATGCCGGCAGGCTTGCGGCGATGGATGCAGCGATCGAGGGCGATGCAGCCCCCGCCACCACCAGCGTGCTGGTGATCCACCGCGGCGCGCTGGTCCATGAGCGCTACTTCAACGGTGCCGATGCCGACACCTTGCACAACACCCGTTCCCTGACCAAGAGCGTGACCGCGCTGCTGGTCGGTGCGGCCATCGACCGCGGCCTGATCGATGGTGT
This sequence comes from Pseudomonadota bacterium, assembly GCA_020161335.1. GTDB lineage: Bacteria > Pseudomonadota > Gammaproteobacteria > Xanthomonadales > Xanthomonadaceae > Luteimonas. The sequence continues at coordinate 13,547 of JAIUOJ010000008.1, forward strand.
CGACGCGCCGGTCTACGATTTCTTCGCCGACCGTGGCTGGGCCAACCCGGCGCCGGCCAAGGCGCGGTTCACCGTCGAGGACCTGCTGACGATGAGCGCGCAATGGGAGTGCAACGACGACAACCAGTTCTCCGCCGGCAACGAGGAACGGATGTACCTGAGCGCGGACTGGGTGCAGTTCGCGCTGGACCTGCCGATGAAGGGCTACGCTGCCTGGTCGCCAAGGCCGGAAGAAAGCCCGTATGGCCGCGCCTTCTCTTATTGCACCGCCAACCCGGTGGTGCTTGGCGCCATTCTCGAGCGCAGCAGCGGGCAATCGCTGGCGCGTTTCGCGGCCGATGCGCTGGAAGGCCCGCTCGACATCACCCGTGCGCAATGGCAGCTCACGTCCGAAGGCGTCGGCATGGGCGGCGGCGGTGCCGCGTACCGCAGTCGCGACCTGGCCCGCCTCGGCCAGTTGCTGGTCGATGGCGGGCGCTGGCAGGGCAGGCAGATCGTCCCGGAGCGCTGGATCGATGCGATGACCACGCCGCATGCGCAGGCGCGCGAGGATGCGGATTACGGATACCTGACCTGGCGCTTCCGCTTCGACGTGGGTGGAACCCTTCGCGATGCATGGGCGATGTCCGGCAATGGCGGAAACTACGTGTTCGCCCTGCCCGAGGAAGCGTTGGTGGTGGTGATCACGCGCACGCGCTACAACCAGCGTGGCATGCACCAGGAATCGCAACGCCTGATGACCGATTACATCCTCAAGGCGTTGCCGCCGCGTCGATGAGTCCCGGCGTAAGCAGCCCCTGCGCACCTGCACGCTCGCGTTCCTGCGCGATGGCCCGGTCGATGCCTACGAGTACGGCGGCAAAGGCAGGATCACCATGCAGGGACGCGAGCAGCGGCGTGGCGCGCAGGTAGCCGACGTCGCGATGGCCGCTCTCGACAGCCGCCTGCAGGGCCGACAGGGCTGCAGGGCGGTCGCCGGCCAGGAGCTGGAGCGCCGCCGCATCCACGCCGCCGATGGGATCGCCGCCTTCGCGCAGGCTTTGCAGCAACGTGCGTGCGCGTGCATGGAGGAGGTCGGCGTCCGGGACGGGTTCGGCCCCCGTGGCCCATGCCAGCGTCTGCGCGAGGCTGCCCTGCGGACGCAGCACCAGTGCGCGGCGGCTTGAGTGCCGGGCGGCATCGGTGTCCCCGCGTCGCAGTGCCAGTTCGGCTGCCAGCACGTGCAGGCCGGCATGCTCTGTGCCGCGGGAACTCGCCTCGTCCAGCGCCGCCTGCGCCTCGCCGTCGCGACCCTGTGCGAACAGGAAGGCCGGCAGCGCGAGGTTGGAAAACACGTTGTCCGGATACAGGCGGAAGCTGTCGCGATAGCGCGCCTCCGCCGCAGCGACGTATCCGAGCAAGTCGAGGTTGGACGCGATCTGCAACGGCAGGAAGCGCACCTTGGCCGGTGCGCGCACCGCGAGATTGGCCGCCAGCGCATCGGCCAGGCGACCACGTCGCGCGTACAGGTAGGCTGCCGACGCACGTGCGGCATCGGCATCCGGATCCAGCATCACCGCCCGCTCGTACTGCGCCAGTGCGCCATCGACATCGCCGCGGCAATCCATCGCGTAACCCAGCGCCGCATGGGCGGTGGCGTCGTCGCCGTTTCGTGCCAGCACGGCTTCGGCGAAAGCACGCGCTTGCGCTGCGTCTTCGCCCGTGCCGTTGTAGAGGCACACGCGCGCGGAATAGGCGCGGCTCAGGCCGACCAGTGCACGCGGATCGTCCGGTGCTTCCTGCAATCGCTGTCTGAACAGCGAGATGGCGCGTTCGTTGTTGTCGGCCTGGCCGATGCCCGCGTAGTACGCCGCACGCTGCAGCAACGGCGTATCCGTTGTAGCCGATGGCGCTGTTTCGTCGCGCGGCCACCACCAGGCCGCGATTGCCAGTGCGGACAGGGCGACGCTTGCGGGCAACAGCCAACGCCATGCGCGCGCGCGGCGCGGGACTTGATGTGGCGCAGCCTTGGCGTCCGACGGCGACGACGCATCCGCAGGCAGCGCTTGCGGCGAACTGCACAACTGGTATCCCTGCCCGCGCACCGAGCGCAGGTAGCGGGGCTGGCGACCATCGTCGCCCAGAGACTGCCGCAACAACCGCACGCGCTGGGTCACGGTGTCCTCGCCGACCACGGCCGGCGCCCAGACGCGTTCGATGAGTTCATCGAAGCCCACGACCCGCGTGTCCTGCTGCAACAGGTAGTGCAGCAGGCGGAAGCTCAATCCCGTGACTTCAAGCGGTTCGCCGCCATCGCGGCAGACCTGCTGGCGCGCCACGTCGATCCACAGGTCGTCCAGCCGGTATCGCACGGGAGGGTGGGAATCCATGTCAGCGGCTTCTGGATCCGGCCCACGCGGCGAGCTTCTCGCGCCCGATCTTGGCGTTGTGGCGGATGTCGACCGGGAAGTCGTCATGGAACAGGAAGGTGTCGATGCGTGCGGTGTGCGGGAAGCGCTGGCCGATGGCGCGCAGCTCGCGTTCGATGCGCGCGTTATCGGCGCGGCCGACACCGGCATTGGCTTCGACGCACAGCATCGGTCGTTGCGTGCCGTGTGCGCCGATACCGACCAATGCGGTGCGGCGCACGTCGGGATGGGTGTTGAACACAGGCTCCACTTGCTCGGTGTACAGCGGGCCATCTGCGGTTTCGACGCGATGCGACTTGCGGCCGCAGAACCACAACCGGCCTGCTTCGTCGAACCAGCCGACATCGCCCATGCGATGGACGATGCGCTCGCCGCCGTCGGGCAGGCGTTCGCGGATCTTCGCCAATCGCGTCTGCGCATCGCGGTTGAAGTACGCATCGGTCGCGCTGGGCCCGGCGACGGTGATCTCGCCAACGATGCCCGGCGCGACCCGCAGGTCGTCCGACCACGCGGTGATGGCATCGTCGCTGATGCGGATGACGCGCACGTCATTCGGCGGCACCGGGCGGCCCACGCAGGTGCCTGCGCCGTGTTCGGTGCGTTCGCGCAGCGCCAGCAGTTCGCGGCCTTCGATCACCGCGACCGGCAGGCATTCGGTGGCGCCGTACGGCGTCCAGAAACCGGCATCGTCCGGCAGCAGGTCCAGCATCTTCGCCACGACCTCTGGCGGCACTGGTGCGCCCGCGGAGGTGACGCGATTGAGCGTCGGCAAGGGCGCGCCGTGATCGGCCAGCACGCGCATCAGCGCAGGCGATCCGAACAATTGGTCGACGTCGAAGCGTGCGATGGCGGCATGCAGCTTGCGTGGATCGGCCTTGGCGGGGCGCGTGGGATCCATGTCAGGGATGATCGAAGTCAGCCCCAGCGCGGGATCGAACAGCGCAAATGGCGGGAAGGTCGGAAAGTCGATGCCGCCCGCCGCGATGCCGAACGCATCGCGCAGCATGTCGATCTGCGCGACGAAATGGCGATGGCGATACACCACGCCCTTGGGCACGCCGGTGCTGCCGCTGGTGAACAGCAGCGCGGCCACATCGTCGGGTTGCGTATCGCTCAGTTGCGGCCCCGCGCCCGCGCCATCGCGCTCGACCTGCGCCAGCGTCGCATCAGCCAGCACTGCGAAGCGCCCGGTAGTGATGCGCATGCGTGCCGACGTCGCCCAACCCAGCAGCACGCGCGCGACCTGCGCGAGCGGGATGCCGATGAAGGCCTCCGGCTGCGCCTCGTCCAGGCACTGCTTCAACGCACGCCTGTCAATGCCCGGATCGACCAGCACCGGCACCGCGCCAGCCTTGAACAGCGCGAACATCAGCAGGAAGAAGTCCGGCGTGGGCCGCACCATCAGCACCGTGCGCGTGCCGCGGACGATGCCGCGCTTCGCCAGGCCGGCGGCGATGGCATCGCTGCGGGCGTCGAGTTCGCCGTAGGTGAGCGCCACGGCGTAGCTGCCATCGCGGCCCGGGCAGCGCATCGCGATGCGGTCCGGGGCATCGGCGGCCAGCCGCGGCAGCGCGGCGGCGATGTTGCAGGAATCGCTCATGCGGGGATTATCCCCGCTTGCCGCCGACAAACCGAGCCCTCCTGGCCGATTACGCCTCGAGCGTGGTGTCGATGCGGACTTCGCCGGTCAGCAGCTTGTGCACCGGGCAGGCGTTGGCGACCTGCAGCAGGCGCTCGCGCTGGGCGTCGTCGAGCGGGCCATGCAGGGTGACGCTGCGCACGATGTCGTTGCCCGCCGCCGGCTTGCCGGCCGGGTTGAGCGAGAGCTGCACGTCCACGCCCAGCAGCGGCCACTGCTTGCGCGCGGCGTACATCTTCAGCGTGATCGAGGTGCAGGCGCCGAGCGCCGACAGCAGCAGCTGGTCGGGCGTGGGCGCGGTGTCGCCCCCACCCAGCGGCGCCGGCTCGTCGGCGTGCCAGGCGTGGCCCGCCGCATCCGACAGGTCGACCCGGAAGTCGGTCTCGCGCAAGGTGGCGTGGACGGCGGGAACATCGGTCATGGCGAGGCCTGTCGCGGCGGCGGGCACGGGCCTGGCATGTTAGGGCCTGTGGACGCGGATGGCATGCGCGGCATGGCGTTCCGATGGCCGTCGGCGGGTGTTGTATGGCGCAGCGCCTGACGGGCCGCCAGGCCAGGCGGCGCGGGCGCCCGCGGCGACGTCATCACTGCGCTGCGTATCGGCATGCGCGCCGTCGCGCTTGCTTGCCGCGCATGCCCGTGCAGAGCGCGCGGCATCTGCCCTCCAGGTTGCCCGGCCCCAGTGGATATGGGCCTTGTGCCGGCCGCCCGCCGCCGCAAGAATGCGCTCCCGTCCATCCTGCCGGCGCGCGCCATGCCGCATCCCTGTCTGACCTGCGGCGCCTGCTGCGCGTTCTTCCGGGTCAGCTTCCACTGGTCGGAGGCGGATCCCGCGCTCGGCGGGCAGGTGCCCTTTGAACTGACCGAGCCCCTGCGCGTGCACGAGCGTGCCATGCGCGGCACCTCGCAGGCGCATCCGCGCTGCATCGCGCTGGACGCGCGCATCGGTGAGTACTCGCGCTGCACCATCCACGACCGCCGGCCTTCGGTGTGCGCGCTGGTACCCGCCAGCTACGAGTTCGGCTCCGCGAGCGCGCAGTGCGACAAGTCGCGCATCGCGCACGGCCTGCCCGCGCTCACGCCCGACGACTGGATCGGCGTGGCCGAGGCCGAGAAGAATCCGCTGCCGCGCCAGACGTAACCCGTCGATCCATCGCGGATGGGCGCGTCGCCACGCGCGGGCAAGGCCAAGCGCGCGCAATGATCCGATCGCGCCGAGCGCCTACAGCGGATTGCGATCGAGGAAATCCCGGATCGCCGGCACCAGCACCTCGTGCTTGTCTTCCAGCACGTAGTGGCCGGCATCGTCGAAGGCATGCACCTCCGCCTGCGGCAACGCGGCGCGGAAGCCGTCGAGGAAGTCGCGGTCGAACACGAAATCCTTCAATCCCCAGCCGAGGAAGGCGGGACGGTCGGCGAACTCGTGCAGGCGGCGCCCCGACTCGGCCACCAGCGGCCAGGCGCGGTCCCGCTCCGACAGCGGGATGTCCTGCATGAAGCGGATGGTGGAGATGCGGTTGCGCCACGAGTCGTAGGGCGCCACGTAGGCGCGGCGCACGTCGCGCGGCATCCTGCGTTCGACGCCGAAATACGATGCGCCGCCCGAGAAGGCATTGAAGCCGCGGATCACCAGTTCGCCAACGTGGAAGTCGCGTCCGAGCGCGATCTGCCACGGCATCGGCTTGCCCGCCGGCATCGGGAACGCGGCGGTGTTGGTGACGACCAGTCGCCGCACCTGCGCCGCGTGCGACAGGGCCCAGCCGAACCCGATCATGCCGCCCCAGTCGTGCACCGCGAGCGTGATCGGCCCGTCGATACCCAGGTGCGCGAGCAGCGCGGCGAGGTCGTCGACGCGCGACTGCAGGGTGTAGTCGTAGCGCGGCAAGGCGTTCACGTCGTCGTCGGGCTTGTCCGACAGGCCCATGCCGACGTGGTCGGGCACGATCACGCGATAGGCCTGGCCCAACGCCGGGTCACGCAGGCCGCGCACCAGGTGCCGCCAGTAATAGCTCCACGACGGATTGCCGTGCAGTGCGACGATCACCTCGCCATCACGCGGGCCCTCGTCGAGGTAATGCATGCGAATGCCGGGCCGCACCTCGACATGGTGCGCGGCGAAGTCGTAGTCGGGGAATTGCACGCCGTTCGGGACAGGTTCGTGAAGGCCCTAGTGTAACCGCGGCCTTCACAAGCCCGAACCGCTCAGCTACCTGAATGCAGGCGCGTGTGGCAGGGCGCGCGCGTTGGCTATCCTGCCTGCATGGCCTCGAACGCATCCGCGCTCGGCAAGGACGCCACTCCCCGCACCGCCCCCGTCCCGCCCGCCACGCCGGCGCGGGCAGGGGCGTCGCACGCCTGGCTGCGCGCCGCGACCGCCGACCTGCACGCCCAGGTCGACGGCCTGTTCCCGGACGGCATCGACTCGGCGCAGACCTACCGCCGCTACCTGCTGGGCATGCACCGCTTCACCGCCGACTGCGAAGTCGCCACGGGCCACGGGCCGCGCGCCTCGTCGTGGCTCGCCGCCGACCTGGCCGCGCTCGGCGTGCCGCCGATGCCGACCCGCCGCCCGCGCCGCGCGCTGCTGGACGACGCCCGCCGCCTCGGCTGGGAATACGTGCTGGCCGGCAGCAGCCTCGGCGCGCGGGTGCTGCTGCGCGCGGTGGCGCGGCTCGGACTGGACGACATGCGCGGCGCGGCCTTCCTCGCACACCACGCGGCCGGCGAGGACTGGTCGCGCCTGCAGCCACGCCTGGCCGCCCTCGACGAGGGCGACGCCCGTCGCCGCGCCAGCGTCGCGTCCGGCGCGCGCGATGCGTTCGCCCACGTCCGCGCGTGCTTCGCGCGCAGCTTCGACGCCCTTTCAACCGACACTCCCTGAAGGCTTCCGATTGATTCCCGCTTCCGTGCTCGAACACGCGCTGCAGACCTGCGCCCGCGAACCGATCCACCAGTCCGGCGCGATCCAGCCCCACGGCGTCCTGGTCAGCTGCCGATTGCCCGACTGGACGATCCAGCACGTCTCGGCCAATGTCGAAGCGCTGTCGGGTGCCGCCCCCGACGCGATGCTGCAGCGGCCGCTGCGCGAGTTCTTCGACGACAACGTGATCCAGGCGATCGCCGAGACCCTCGGCTTCGGCGAGCCGGACACGCCGCCGCAGCGCGCGGTGGTCGCGAACATCGGTCCGCTGGCCACCCTGTGCGACGTCAGCGTGCACGTGGGCGCGGGCCTGGCGCACATCGAGATCGAGCCGCAGCCGCGCGGCGTGGGCGACCGCTCGCCCACGGTGATGGCGCAGGCGATGATCGCGCGCGTCGCCGGCAGCGGCCACGCCGCCGATTTCCACCAGCGCGTCGCCGAGCAGGTGCGCCAGTTGACCGGCTACGACCGGGTGATGGTGTACCGCTTCCGCCACGACGATTCCGGCGAGGTGGTGGCCGAGTCGCGCGACACCGCGCTGCCGGCCTACCTCGGCCTGCGCTATCCGGCGTCCGACATTCCCGAGCAGGCGCGCCGGCTGTACCTGCGCAACCGCATCCGCGAGATCCCCGACGCGCAGTACGCGCCGGTGCCGGTGCTGCCCGCGCACACCGCCCGCGGCGAGCCGCTCGACCTGGGCCAGGTGATGCTGCGCAGCGTGTCGCCGGTGCACCTGCAGTACCTGGCGAACATGGGCGTGGCGGCGTCGATGTCGATCTCGATCATTTCCGGCGGCCGCCTGTGGGGACTGATCGCCTGCCACCACCGCAGCGTGCGCCAGCTGCCGCCCGCGGTTCGCGCGGCCGCGGACCTGTTCGGGTTGTTCGTGTCGATGCGGATCGCGGCGCGCGAGCAGCACGACGCGACGGTGCTGGAGGACGGCGCGCGCGCCGTGCGCGACACCCTGGCCGTGCGCCTGGACAGCGCCAGCGACGCGCGCCTGGCGCTCGCGTCCGAACTCGACCTGCTGCGCCGCGCCGTGGATTGCGACGGCATCGCCCTGCTCCAGTCCGGGCACTGGCACGGCGCCGGCCGCACGCCGCCGCCGGAACGCAAGCACGACCTGCTGGCCTGGCTGCACCGCGGCGCCCAGGCCTCCGGCGTGGCCTGCACCGACGCCAGCCTCGACTGGAGCCCGTCGCCGGACGCCGCCGACGGCATCGCCGGCGTGCTCGCGCTGCCGCTCGATCCGGGCCGGGACGAGTGGCTGCTGTTCTTCCGCTGCGAACAGGTGGAGGACGTGCGCTGGGCCGGCCGCCCGGATGAACCCTTCGTGGTCAGCGACGACGGCCAGCACATCGGCCCGCGCGCCAGCTTCGCCGCCTGGCACGAGACGGTGCGCGGCAGCAGCACGCCGTGGTCGCGGACCGACCTGCGCATCGCCGGGCGCCTGCACCTGATGCTGCGCGAGCACTACCGGCGCAGCGCGGCCCTGCCCGAGCTCGGCGACCTGCTCGCCCGTCGCGCGCGCCAGGACGTGCGCGACCACCGCGCGCGCCTGCTCAAGCTGTCGGAGCTGTTCGACGGCCTGGTCCACCTCGGCCCGGACGCGACCGTGCAGTTGTCCGAACGCATCAGCCGGCTCGAGGAGGAACTGCAGTCGCTGATCGAGACGGTGAGCGTGGCCGCCGACTAGGGCCCGTTGACACTCGTGGCACATGTCGCATCCGCCGCGCGGGCGGGCGCGGCAAGCAAGGGCGCCGGCGCGCCGGGCCGCCCGGCGGCTGGCCGACTGGGACTACCATGCGCGCACCCCATCGCCGGCGCATGCCATGTCCTCCCAGAACCCCGCCCCGCCCCACCTCGACGACGACCAGATCGAGCGCCTGTCCGAACTGCTGGAACAGCGCGCGGTGCCCTTCAAGGGCTTCAACCTCGAGGCACTGGATGGCTTCCTGTCGGCGCTGGTCGTCTCGCCCGAGCCGGTGGCACAGGCCGAATGGGAGCCCGTGGTCTGGGGCGGTAAGCCGCCGCGCTGGGACGACGGGACCGAGGCCGCGCAGGTGCGCCAGCTGCTGGCCGGCCACTGGAACATGGCCAGCGCCCGCGTGCGCCACGACGGCGACACCCTGCCCGACCACCTCGCGCCCCTGATGTGGCTGCCCGAAGACCCCGAACTGACCGGCGAGGAAGCCCTGCACGAGGACGAACTCGACGTCGGCCAGGACTGGGCGCTGGGCTTCTTCACCGCCGTGTCGCTGCGCGAGGACGCCTGGGACCGCTGGCTGGACGACAACGACTGGATCGAGGAGATCTTCGACCACCTCGACCGGCTGGCCAGCGGCGAGGCCATCAACCCGGACGACCCCACCGCGCCGGCGACCCCGGTCGGCTACCAGGAGCGGCTGGCAATCGTGTCCTCGCTGCCGGGGATGCTGGCCGACCTCAACGCGCACCGCGTCGATGCCCTCACCCCGCGCACGCCAATCCAGCGCGACGCCGTCCCCGGCCGCAACGAGGCCTGCCCCTGCGGCAGCGGCAAGAAGTACAAGAAGTGCTGCGGGGCGAATTGAGGCTGGCCTGGTAGCGGCTACCGGCGAGTGTGCCGGGGACGTCCGTCATGGCCGGTGACTCTTTCGGGCATCGTCAAGCTTTCCCTGCCAGGCAGGAACGACAGCACAAGGAAAGATTGATAGCGTTTTTTTCCTAAGGTTCCAGAGGGGCTGGACAAGGAAAGCTCGCCGATCGACAAGCACGGCCACCGGACACGACGAGGGCCGGACGGGCCGGCCCTCGCGAATCGTCAGCGGCGGCGGTGGCGGCTTACCAGACCACTTCCGCCATCGAGCAGTTCAGGCCGGAACCGATCCCGAGCAGGGCCACGCGGTCGCCCTTCTTCAGGCGGCCCATCTCGCGCAGCTTGCTGAGCACGATCGGCACCGAGGCCGGGCCGATGTTGCCGTGTTCGCCGAAGATGGTCATGACCTTCTTGGGATCGATGCCGATCGCCTTGGTGAAGGCGGCGGTGTGCACCTTGCTGACCTGGTGGATGACGAACTGGTCCAGTTCCTCCACCACCCAGCCCAGCGCCTGCTTGGCGGCGCCGAAGGTCTTCTGCGACAGCTTGATGCCCTCGATCAGCAGCATGCGGGTGTCGGTGATCATGCCGTCGAGGTTGCCGCGGCACAGCTTGTTCCACTCGGTCGCGGCGCGGGTCACGCCACCCTTGTAGCGCGGCGCGCCCGGGGCGAGTTCGGCGCGGGCCAGCACCATGGCGGCGGCACCGGAGCCGAGGGTGAGCGTGGCCAGTTCGTTGCGGAACTGCTCCTCGGTGGCGTCGGCGCGGGCCAGGCGCTCCATGGTCTTTTCGTAGGCGAGGTTGGCGGTTTCGCCGTCGACGATCAGGGCGTAGTCGATCTCGCCGCGCTCGATCATGCGGCTGGCGATGTCCATGCCGTTGATGAAGGCCAGGCAGGCATTGGCCACGTCGAAGTTCTGGCAGGTGTCGGGCAGGCCGAGGTTGCCGGAGACGATGCTGGCCGTGGACGGCTCCAGGTAGTCGCGGCTGACCGAGGTGTTGACCAGCAGGCCGACCTTGTCGGGGTCGATGCCGGCGTCGGCCAGCGCCTTCACGCCGGCCAGGGTGGCCACTTCGGACGCCTGCACGCCCTCTTCCCACAGGTAGCGCGAGTGGATGCCGGCGATCTCGCCGAGCACGTCGGTCTTGATCCCGAGGCGGTCCAGGGTCGGCTTGAGCCGGGCGTTGATCTCCTGGGAGGAGAGCCGGCGCGGCGCGTCGATGTGGGCGAGGCCGGCGATGGCGACGTGTTGGAAGAGCATGGGCGGGCGCCGGTGGCAACGGAGGGAGCCGCATAGGGTACCGGCTTCCGCCCGCGGACGCATGAAATGGCCCGGGGGCCGGGGGCGCGGCACCGGCGGGCGACGGCGGGAATGCGGGCCCGCACGCCTGCCGCGAGGCACGCCCCACCTCCGACCCGTCCCGCTGGCGGAGAAGGGGGCGAGTCCAGCGGCGTCGAGGGCGGGAGGCGGCGCCTGGCCTGTCGTCAGCGCCCGCAGCGCCGCGCCACATCGCGCGTGCGGACCCGCCGCTGCCGAACGCGCCGCCGCGCGCCACGAACGGCGGGCGACGAGGCTGCTTGCCTCGTCAGCGCCCGCAGCGCCAGGCCGCGAAGCGCTGGCTGCCGCCCGACGGCTCGCCGAGCGGGTGGATGGTGTTGGCCTGCAGCCCGGGCGCCTCGTTGCGGGCGAGCGTCTCCAGCTCGTCGCGGACCTTGAGCGCGTTGCGCTCGATGAAGGCGAGGTTGTGCTTGACCGACACCTCGACCTCGCCGCGCTTCTCGCAGCCGGTGGGGGCGGCGGACACGACCTTCACCGCGCTGGCGCCGGGGGCCATGTGCACCCAGGTGCAGGCGGAGGCGGCCAGGGCAAACGGGACGACCAGCGCGATTCGGAACGGGCGCATCGGGATCTCCTCAGGCTGAAGGCACGATGCCCGCCATTGTGGCGGGCATCGATGGGCGGCGGATGGCGACGCGCGGTGCGTGTGGCGCGCCGTTCATCCTCGGCAACGGCCGCGGGCGATCACTCGCCGACGGCGTTCCCGTCCGCGTCGAGCACCTTCACCTCGCCCAGGTTCAGGGCGCGCACCGGCGCCTCGGTCTGCTTGAGGTCGCCGACCACGATCCAGGTCAGCGCGCCCGGGGCGATGGTCTTCGCCGCTTCGGCCACCTGCGCCGGGGTCATCGCCTCGACCTCGGCCTTGCGCTTGAACACGTAGTCGTCGGGCCGGCCGTAGCGGACGATGCCGCCGATGGTCGACATCACCGACCAGGCGGTCTCGTAGGCGCCGGGCAGGCTCAGCGTTTGGATGTTCTTGACGCGGGTCACCTCGGCTTCGGTCGCCGGCCGCTCGCCGCTGGCGAACTCGGCGATCTCGCGGCGCATCTCGGTGATCGACTCGCCGGTCTTGTCGATCTGCACCGGCGCCGACGCGGTCCAGCGGCGCTGGCCCAGCGCGCCGCCGAGCGCGCTGCGGGCGCCGTACGACCAGTGCTTGTCCTCGCGCAGGTTCATGTTGAGGCGCGCGGTGAAATCGCCGCCGATCACCCCGTTCGCCATCTCCAGCGCGGTCGCGCCGGCGTCCTTGGTCGACGGGGCCAGCTGCGCGGCATAGAGGTTGGCCTGCACGGCGCCGGGCTGGTCGATCAGGAACACGCGCGGCGACGACGGCAGCGCCACCTCGGGCACGGCCACCGGCGCGCGCGCCTTGCCCGTGCCCTTCCAGTCGCCGAGGTGGCGATTGAGCAGGGGCACGATCTCGGCCAGCGTGGTGTCGCCGACGACGATGACGGTGGCGCTCTCCGGGCGCACCCATTCGCGGTGGAACGCGACCAGGTCGTCGCGGGTGAGCGCGGCGATCGAGGCCTCGTCGCCGCTGCCGGTGGCCGGCGCGGCGTAGGGATGGCCGGCGCCGTACAGCAGGCCCGGCACGACGCGTGCGGCCAGCGCCTGCGGCTGCGCCTTCTCTTGCTTGATGCCGGCGATCCAGCTGGCCTTGATGCGGTCGACCTCGGCCTGGTCGAAGTTCGGCCGGCGCAGCATGTCGGCGAACAGCGCCAGCGACGGATCGAGGTTCTCCTTCAGCGCCGAGAGGTAGGCGTTGCCGCCGTCCAGCGACGCGCCCGCGCCCAGGTTCGCGCCCAGCGCCTCGGCCTTGTTGGCGAACTCGAGCGAGCCGACGCCACCGGCGCCCTCGTCGAGGATGCCCATGGTGAAGCTGGCCAGGCCGGTGCGGTCGCCGCGGTCGGCGCTGTAGCCGCCGTTGAACTCGTAGCTCACCTGCACCACCGGGATGTCGTGGCGCTCGGCCAGGATCAGGGCGCTGCCGTTCTTCAGCGTGGCGCGCTGCAGCTCGGGGAACTTCAGCTCGGGGAAGCTGGTGGTCTGGGGCACGCCGAGGCTGCGGTCGACCGTGCCGGGCGTGGTGGTGTACTTCGCGTCGGCCTTCGGCGGGGTGAACGGCTTCGGCGTCGCCGCCGGCGCCTCGGCCAGCGGCGTGCGCTCGCCCGGCTCGACCACCAGGGTGTGGCTGCCGGCGCCCAGCCATTTCGCGCCGACCGCCTTGACGTCGTCGGCGCTGGTCGCGGCGTAGTTGGCCAGCGCGGTGCGGAAGCAGCCCGGGTCGCTTTCGTACACGGTGCACTCGGCCAGCACGTCGGCCTTGCCGCCGAAGCCGCCGATGCGCTCGACGCCGCGGATGAAGCCGGCGCGGATCACGGTCTTGGCGCGGTCCAGTTCGTCGGCGCTGGGGCCCTCGGCGACCAGCTTGCGGATCTCCTCGTCGATGATCGCCTCGACCTTCGCCGGGTCCACGCCCTGCTTGACGGTGGCGACGATGCCGAAGTTGGACCCGAGCTGCGACGCCCAGGCGCCGGCGCTGATGTTGTCGACCAGCTTGTCGCCGTGCAGCAGGCGCGCGTCGAGGCGCGAGGACTTGCTGCCGCCAAGCACGAAGGCCAGCACGTTGAGCCGGTCGATGTCGACGGTGCCGGTCTGAGGCACGTTCCACAGGCGGTACACGCGCGCCTGCGGCACCTTGTCCTGCATCACCTCGCGGGTGCTGGCGGCGCGCGGCGCCACGTCGACCGCCGGCTGGGCCATGGTCGGGCCGGCCGGGATGTCGCCGAAGTACTTGGCCACCTTCTCCTTCGCCGTGGCCAGGTCGATGTCGCCGGCGAGCACCAGCACCGCGTTGTTCGGGCCGTACCAGGTGCGGAACCAGGTCTTGACGTCGTCCAGCGAGGCGGCGTTGAGGTCGTTCATCGAGCCGATCACGCTGTGCCCGTAGGGATGGCTGGCCGGGTACATCGCGCGCGTCAGCTTTTCCCAGACCTGGCCGTAGGGCTGGTTCTCGCCCTGGCGCTTCTCGTTCTGGACCACGCCGCGCTGCTCGTCGAGCGCGGCCTGGTCGACCGCGCCGAGCAGGTGGCCCATGCGGTCCGACTCCATCCACAGCGCCATGTCGAGCGCGGTGGTCGGCACGTTCTGGAAATAGTTGGTGCGGTCGGTGTTGGTGGTGCCGTTCTGGTCGGTCGCGCCGACGGCGCGGAAGGGGTCGAAGAACTCGCCCTTGTGGTTCTCCGACGCCTGGAACATCAGGTGCTCGAACAGGTGCGCGAAGCCGCTGCGGCCGGCCGGCTCGTCCTTGCTGCCCACGTGGTACCAGATGTTCACCGCCACGATGGGTGCCTTGCGGTCGGTGTGCACCACCACGCGCAGGCCGTTGGGCAGGGTGAAGGTGTCGTAGGCGATGTCGACGGCGGCTTCGCCTTGGTTGGCGGCGGCCGCGGGCAGGGCGACGAACCCGGTCCCCAGGACGAGCCCCAGCGCGGCGGACAGCAGGGCACGGCGCACGGGACGGCGGAACGAAGCGGCGGGCATCGGCATGGGCATTCCTTTCGGGTGGAGATGAACCGGAAAGTGTAGCGGTGGGCCGGGCCCGCGCCGCAGGCCGGAAGTCCCGGGCCCTGCCCGCGGACTGACGAAACCTGAACCTGTGCGGGCGCACACTGGCGGCATGCGCTTCCGCCATGCCCTCGTCACCGGCGCCAACCGCGGCCTTGGCCTGGCCTTCGTGCGCCAGCTGCTGACCGCCGGCAGCCACGTGGTCGCGGCCTGTCGCCATCCGGGCAAGGCCACCGCCCTGAACCTGCTGGCCGGCGAGCATCCCGGCCGCCTGCACGTGCTGCCGCTGGACGTGGCCGAGCCGAAGTCGCATGCCGAGCTGGCGCGCGAACTGCCGCTGGTGCTGGGCGAAGGCGACGATGGCGCCAGCCGCCTCGACCTGCTGGTCAACAACGCCGGCGTGCTGCATTCGGGCGAGCGCTTCGGACACCTGTCCGCGGCCAACTTCGACGACAGCTTCCGCACCAACGCCACGGGCCCGCTGCTGCTCACGCAGGCGCTGGCGCCGTGGCTGGCCGATGGCGCGCGCGTGGTCAACCTGTCGTCGCGGCTGGGCTCGATCGCGCTCACCACGCGCTTCGGCACGCCCAGCTACAACCTCGGCAAGGCCGCGCTGAACATGGCCACGGTGCTGCTGGCACAGGCGCTGGCCGAGCGCGGCATCGTGGTCGTCGCGCTCAGCCCGGGCTGGGTCCGCACCGACATGGGCGGCAGCGACGCCGAACTCGACCCGGCGCAGGCGGTGGCCGGCCTGCTGCGCGTGGCCGAGGGCCTGCAACCGGGCGACAGCGGCCGCTTCCTCGACTGGCAGGGCGAATCGATCCCCTGGTGACGGCGGCGCTGGCACGCACACGGGCCGCGCCATCGCTGCGCGACAATGCCGCCACCGCCGTTGCCCCGCACCGCCCGTGTTCGACCTGCTGCTCTACCAGCCCGAGATCCCGCCCAACACCGGCAACGCCATCCGCCTGTGCGCCAACACCGGCGCGCGCCTGCACCTGATCGCGCCGCTGGGCTTCGACCTCGAGGACCGCAACCTGCGCCGCGCCGGGCTGGACTACCACGAGTACGCCACGCTGCAGGTGCATGACTCGCTCGAGGCCGCGCTCACGGCGATCGCGCCGCCACGCCTGTTCGCGCTGAGCACGCGCAACAGCGTGCGTTACGACGCACCGCGCTATGCCGAAGGCGATGCCTTCCTGTTCGGCCCGGAAACCCGCGGCCTGCCCGACGCGGTGCTGGCCACGATCCCCGACGGCCAGCGCCTGCGCCTGCCGATGCGCCCCGGCAACCGCAGCCTCAACCTGTCCAACGCCGTCGCCGTGGTCGCGTTCGAGGCGTGGCGCCAGCTGGGCTTCGCCGGCGGCGCCTGAGGCAGCGGCCGCTGAGCCACCGGTCGCTGCCGGGGACACGCGTGCGTGGCGCGCACCGCGACCGGAGCGAACCGGAAAAGTTCCTGAACCGATGAGTTCAGTATTCAGGCCCGGTTGCAGGCCCGGGCCGAGAATGCGCGCACCGGTCCCGGGAGCCATCGCCCACCGGCGATGGTCCCTCCCCTCCCGGGACGGCCCATACAACGAGAAACCACAGAGGTCCCCCGATGAAGCGTTCCTTGCTTGCCCTGACCCTCGCCGCCGCCCTGCCGTTCGCAGCCTCGGCCGCCGAAGGGGTGTCGTACAACTATGTCGAAGCCGGCTACACCGCCACCAACCTCAGCGACGGCCTGCCCGACGCCGATGGCTGGGCCGCGCGCGGCTCGGTCGCGTTCCACCCGAATTTCCACGTGTTCGGCGATTACGCCAAGCAGGACATCGACAACACCAGCCTCGATTTCGACCAGTGGCGCCTGGGCGTGGGCTACAACCACCAGATCTCGCCGCGCGCCGACCTGCTGACCCGCGTCGCCTACGAGAAGGTCGACTTCGGCAGCCTCGGCAACGCCGACGGCTGGAGCGTCGAGGCCGGCGCCCGCGGCGCGCTCACCAACCGCCTGGAAGGCTACGCGCTGGCCGGCTACGAAGACGGCGACCAGGTCGACGGCGACTTCTACGGCCGCCTCGGCGCCACCGTGAAGTTCAACCAGAACTGGGGCGTCAGCGGCGACGTGAAGTTCAGCGACGGCGACACCGCCTGGTTCGTCGGCCCGCGCTTCACCTGGTAATCCGCACGAGCGATCCCCATATCTGCGTGCAACGCGGCGTCGTCCCCCTCTCTCCCGACGTCGCACCATGGCCCGGCTGGCAACAGCCGGGCTTTTTTTGGTGTGTGATCGGCGGGCGGTGCCGGGGAAGGTGCCGCGGGCAGCGCAGGGCGCGGGGGCCCCTCATCCGGCGTTTCGCGCCCCCTGCTCCCACCAAGCGGGAGCAGGGAACGGCAGGGCTGTTCTCCAAGCAGGAGAAGTGACGAGCGGGAGCAGGGAACGGTTTGGCTTTTCCGCAATGGCGGAGACCGTGCGGGGGAAGGAATCGGCCATCGGCCAGGCAAACGCGGCGCGTTTCGGGCCGAGTTACTCGAACAGCGCGTCCGGGTATTCGGGCTTGCGCTCACGCGCCATCAGGCGGGCGAGGCCCTCGGCCGGGGTGATGTCGCCGTGCAGCACGTCGCGCACGTTGCTGGAGATCGGCAGTTCCAGGCCGTAGCGATCAGCCAGCCGCATCACTTCGTCGGCGGTCTGCACCGATTCGACCACCTGGCCGATCTCGCGCACGGCCTCCTGCACGCTCTTGCCGCGGCCGAGCGCGAGGCCGAGGCGGCGGTTGCGCGAGAGGTCGCCGGTGCAGGTCAGCACCAGGTCGCCCAGGCCGGCCAGGCCCATCAGGGTTTCCGGACGGCCGCCGATCGCGGCGTTGAGCCGCAGCATCTCGTTGAGGCCGCGGGTGATCAGGCCGGTGCGGGCGTTGAGGCCCAGTTCCATGCCGTCGGCGACGCCGGTGGCGACCGCCAGCACGTTCTTCATCGCGCCGCCGAGTTCGGCACCGCGCATGTCGTTGCCGGTGTAGGCGCGGAATTCCGGGCCGTGCAGCGCGTCGGCGACCTGCTGCACGAAGGCGGCGTCGTCCCCTTGCACGGTCAGCGCGGTCGGTAGGCCCTGCGCGACCTCCTTGGCGAACGAGGGGCCGGTGACCACGGCCAGCGGCACGTCATCGCCGAGCAGTTCGCCGGCGACCTCGTGCAGGAAGCGGCCGGACCCCGGCTCGAAGCCCTTCGCCGCCCAGGCCACGCCGGCGCCGGCAGGCCGCAGCGGCGCCAGCGCGCGCAGGGTTTCGGTGAAGGCGTGCGAGGGCACCACCACCAGCACGAAATCGACGCCGCGCACGGCGGCGGCAAGGTCGGTGGTGGCGCGCAGCGCGTCCGGCAGCGGGATGCCGGGGAGGTAGCGCGGATTCTCGTGGCGGCGGTCGATGGCCTCGACCACCGCTTCGTCACGGCCCCACAGCGTGGTCGCGACGCCATGCCGCGCGATCAGCGCGGCGAGCGCGGTGCCCCACGAGCCCGCGCCGAGGACGGCGACCGCCGCGGTCGTGCCGGCCATGGCTCAGGCGTTGCCGACCGTCTCGCTGCTGGCCAGGTCGCCGCCGCCCTGGGCCTGGCGCTGGCGCAGGCCTTCGGCGTACAGCGCGTCGAAGTTGATCGGCTGCAGCAGGAACGGGGCGAAGCCGCCGGCCTGGATCAGCTCGCCGATCAGCTGGCGCGCGTACGGGTACAGCACGTTCGGGCACTGGGTGCCGAGCAGCGCGTCGAGCACGTTCGGCTCGAAGCCGGCCAGCGCGAACACGCCCGCCTGCTGCACTTCCACCACGTACACCGAGTTGCCCTCGCCTTCGCCGGCGGTGCAGGTCAGGTTGATGCCCAGCACCACCTCGAACACGTTGTCGCCCAGGCGCTGCACGCGCTGGTTGAGGTTCATGTTGATCTGCGGCTGCACCTGCTCGTTGAACACGTGCGGGGTCTTCGGCGACTCGAAGGACACGTCCTTGACGTAGATCTTCTCGACGCTGAACTGCGGGCCGTTGGCCTGCGCCGGCTCGGCGCCGCCGTTGAGGGCTTGCTCGGACATCTTGGGACTGCTCCAGGCGGAATGCGGAAAAGAGGGCGATTATGGCATTTCAGGCTCAGCCGCGCCCCTTGGCCAACGGCAGGTCGGCCTGCTGCCAGCCGCCGATGCCGCCGTCGAGCACGTAGACCTGCTCGAAGCCGGCCTTCTTCAGCCGCTTGGCGGCATCGCCGGCGGTCTGCCCGGTCTTGCACACCAGCACCACCGGCAGCGCCTTGGCCGCGGCCAGCTTCTTGTTCTCCGGGTCGAACTGGCTCATCTGCACGTTCTTGGATCCCGGGATGTGGCCCTTGTCGAAGTCGGCGATGGGCCGCAGGTCCACCACCAGCGCGTTGTCGCGGTTGACCAGCGCGGTCAGCTCGGCCGGGCGCAGCACCTTGAAGCCACGGAACAGGCCGGCGAACTCGTTCAGGACGATCCCGACGGTCAGGGCCGCGAAGATCAGCGACAGCATCTGGTGGCGGCCGGCGAAGGCCATCAGTTCCTGGAAGTCCACGGCGGGGCGAATCCGGCAGAAAACGGGGCGCGATTGTCGCACAGGGGACCGTCTGGACGGCCCCCATCCCCATGCGGGCCTGCTCCCGTTCCATGGGAGCAACTGCCCCGAAGGGGCGGACGAACGCGATTTTCATGCGCCTGCGACGCGCGCCCATCCGCCTTCGGCCTCTTCCCCCGCAACGCGGGGAAGGGACAATCGTTGAATGCCCAGCCCCTCGCTGCGACTACTCGCCGGCCCAGAAGTCCGGCAGGCCGTCTGTGATCCACCAGGTCTTGCCGGCGGCGTCGTAGCGCCAGTGCTCGCGATAGCGCATGGTGCGCTCGGTCATGGTGTGGCGGTTGATCAGGCCGATCTCGATCTCGCGGCGGGCCTCGGCCTCGCCCGGCTCGCTGGCCAGTTCGCGGTAGTGCGACACCTGTACCTGCTTGTAGCGCTCGAACTGCAGGTCGGTGGTGGGGTGCGCGTCGCGGTACGCCGGGTCGACCAGGTTCCAGGCGCCTTCGAAATCGCCCCAGCGGATCGCCGCGGACCAGGCGTACTGCGCGCGCTCCAGTTCCGACATCTGCTTGCCGGTGCTGGCGCAGCCGGCGAGTGCGAGCACGGCCAGGCCGGCCAACAGGATCGATTTCCATGCGCGCATCGACGGCACCCCGGGCTGTGGACGCGCCATGCTAGCAGCGCGCCGCGGTGGCCGCCGGGTCAGCCGGGCTTGCGGATCGCGGCGTAGCGCGCGCTGGCCTCGGTGGCGACGCCACCGTCGGGCAGCAGCACCTGCGACAGCAGCCGCGCGCGGGCACGACCGCGGCCGCGCAGGGTGTCGAGAAAGCTCGCCCAGTCCTCGCCGTCGGCCAGCCAGGCCTCGGCGTGCAGGTCCGCGAGCAGCGGCGCGCGATAGCGCACGTCGGTATCGGCGACGTACACCTCCGCCGGCACGCCGGCCTGCTGCAGGCGCAGGGTGACCAGGCCCCAGGCGGCGAGGGTCATCAGCGACACCAGGCTGCCGCCGAACGCGGTGCCCTTGTCGTTGACGTTCGCCGCCAGCGGCGCCGCGAGCCGCAGCCGGCCATCGAGGCAGCCGACCACGCGCACCTGCAGCGCGCGCACCGGCGGCATCGCCAGCAGTTGGGTTTCGAGCGCGCGCAGGGCGTCGTCGTCGGGATCGATCATGGGGCACCGGCATGGGAGGGGCGCGCTTGCGGCATGGATGGCGAGGCACCAAGCTGGAGTCATGTCGCCGCATGCCGCCCCGCCGAAGCTGCACGGATGCTACGTGATCTCGCTGCGCCCGGTGGGCGGCCATGCGCCGCTGCGGCGCGCGGCCGCGACGCTGGGCGCACGCACGCTGGCCCTGTCGCCCTGGCGGATCGCGCCGCGCGACGACGCCGAGACCCGCCGCGCGCTGCGCGACGCGCTGCGTGCCGACACGGTGGTGTTCACCAGCCCGGCCGCGGTCCGCGCCACTTCCGCGCTGCAGGCCCTGCGTCCACGCCGCGGGCAGGCCTGGCTCGCGGTCGGCGCCGGCATCGACGACGTGCAGGCGCCGGCGCGCATGGACAGCGAAGGCCTGCTCGACCTGCCCGCGCTGCGCGACGTGCGCGGCAGGACGATCGCCCTCGTCACCGCGCCCGGCGGGCGTGGCGTGATCGCGCAGGCGCTGCAGGCGCGCGGCGCGACGCTGCAGCGCGCCGATGTCTACGCGCGCGTGCCGGTGTCGCCCGCGGCCGCCGCGGTCGCGCGCCTGCGCACGCTGGGCTCGACCCCGCTGCTGCTGGCGCTGAGCAGCGGCGAGGCCCTGCTCGGCGTGCTCGCGGCGCTGCCGTCGGACGCGGCGACGCGCCTGCGCGGCGCGCGCGTGCTCGCCGCCAGCGAACGCCTCGCCACCCTCGCGCGCGACCACGGCTTCGGCGACGTCGTGGTCGCCGCCGACGCGCGCCCGCGTTCGCTGCTGGCCGTGGCCGCGCCGCCGGTCGCGCCGCGTTGAACGCCCTCAGGTCGCAGCCATCGGATAGCATGCGCAGCCCGGCATCCCGCTCCCGCACATGAACGTGCCCGTCGACACCCCCCACCCGCCCCGCCGACGCACCTCCGCGCTGGCCTGGCTGCTGGTGCCGGTCCTGCTGCTGGGCGCGGCGGCGTGGGGCTGGCACCAGTGGCAGGCCCGGCGCGCGACCCAGGCGCAGGTCGCCAGCGCCGAGCAGCTGCGCGCCGACGCACTGGAAGCACGCCTCGACGCGCTGCGCCGCGACCAGCGCGCGCAGACCGCGCGCCTGCAGCAGGCCGAAGCCACCAACCGCCTGCTGCGCGATGAAGTGCTCGGCCTCGGCCAGCGCGCGGCGCTGGTGGAGGACACCGTGCACAAGCTGTCCGATCCGGCGCGCAGCGGCGTGCAGGCGCTGCGCCTGGACGAAGTCGAACTGCTGCTCGCGCAGGGCCAGCAACGCCTGCTGCTGGCCGGCGACCTCGACGGCGCGCGCCGCGCCTACGCGCTGGCGGCGCAGGTGCTGGACGGCGTCGCCGATCCGGCCTGGCTCAACCTGCGCCAGGCGCTGACCCAGGAACGCGCCGCGCTCGACGCGCTCGGCGGCGATCCGCGTGCCGTCGCCGCCGGCAGGCTCGAAGCCTTCGTCGCCGCCCTGCCGGCGCTGCCGGCGCAGGCACCCGCCGCCGCCGACGGCCAGGCGCCGTGGTGGGAACGCGCCTTCGACCGGATCATCGAAGTGCGGCCCAGCGCCGGCGCAGTGGCGGTGGAACCGGCCGATCGCGCCGCCGGGCTGGCCGCGCTGCGCCTGGAGTTCACCCTCGCCCAGGCCGCGATCGAACGCCGCGACCGCGACGGCTACCGTGCCGCGCTGGCACGCGCCGACGGCTGGATCCAGCGCCTGTGGCCGGCCTCGCCCGCGCGCAGCGCGCAGCAGGCGACCCTGCGCACGCTGGGCGACCTGCCGCTGGCCGTCGAGCTGCCCACCCTGGGCAGCACGCTGGAGCAACTGCGCAAGCAGCGCAGCGCCGGCTGAGCGCGTGTTCAGCCTGCCGTGACACCCCCAAGACCACTCTTCGTTCTTTCGCTGATCAGTCTGGTCGGCTGTGCGAGCGTCGCCACGCCCACCTTGAAAGGCAACTCATGGTCCGGGGAAGATGGTTCTCGACTCAGCGCGCAGATTCGCTCTACCTCGGAACAACTGCCAGTGGGGTGGCTTCACAAGGCCGGACAGGGCGATGCATTCGGCTCTTTCGCCTATCGCAAGCGATCTGGCACATACGACTACTCAGAGCGCGGATACTTCGTGGTAGATCCGAAGTGGCAAAAGGATCGGCAGTATGTCGGCGTGCTCAATCCTGGAGGCGTTTTCTGCGTCGCCAACCCTCAGCAGCAAGCCAGCGAAGAAACGGGTTCTGGTGGAGATGTGAGCACAATTACGTATTGGACGGTCTATGACTACTGCGTTCAGTTGCACGGCCAATAGGCCCAACCATTCATTCAACCAGTCGAAGCCGCTTCGCGGCGCGGCTTAAATCAGGCGTTCAGCCTGTCCACGCCGCGACCACATCGCCCGCGCGACCCTGTCGCCGCGACGAAGAGGAGCCCGACCATGAACCTGTTCCGCAACCTGCTGCTGTGGATCGCGCTGGCCCTGGCCGGCGCCCTGCTGGCGCAACTGCTGCTCGCGCACGACCCGGGCTACGTGCTGGTGCGCTGGCGCGGCTACGACTACACCACCTCCGTGTTCAAGGGCGCGGCGGTGCTGTTCGCCATCGCCTTCGTGCTGTGGTTGCTGTGGACCCTGCTGGCGCTGCCGTTCCGCGCCTGGGGCCGGCATCGCGACCAACGCGCGCGCGCGCGCATCAACGACGGTTTCGATGCCCTGCACCAGGGCCACTACGCGCGCGCCGAGAAACTGCTGGCGCAGGCCGCCGATGACGAGCGCGTCGAAGCCGCCGCGCGCATCGGCGCCAGCCGCGCGGCGCGCGCACGCGGCGACCAGGCCGCGGCCCGCGCCCAGCTCGACGGTTTCGGCGAACGCCATCCGGCAACGCGCGCGATCGCTGCGGCGCAGCTGGCGCTGGACGAGGGTCGCGCGTCCGATGCGTTGGCCGTGCTCGACGCCCCCGCCGCGCAACCGCTGCCGCCACGCGGACTGGCGTTGCGCGCCGACGCGCTGGCCGCCAGTGGCGAGGCCGCGCAGGCCTACGGGCTGCTCGGCGCGCTGCGCCAGCAGCAGGCGTGGCCCGAGGCCGCGCTGGCCGAACGCGAACGGCAGTGGGCGCAAGCCGCGCTGCTCGATGCCGCTGACGGCAACCTGCTGGCCGAACGCTGGGACGGCATCCCCAGGGCGCTGCGCAGCGACCCGGCCATTGCCCGCGCCTACGCCAGCCGCGCGGTGGCCTTCGGCTGGGACGAGGCCGCGCTGAAAACCCTGGAGCAGGCGCTGGACGCGCGCTGGGACGACGCGCTCGCGCTGCACTACGCGCAGCTGCCGGTCGGCCGCGTCGAAGAACGCCGCGCGGTGGTGGCGCGCTGGCAGCAGGCGCATCCGGCCAGCCCGGCGCTGCCGTTGGCGCTGGCGCGCCTGGCGGCGGCGAATGGCCAGTGGCCGCAGGCCGAGGCGCAGCTGCATCGCGCGTTGGCCCAGGGCGGCGGCGGCGACGCCTGGGAAGCGCTGGGCGAAGGCTACGCGCAGGCCGGCGACGAGGCGCGCGCGCGCCAGTGCTACGCCAATGCGCTGCGCGCGCTGCGCGGCGAGGCGGTGACGCCGCTGGGCGTGCGCGACCTGCAGCAGCAGATCGCGGACGAGGCGGTGGTCGAGGACCGCAACGAATTCGGCTTCCCGCGCCTGCGCCACTGAAGACCCCCGGCAAAGCCAGGGGCTTCATGGTTCGCGCCAGGCATCCGGCGCCGAACCACGGCGACTCCACGACCCTCGCTCCGCGCCCGCAGGGCGAGGGACCTCAAGGCCACCGGTTGCTCGCCCCGCCCGTTTCAGCTCAGCCCGGCTTCACCGCACGGTGCGCGCGACGCCAGCTGCGCAGCGCGATGGCCGCCACCGCTGCGGCCAGCCACAGCGGCCACAGCAGGGCGAGCGCCACCAGCGTGTCGAGCAGGCCGTACCAGCCGCTGCCCAGCGCGCTGCCCAGGCGCGCGAAGAAGCCGGGGCTGTGCTGCGCAAACACCGCCTCGACATCCACCCGCTCGGCGCTGCGCACCTGCGGCGCCTGCTGCAGCGACAGGCTGATCGTCGCGAAGGCCACCCGGTCCTCGAACTCGCGCTGCGCCACCAGCGCCTCGTCGCGCGCGGCCAGCGCTTGCGCGCGCGCCGCGTAGGCCTCGGCCTTGCGGTCGAGGCGATCGCCCGCCTGCACCGCGTCGCCCAGCGACGCCTGCAGCGCCTGCCCGCGCTGGTAGGCCAGCTGCTGGCGCAGCAGGTCGAACTGGGCGTCGTGTGCGCTGAAGTCGCGCCCGTCGAGGACGCGCATCTGCCCGGCCAGCTCGCGCAGGAACGCCTGCGCGCGGTCGCTGGGCACGCGCACGCTCAGCTCGCCGCGGGTGACGTATTCGGTGAGCTCCAGTTGCTTGCCCTCGCCCATCGGCCGGCGCCGCACGCGCAGGGTGTCGGTGCGGATGCGGTTGCCGACCACGAACCCGCCCTGCGCAGCCACGAGGTCCTCGATCGCCAGCGCCGAGCGATAGACATCATCGACCTGGAACTGCACCTGCGCGGTGCGGATGAAGCGGCGCGCCGGGTCGTCCTGGCTGGCGATGGCCGACACCATCTGCTGCGGCGACGGCGGCGCCTCGGGACGGACGACGGCGTCGTCGCCCGGTGCCGCCGCGTCGGACTGCAGGCGCGCCGCGCCGGCGGCGGCCTCGGCCGGCGACGCGGGCGCGGGGGCGGCGTCGCTGCCCACGGATTCGGCGGCCTCGTGCGGCGACTGCGCGCAGGCGGCGAGCAGGGCCAGTGCCAGCACGGCAGGCAAGCGGCGGGGAAGGCGGGCGTGCAGCATGGTGGCGTCCTCTGGGATGGCGGTGGTGGCCCCAGCACGAACGCGCGGCGGCGGCCGCCGGGGTTGGCGACGCGCGTGGCATAGTGCCGGCATGCCCGAACCCCACGGCCTGCCGATCCTGTCGCTGACCACCGCGCTGGGCGCCGGGCTGTTGATCGGCCTGCTCTACGAGCGGCGCAAGCAGGACGATCCCGCCATCGCCGCGGGCCTGCGCACGCACACCCTGGCCGCGCTGGCCGGCGCGGTCGCGCTGTGGCTCGGACTGCCCGCCTTCCTCGCCGTGCTGGTGCTGATCGGCGGCTTCGCCGCGCTGAGCTACCTGCGCACCAGCCAGGTCGACGCCGGCACGACGGCCGAACTCGCCCTGCTGTGCAGCGTGCTGCTGGGCGGGGTGGCGATGCGCTCGCCGGGGCTGGCCGGCGCGCTGGCGGTGGTGGTCGCGATCCTGATCCAGGCCAAGTCGAAGCTGCACCGCTTCAGCCGCGAACTGGTGAGCGACCGCGAGATCGCCGACGGCCTGACCCTGCTCGCGTTCGCGCTGATCGTGCTGCCGCTGCTGCCGGACGAACCGATCGGCCCGTACGGCGCGATCAACCTGTCGACCGTGTGGAAGCTGGTGGTGCTGGTGATGGCGATCGGCGCGCTGGGCCACGTCGCGCTGCGCGTGATCGGCAGCCGCTGGGGCCTGGTGGTGTCCGGCTTCTTCTCCGGCTACGTGTCGTCGACCGCGGCGACCGCCGGCTTCGGCCAGAGCGCGAAGGCGCAGCCGGCGCTGCTCAACGCCGCGGTCGGCGCGACCATGCTCGCCAACCTCGCCTCGCTGAGCCTGTTCGTGCCGATCCTGCTCGCGGTGGCGCCGGCATTGCTGCGCGAGATCGCGCTGGAACTGGCCGCCGCCGCGGCGATGCTGCTGGCCGGCGCGACGCTGGGCTTCCATCGCGGCGAGCAGGCCGATGCGCCGCCGCCCAACAGCGACGCGCGCATGTTCCGCATCGGCCAGGCCGTCGGTTTCGCCGCCCTGATCGCCGGCGTGATGTTCGCCTCGCAGCTCGCCGCGCACTGGCTCGGGCCGAGCGCCGCGCTGGCCACCGCCTTCCTCACCGCGCTGGCGGAACTGCAGGCGGCCACCGCCACCGTGGCCACCCTGTTCCGCGACGGCACCATCGACGCCGAGGCCGCGCGCTGGGCGGTGGTGGGCCTGCTCGCGGCGAGTGCCCTGGCGAAATCGGTGGTGGCCTTCGCCAGCGGCGGCCGCGCGTTCGGCCTGCGGGTCGCGATCGGGCTGCTGGCGATGACCGCCGCGGCAGTGGTGGTGTCCATGTTCGGCAACGCATTCCCGGGAAGCACCGCATGACGTTCAACAACCTGATCCCCAAGGTCTTCTACGACCGCCTGCAGGATGGCCTCGACTTCTTCGTCGGCGCGCTCGGCTTCGAGGTGCTGCACCGGGATGCGACGCTGGCGGTGGTCGCGCGCGACGGCGCCAAGGCGTACATCGTCGAAAGCCCCGAGTACGCGGCCAAGGATCGCCCGGAACTGGCGATCGAGACCGACGACATCGACGCCGTGCACCGCGAACTGTCGGCGCGCGCGCCGGAACGCCTGCATCCGAACCTGCCGCGCGTCATCGCGCGTCCCTGGGGCACGCGCGAGTTCGCGATGCTCGATCCGACCACGGTCTGCGTGGTGTTCCGGGAGTGGCCGGAGTAGGTGTTCTTCCGGAACGCCATGCGCGATCGCGAATGCTGCGCATGCCGGCCAGGCAGATTTTGCCTGTCATCCCGAGCGCAGCGAGGGATCTGCCTGGTCGGCTGCACGTACGGAGAGATCCCTCGCTGCGCTCGGGATCACAGGCATGTCGCCCAGGCCTAGCCCGCCTCCAGCGCCTCCCAGCGCGCGTACGCGGCGTCGAGGGCCTGCTGCAGCTGCACCAGCGCCTCGCCGGCGGCGACGATCGCACCGCCCTCCTGCTGGTAGAAGCCCGGCGCATGCATCGCCTCGGTGCGCGCGGCGATGTCGGCCTCGAGCTGTTCGATGCGCGCGGGCAGTTGTTCGAGTTCGCGCGCGTCCTTGTAGCTGAGCTTGCGTTTCGCGACGGCCACCTCTGCCACGGGCGGCGGCGATGCCTTCCCCCCGGCCTTGTCCGCCGCCGGCTCCACCTGCGCAGCGCGCTGGCGCTGCCAGTCGCTGTAACCGCCGACGTAGTCGCCCAGCCGGCCGTCGCCTTCCAGCACCAGGGTGCTGGTGACCACGTTGTCGAGGAAGTCGCGGTCGTGGCTCACCAGCAGCAGGGTGCCGGCGTACTCGCCCAGCAGTTCCTCCAGCAGTTCCAGCGTTTCGACGTCGAGGTCGTTGGTCGGCTCGTCCATCACCAGCAGGTTGGACGGCTGCGCGAACAGCCGGGCCAGCAGCAGGCGGTTGCGCTCGCCGCCGGACAGGCGCGTGATCGGCGCGCGCGCACGTTCGGGCGTGAACAGGAAATCCTGCAGGTAGCCTATGGCGTGCTTGCGCGCGCCGTTGATCTCGACGTACTCGCGGCCCTCGGCGACGTTCTCCAGTGCGGTCAGGCGATCGTCGAGCTGGCTGCGGTGCTGGTCGAAGTAGGCCACCTGCAGGCCGGTGCCGAGCGTGACCGTGCCGGCATCGGGCCGCAGCTCGCCGAGCAGGATCTTCAGCAGGGTCGACTTGCCCGATCCGTTCGGCCCGATGATGCCGACGCGATCGCCGCGCAGGATCGTGGTCGACACGTCGTCCAGCAGCACGCGGCCGCCATAGGCCTGCGACACGTGCGAGGCCTCGATCACCTTGCGCCCGGACGCCTGTGCCTCCGCCGCGGCCATGCGCACGTTGCCGCCGAGTTCGCGCCGCTGCGCGCGCGCGTTGCGCATCGCCTTGAGCGCGCGCACGCGGCCCTCGTTGCGGGTGCGGCGCGCCTTGATGCCCTGGCGGATCCACACTTCTTCCTGCGCCAGCAGCTTGTCGAAGCGCGCATTTTCCTGCGCCTGCGCATGCAGGCGTTCCTCGCGCCGGCGCAGGTAGTTGTCGTAGTCGCCCGGCCAGCTGGTGACTTGCCCGCGATCGATCTCGACGATGCGCGTCGCCAGCGCGCGCAGGAAGCCGCGGTCGTGGGTGACGAACAGCAGGCTGCCGGCGAAGGACCTGAGGAAGCCTTCCAGCCAGGCGATCGCCTCGATGTCGAGGTGGTTGGTGGGCTCGTCGAGCAGCAGGATGTCCGGCTTGCGCACCAGCGCCTGGCCCAGCAGCACGCGCCGCTTCATGCCGCCCGAGAGCGCGGCGAAATCCGCCTCGCCCGGCAGCTCGAGCTGGTCGATCACCTGCGCGATGCGGCGATCGAGATCCCAGGCATGCTGCGCCTCGACCTCGGCCTGCGCCTTGCCCAGCGCGACCATGTCGCCCGCCTCGAGCGCGTGGTGGTAGCGCGCCAGCAGGTCGCCGAGTGCGCCCAGGCCGTGCGCGACCACGTCGAACACCGTGCCATGCGTGTCCTGCGGCACGTCCTGCGCCATGCGCGCCACCACCGTGCCCGACTGCAGGCGCAGCTCGCCGTCGTCGGGCTTGAGCTCGCCGGCGATCAGCTTCATCAGCGTCGACTTGCCGGCGCCGTTGCGGCCGACGATGCATACGCGCTCGCCGGCGTCGATCGACAGGTCGACGTGTTCGAGCAGCAGCGGGCCGCCGACGCCGTAGTCGACGCGCTGGAGTTGCAGGAGGGACATGCCGCCATTCTACCGGTCGCCACGCCGGGCCTTCGCGCGGTGCGCTAAGGTGCCTGCCGACCCCGCACCTCCCCCAGGACCGTCGTGCTCCGTACCGACCTCGCCACCCGCGTCCACGACCACAACTGGCGGCTGGACCCGATCATCCGCAGCCTGCTCGACACCGACTTCTACAAGCTGCTGATGCTGCAGCTGATCTGGCGACGGTACCCGGACGTGCAGGCGACGTTCGAACTGATCAACCGCCACCGCGCCGTGCGCCTGGCCGACGACATCCCCGAAGCCGAACTGCGCGCCCAGCTCGACCACGCGCGCAGCCTGCGCTTCACCCGGCGCGAGCTGATCTGGCTGGCCGGCAACACGTTCTATGGCCGGCAGCAGATGTTCGCGCCCGACTTCCTGGCCTGGCTGGCCGACGCGCAGCTGCCGGAATACGAATTGTCGAAGCAGGACGGCCAGTACCTGCTGCGCTTCCCCGGGCCCTGGATGCTGACCACGCTGTGGGAGATCCCGGCGCTGGCGATCGTCAACGAACTGCGCAGCCGCGCCGCGCTGCAGGGCCGCGACCGCTTCGCGCTGGACGTGCTGTACGCGCGGGCGAAGGCGAAGCTGTGGGGCAAGGTGGAGCGCCTGCAGGCGCTGCCGGACCTGGTGCTGAGCGATTTCGGCACGCGCCGGCGGCACTCGTTCCTGTGGCAGCGCTGGTGCGTGGAAGCACTGAAGGAAGGCCTGGGTGCGCGCTTCATCGGCACCTCGAACGTGCTGCTGGCGATGGAGAGCGACCTGGAAGCGATCGGCACCAATGCGCACGAGCTGCCGATGGTGCTGGCCGCGCTCGCCGACGGCGACGACGCCCTGCGCGCCGCGCCCTACCGCGTGCTGGAGGACTGGCGCGAGCTGTATTCGGGCAACCTGCTGGTGGTGCTGCCCGACGCCTTCGGCACGGCGGCGTTCCTGCGCGACGCACCGGACTGGGTGGCCGACTGGACCGGCTTCCGTCCCGACAGCCTGCCACCGGTCGAGGCCGGCGAGCAGGTGATCCGCTGGTGGCGCGAACGCGGCCGCGACCCGGCGAACAAGCTGCTGATCTTCTCCGACGGCATGGACGTCGATTCGATCGAGAAGACGTATGCGCACTTCCATGGCCGCGTGCGCATGAGCTTCGGCTGGGGCACCAACCTGACCAACGACTTCCGCGACTGCGCGCCCTTCGCCGCCGACGGCCTCGACCCGATCTCGCTGGTGTGCAAGGTCACCGCGGCGGACGGCCGCCCCGCGGTGAAGCTGTCCGACAACCCGGCCAAGGCCACCGGCGACAAGGACGAGATTGCGCGCTACCTGCGCGTGTTCGGCGAGGCGGGGCGCGAAACGACGCCGGTCGTGGTGTAGCCGCGGCGCGGCGACCGCCGGCTCAGCGCTCCAGGATCGCCGCCACGCCCATGCCGCCGGCGGTGCAGATCGAGATCAGCGCACGGCCGCCGCCGCGGGCCTTCAGCTGCTTGGCGGCGGTGGCGACGATGCGCGCACCGGTCGCGGCGAAGGGATGCCCGGCCGCCAGCGACGAACCGACCGGGTTGATCTTCGCCGGGTCGATGCGGCCCAGCGGCGCGTCCAGCTTCAGCCGGCCCTTGCAGTAGTCCTCACTCTCCCACGCGCGCAGCGTGCACAGCACCTGCGCGGCGAAGGCCTCGTGGATCTCGTAGATGTCGAAGTCCTGCAGGGTCAGGTGGTTGCGCGCCAGCAGTTCCGGCACGGCGACGGTCGGCGCCATCAGCAGGCCCTCGCCATGCACGAAATCGACCGCGGCCACCTGCACGTCGCGCAGGTAGCACAGCACTTCGTGGCCGTGCGCGGCCGCCCAGTCGTCGCTCGCCAGCAGGCAGGCGGCGGCGCCGTCGGTGAGCGGCGTGGAGTTGGCGGCGGTGAGCGTGCCGCGGCCGGAGGTCTTGTCGAACGCCGGCTTCAGCGTCGCCAGCTTTTCCAGCGAGGTGTCGGGGCGCAGGATGTTGTCGCGCGAGACGCCACGGAAGCTGACCACCAGGTCGTCGAAGAAGCCCGCGTCGTACGCCGCGGCCAGCTTGTGGTGCGAGGCGACCGCCAGTTCGTCCTGCGAATCTCGGGAGATGTTCCACTCCTTGGCCATGTCCTCGCAGTGCTCGCCCATCGACTTGCCGGTGCGCGGCTCGGCCACGCCCGGGAAATCCGGCTTGAGCTCGCGCAGGCGGAAACCCTTGAACGCGGCCAGCTTGTCCTTCGTGGTCTTGGCCGCATTCGCCGCCAGCAGGCGTCGGCGCAGGCTCTTGCCGTACACGATCGGCACGTCGGAGGTGGTGTCGGAGCCGCCGCCGATGCCCGACTCGATCTGGCCGGTGGCGATCTTGGTGGCGATCAGGTTGACGCTGTCCAGCGAAGTGCCGCAGGCGCGCTGCAGGGTGATGCCGGGTGTGAGCGGCGACAGTCCGGAGGACAGCGCGGCCTCGCGGCCGAGGTTCCAGTCGCTGCTGTGCTTGATCACCGCGCCCATCGCCACTTCGCCAAGCTGCTGGCCGTGCAGGCCGAACTTCTCGACCAGCGCGCCGAGCGTGCGCACCGACATGCCGAGGTTGCCGACGTCCGAATACGCCGTGTTCTGGCGGCAGAACGGAATGCGGACGCCGCCCAGGACGGCGACGGAACGACCATGCAGCATCGTGGATCCTCTCGGGGCGAGCCCGCCAAGTCGCGGCGGCGGGCATAATCGGTGGATTCTAACGTACCGTGGCGCATGGGCCGATGAACGACGATCACATTGCGCGCCTGGCCGCGCACGACGTGGCGGGCGTGCTGGCGCTGGAGCTGGCGCCGGGCCACGCACCCGCGCAGGCCGCCCTCGGCCAGGCCGATGCCGCCCGGCTGGCCGAACAGGTCGGACGCGACCTCGGCGCGCTGGTGCCGGACGCACGCGCGCTGGACCTGTGCCTGGCGGCGGCGCACTTCGATCCGGCCGAGGCACTGCGCCCCGGCTGGCCGCTGCACCGCCGGCTGGCCGAACTGCATGCGCGTGCCCCCGGCGGCAGCGACGCCCCGCGCCTGATCGCCTTCGGCGCCGACGCCGACGGCCAGGTGCCGCTGCCGCTGGTGGCCGATCCGACGCTGAAGGGCGGCTCGCTGCGGGTGGTGCCGTACCTGCTGCGCGGCGCACCGGAGGCCGCGCGCGCGGCGGGCGACGCCTTCGAATCGAAGCTGCTCGACGCCGGCATGGCGCAGGCCGGGACCGCCCTGCTCGCGCAGGAGGCGTTCGGCGCGCGCATCGAGCACGCGCGCTACCTCACCGTGCACGACCTCGCGGCGATGGTGTCGCTGCAGTACGGGCACCTCGGCCTGGCGCCGCTGTGGCCGCTGATCGAAACGGCGCTGCTGTCGCCCGCGGGCGACGCCGTGCTCGATGCGCCGCCCGAGCCGCTGCTGCGCTACGCCGACGGCGAAGCGCGGATCGCGCTGCTGTCGCCGGCCGCCTGGCGCGCGCGCTACGCCGGCGACGTCGACGATGACGAGCGCCTGCAGCGGATGCACGCGCAGTTCGAGATGCGCCAGAAGCAGTTCGCCGCGGTGCTCGGCGCACACGGCGTGCCGGTGCAGTTCGTGCATTGCGACAACGCCGACGCGGACGCGCTGCGCTAGGGCCTGTCAACACGCATGGCAGACGTCGCATGGCGTTCCGATGGCCGTCAGGGGGGCACTGCGTGGCGCAGCGCCTGACTGGTCGTCGGGCCGAGCCGTGTGGCGCCGCATGGCGGCCATCGGGACGCCACCCGGCGAGGTGACCATGGCGCTGCGCAAGGCACTGACCGACATCCAGTACGGCCACGTGCCCGACCGCCACGGCTGGCGGGCCAGGCTGCGCCAGCTCCCAGGCGGTATCGACAACTTGCGGCTGTCCCTTCTCCCGTTTCACGGGAGAAGGTGCCCCGAAGGGGTGGATGAGGGTGCGTTTGCGTGTCTTCGGCACGCCCCCATCCGTCTTCAGCCCCTTCCCCCGCGAGCGGAGAAAGGAAGGACCCGTCAAGGTCGCTCAGCCCAGGGCCCGTCAACCCGACCAACGGAAACGACGCGGTCGCCCACGCCGTCCCGTGCCCCGCACATGGCGATGTCGCGCTACAGGTCGAAGCCGACGCCGCCGCCAACGGTGGACTCGCCGCTGCTGAAGCTCGCGCCCAGCGAGAACGAACCTCGATCGCCGATGCGCCTGCCGTAGCCGATCGACAGCGCACCCTCGCCGCCCTGCGCGCCGAAGCCGACCGCAACGCGGCCCCGGTCGGAGCTGCCATTCGCCGCGTTCACCGCCATGTGGGTCATCGCCGCGCCCATCGCACCGATCCGGTCGATGCGGCGGTCGGTCTTCGCGAGGCGGAGATCCATGTCGCTGCGCAACGTATTGAAGTCGTCGTTCCAGCCGCCCAGCGTGATCTGCGAAATGCGCTGGTCGGTGTAGGCATTGGCCTGGTTCAGGGTCTGGGTATCGGCCTGGGTCATCTGGCCCACGTTCACCGCATCGGTGGCCGCGGTGCCGGCGGCGACGTTGGTGATCTGGCGCTCGTTGCCGGCGCTGCCCACGGACACCGTGTAGTCGCGATCGGCGACCGCGCCGTGGCCGATGGCGACGCTGCCGGTGGCCAGCGCCTGCGACTGGTAGCCGAACGCCGAACTCTGGCTGCCGCTGGCGGTGTTGCCGAAGCCGAAGGCGCTGCTCTGCTCGCCGCTGGCGGTGTTGTTGGATCCCATCGCGGTGCTGTTGCCGCCCTGGGCCACGTTGTAGCGCCCCACCGCGATGCCGCCGCCACCGCTGGCGGTATTGTCGTCGCCGAAGGCCATGCTCGACACGCCGCTCGCCTCGTTGTTGATGCCGAACGCGTGCGCGAACGTGCCGCTGGCCACGTTGACCGCGCCGTACGCGCCGCTCCAGTCGCCGCTGGCGGTGTTGTGGATGCCGACGGCGGTGCTCTGGTCGCCGCTGGCGGTGTTGCCCACGCCCAGGGCCATCGCGTTGTCGCCGCTCGCGCCCTCGCCGTCGTAGTTGATCGCGGTGCTGTCGTCGGAATTGATGCCGACGAAGTGGCTGTCGCCAGCGCCGGGCCCGGCTGGACCCGCCGGTCCCTGGGGACCGGTTGCGCCGGCGATGCCCTGCTCGCCCTGCGGACCCACCAGCGAGGCCAGCCACTGCTGCTCGGTGCCGACGAAACCGTTGTTCACCGCCACCTGGTAAGCACTGGCTCCGGCCGGTCCCTGCGCACCGCCGCTCCCGCTGGCCAATGCCGTCAGCCGGCTGTCCACGGCGTCGAAGGCCGCGCCGACACTGCCGTAGCTCGTGCCCTGGATGACGTAGGCAGGCGCGGTGAACACCCCGCCGCTGAAGCCGGCGCCACCGCCCAACCAGTCGATCACCGTGTTCAACTGGCCGACGTTGGCTGCATCGGTGTCGGCGGTGCCGGCCGCGACATGGATGATCTGCCGGGGCGCGGCGCCCGATCCCACGGCAACGGCGAAGTTCCGGTCCGCGACCGCCTGGTAGCCGATCGCGGTGCTGCCGATGTTGATTGCCTGTGAGTTGTAGCCGAAGGCGCTGCTGTAGGTGCCGCTGGCGACATTCCTCAAGCCGACGGCCGTGGCTGCGTCCCCCTGCGCGGCATTGTTGTAGCCAAAGGCAGTGGACACCTGCCCGTTCGCCACGCTCAGGACGCCTACCGCGGTGCTGCGCATGCCGTTGGCCACCACTCCATTGCCCAGCGCCACCGAATTGACGCCATTGGCAATACTTGTTTCGCCGGTTGCGACGAGCCCATCGCTGTTCGAGTCAAGCCAGCCACCCAGCGCCAGCGCACCGTCGGCGTTGGCCAGGGCGTGGAAGCCGATCGCGAAGCTGCCCAGCCCCGTGGCCCGTGCGCGATGGCCGAAGGCACTGCTGGACACGCCGGTTGCCAGGCTGTCGAAGCCGAAGGCGCTGCTGTTCGCTGCGATGGCGAAATTGCCCCAACCCATGGCACTGCTGCCCAGGCCTCCGGCGAAATTTCCGTTGCCGTACGCCGTACTGTCGATACCGAGCGCCCGGTTGGAGAAGCCGACAGCGCTGCTTGATGCACCACTCGCGGTGTTGGAGAAGCCCACAGCGCTGCTTGACGTGCCGCTCGCGGTGTTGTCGACGCCGACAGCGCTGGCACGCGCCTCGGTCGCGGCCACGCCCGAGCCCACGGCCACGGCACCTGGCCCGGTGGAAGAAGACGTTTCGCTGGAAGACTCGTTGACGCCGTCGCCATCAAGGTCAAGGTCAACGTCTACCACGCCGTTACCGTTGCGATCGAACCAACCAGACACCACGACGCTGCCCTGGCCCGCGGCACGTCCGGAGTAACCGAATGCACTGCTGTTCTGCGCAAGCGCCCAGTTCCGATAGCCGATCGCACTGCTGTTTTCCCCACCAGAGACATTCATCACGCCAAGGGCCGAGCTGTATGTCCCGCTGTTGATGCGCGCTGCACTGAACACCCCGTTGTCGAGGTTGCCCCCGGCGTCCCAGACATTGTTCTGGTAACCGATCGCCACGCTGTGGTCGCCATCCGCGAAACTCATGAAGCCGAACGCGCTTGCGTAGTCGCCGATGACGTAGCTCTGTATGCCGTACAGGCTGCTGTAGTCGCTGTTGCTGGCACTGCCAGCCCCACAGGCGACCGAGGAGACCCCGCTCGCGGAAGTGCCGGCGGGCCCGCTTTCGCCCGCGGCATCCGTGTCGCAGACATCCCCTGCCCAGGTTGGCATCGACAAGGCCCCCAGCAGGGCCAGGCTCAGAAGGGACAGGACCGGCGCGGGCCGGCGGCGGATCAGGTTGCGGTTGCGCATGACGGGTTCCCCGGATCGGTGGTCGGCCGGCGCAATCCCGGCTCACCACAAGCAATGCGCAATCAGGCACGGATTCGTACACGGCCTGTCCGGTCGCCGCGGGCCTGTGCCACACTCGCGGCGGCGGGGCCGCGGGGGCCCGCGGGGGCAGCAGGCATGGCCGCGGATGCGGTGGGGGGGATACCGGTCACGCAGCTTCTGGCGCGCGCACGCGAGGGCGACCAGCGCGCGCTCGACGACGCCTATGCGGCGATCTACCAGGAGCTCAAGCAGGTGGCGCACCGCCAGTTGCGCCGGGAGCATGGCCCGCTGGAAACCACGGCGCTGGTGCACGAGGCCTACCTCAAGCTGGCAGGCGACCGCGCGCTGGCGGTGAACGATCGCCGCCACCTGCTGGCGCTGTCGGCACGGGCGATGCGCCAGGTGCTGGTGGACGACGCGCGTGCGCGCAAGGCGGACAAGCGCGGCGGCGACGAGGCCCCGGTCCCGCTCACCCTGCTGCACGAGCAGTTGCCGTCCGGTCAGGCCGACGCGATCGACGTGCTGGTCGTCGACGAACTGCTGGAGTGCCTGCAAAAGATCGATCCGCGCATGGGCCAGGTGCTTGAGCTGCGCTGCTTCGGCGGCTACGACGTCGAGGAGATCGCGGTGATGCTCGAACTGCCCGACTACACGGTGCGCCGCGACCTGCGCAAGGCGCGCGCGCTGCTGGCCGCGGACACGGCGCCATGAACAACACCGATGCGCTGCGGCGGCGGGCGCTGGAGATCTTCGAACAGGTCGTGGACCTGCCGGCCGGCAAGCGCCAGGCCCGGCTGGAGGCCCTGTGCGCAGGCAACGACGCGCTGCGCGCCAGGCTCGAGGCGATGCTGGCGGCGGACACCGACGACGACGCGACCTTCCCGGTCTTCGCCTGGTCGCCGCAGGGCGGCGCGGCGGACGGGGATGGCGACCCCGGCCAACTGCTCGGTCGGTCGTTCGGCGCCTGGCGGGTGGTCTCGATCCTCGGCCGCGGCGGCATGGGCGCGGTGTACGCCGTGGAACGCGCCGACGGTGCCTACCACCAGCAGGCGGCGCTCAAGCTGATCCGCGCCGTGGCCGACTCCCCGGCCGCGCGCGAACGCTTCCTGCGCGAACGCCAGCTGCTGGCCGGCCTGCGCCACCCCAACATCGCCGCATTGCTCGATGGCGGCATCGGCGAGGAGGACGATCCCTACTTCGTCATGGAGCGCGTGGACGGCGTGCCGATCGACCAGTGGTGCGACGCGCACCGGCTGGACCTGCGCCAGCGCGTGCAGCTGTTCGCGCAGGTGCTGGATGCCGTGGCCCATGCCCACCGCAACCTGGTCATCCACCGCGACTTGAAGCCATCCAACCTGCTGGTCGACGGCGAAGGCCGGGTCAAGCTGCTCGACTTCGGCATCGCCAAGCAGCTCGACGCCGGCGACGCCACCGCCACCAGCGATCGCGCGCTCACGCTGGAGTACGCGTCGCCCGAGCAGCTGCATGCCGGGCCGATCACCACCGCCACCGACCTGTGGCAGCTGGGCGTGGTCCTGCATCGGCTGCTGTCGGGATCGCACCCGTTCGGGCTCGACCGGGACACCCCGCTGCCCCGGCAGCTGCGGCTGCTCGACCGCGAACCCGAGCCGCTGACCCGCGCCGCGTCGCAGGCCAGCGGTGAACAGGCGGCGCTGCGCGGCGAGGTCGACGGCATGGCGCTGGCAAAGGCGCTGCGCGGCGGGTTGTCGGCCATCGTCGAAACCTGCCTGCGGCGCGAGCCCGAGGCGCGCTACGCCAGCGCCGATGCACTGGCGGCCGACCTGCAGCGCTGGCTGGACCATCGCCCGGTGGACGCCGCCGGACTGGGTCGCACGGATCGCGCCCTGCTGTGGCTGCGTCGCAACCGCCTGCTCGCGGCCTCGATCGGCGCAGTCGCACTGGCGCTGGTCGCCGGCACCGGCATCGCGCTGTGGCAGGCGAACGAAGCGCGCCGCGAAAGCGCACGCACGCGCGAGTCACTGCAGTTCCTGGCCGACACCCTGGCCGCCGCGTCGCCGGAACAGGCGATGTC
This sequence comes from Pseudomonadota bacterium, assembly GCA_020161335.1. Lineage (GTDB taxonomy): Bacteria > Pseudomonadota > Gammaproteobacteria > Xanthomonadales > Xanthomonadaceae > Luteimonas. The sequence goes on from JAIUOJ010000008.1 coordinate 51,233, forward strand.
GACCGACGTCAGCGTGCGCCAGCTGCTGGACAGCGCGCGCGTCGAACTCGACAGGCGCGCCGCCGACCCGCAGGTGAAGCAGCCGGTGCAACGCATGCTGGGACGACTGTACGAATCCCTCGGCGAGCCGACCATCGCCGCCGAGCTGCTCGAACAGGGGCTCCGCGCCGTTGCGCCGTCCGAGCGCGAGGAAGCACTGTCGCTGGCCGCCGACCTGGACAGCTACTCCAGTGCGCTGGGCGTGCTGGAACGCGGCCAGGACGCATTGGCGGCGGCGCAGCGCGCGGCCAGCCTGCGTACGCGGTTCGCCGCCGACGATCCGGCCCAGCAGCTGTACATCCACGACCAGCTCGGCGCCGCCTACTACCGCAGCGGCGACAACGCGCGCGCCGAGCAGGAATGGATGCAGGTGCTGGCGCTGGCGCGCGACATGGAATCGCCCCCGCGCGATGCCGTGATCAATGCCAGCCAACTGCTGTCGGGCATGCTGGCGTTCAACGGCGAGTTCAAGCGTTCGCTGGAGATCGCCGAGCAGGGCATCGCCTTTGCCGACCGCAGCGGCGTGCCGGCAGAGGCACCGATGCGCGCCAATCTGATGCGCGCGCGGGCCGAAGCCCTGCTGAAACTCGGCGATGCCGCCGCCGCGGAGCCGATCATCCGCAACGCCATTGCGCTGCAGGCCAGGACCACCAGCCCCCGGGGCAGCCGCATGGCGGCACTGCAGAACACGCTGGCCATCGCGTTGAACGACCTGGGGCGGTTCCGCGAAGCCATGCAGGCGGTGACTGACGCCGAAACGATGGGCAATGCCGTCACCTCAGGCCCCACCGAACGCGCGATTTCGTTGAGCAACCGCGCCAGCGTGCACGAAAGCGCGGGTGACTACGCGACGGCGGTCGATCTGGGGCGGCAGGCGCTGCAGAAACTCGATGAGGCCGGCCTGGCTGACGACGATGCCAAGCGCCGGATGACGGAACGCAACTACGTGCGCAGCCTCGGGCTGTCCGGCCAGCACGACGACGCCGTCCGGCGCATGCAGGCCCTGCGCGAGCGCGCACGCGCGCTCGACGGCGAGGATTCGGCCGAGTACGCCCTCACCACCTGGCAGCTGGTGGTGATGGCGCGCAACCGGCACGATCCGGCGCACGGCGAGCCGCTGCTGGCGGAAGCCCGCCAGCGCTGGGCCGCGCTGGTGCCGGAGGCGCACCCGATCTTCACCCATGCATTGCGCACACAAGCCTCGTTCGCACGCGACAACGGCGACCTCGCCGGCGCCGAAACCGCGCAGCGCAAGGCCATCACGCAGCTTGAAGCCGCCGGCGCCCTGCCGGTGGACCTGGCGGCGGCACGCGCCGAACTTGCCGCCATCCGCTTCGACCGCGGCGATCGCACCGAAGCGAACGCGCTGCTGCAACAGGCCCTGCCGGTGCTGCGCGACGCCGTGCTGCCGCAGGAAACCAGCCGCGCCGCCGCCGAGGTGCTGGCGCACCAGCTCGGTTTGCGCTGAGCATCTGTCGCCCTTCACTGGTGGCGGCCCCGCGCACAACGCCGGCCTGCGCGGACCGCCGCCATCGGCGGACACCGCTGGCTACTGGCCGCCGGCTTCCAGCATCGCCGACAACGCCTGCAGGTCGGTGCCCAGGAACGTCCGGCTGAAGCCGGCGGCCATCGTGCGGGCCTGTTCGACCTGCGCGGCATTACCCGTCTGCTTGCCGTCCACATAGATCACCAGGGGCAAGCCGGCGCCGGCCAGCAGCACGTTGTACAACGCCGTCTTGTCCGCGTTCGAGGCGCGCGCGATCTCCGATTGCGCCAGCGTGGCGTTGAGCGCGGCGAACAGCCTGTCCTCGGCCGACGCCGTGGGTTGCCGGTCCGTGCTGACGATATGCGCGGAGACGATGAAGAAGGTCATTGCACCGGCGATCGTGTTGTCCCACTTGCCCTTGTACTTTTGCGCGAACAGCTCCTTGCCCGCGCCAGCCAGCTGCAGGATCTGCGCACGCTCCTCCGGCGTGTCGCCGAGGCTGTCGGCGAGGTTCTTCACCGAGGCATCGCCGGCCACCGGGCTGAAGCGGGTGGCCGTCGGCGAAGGCTGCGGCGCCACGGATGACGAGGCGTACTCCGCGCAGCCCGCGGGCACCTTGTCGCCCTTGCGCTTCCAGTCCTCGCACATGTTGCGCATCGCCATGTCGCTGTTGATGCGATCCATCATGATGCGGTTGTTGTCCATGAACACCTGGTAGGACGACCGTTGCGCGTTCGCAGCGGGCGCCATTGCGAGCAGCAGCACGAGCAGTGTGGCGACGACAGGCCTGGGCATGGCGATTCTCCTGTAGGGCTCATGGGACGAGTGCGCGAGAAGAGGCGACGTCGGATGCGGGCGATTGACCTCCATGGATCCTGAAGGTGCCGGCCGGGACCACGCCGCGGAGGGAGCGCCATCGCGGCCGATGGGCCATGCCGCGGGACTCATGGCTTGCAGGCCTCGACGGACGTCAGCACGAACCGTTCGCCTCCGCTCGTCGCACGCGACGTGGCGCCGGCCGCGGTGGTGCCGCCGCCTTCGGTGGTCATCGTGCCGGGCTTGTCCATGCCATCCGGAAACTCGATGTGGTAGCGCCCACCGGCCGTCCAGCGCACGCCGGGAACATCTGGCGTGCGCACGAACTTGTAGGTGCCGTCCAAGCCACCGCTGAATTCCACGCCGAACAGTTTCCCGTCCAGCACGAAGGTCTTTTCGATGTCGCAGACGACCTGGTCGACCGGATCGCCGCTGCCGCCGACCACGCGATACGCGCGTAGTGCAGGCGCTGCCGCCATGCCGCCGCAGCGCGGCCGCCGGTCGTGTTCATCGGTGCGCGGATCCTGCGCGCATGTCTGCGCCTCGTCCGTGGCCGGCGTGGCGGCGCTTGCAGGCGCAGGCGTGGACGACGGCCCCGCCGCGGATGCGCGATCGCCTCCGGGCGAACACGCCGCCAGGGCCAGCAGCACCGATGCCACCACGCAAGCGGAGACGGCCGCGCACTTGCGCGTCGTGTTGTCGGACTCGTCGCGCATGGTCATTCTCCGCAGTCGTCGATCCGGGTCCAGGTCACGGTGCTCGGCTTCGGGGTCGCGCAGACGGTGCGACCGCCGGCGTGACCGCAGACCCTGCCGCTGACATAGGTGGCCGTCTTGGCCTCCTCCGGCCCGGCCAGGGTGTAACTTCCGGTGCTGTCGGCGAAGCCGCCGGCGCCCTGGAAGTTGAAGCGCCACGTGCCCCCCTTGTCATCGCGCGGGATGTGCGTGACGGTCGCCATGCCGCCGCACGCGGTGACGGTGAAGGGCCTGGTCACGTCGCAGACCCGCATCCGTTCGCGACCGCCACCCGGTCACTGCGCGAACTCGATCGCGTATGACGCCCGCTTGGTATCGAATTCCAGCGTCGCCTTACCCACGCCGCGCTTGCTGCGCGATTCGAGATCGATGCTGGCGCGCTCGTCCTTCTTCTCGGGATTGGCGTAGTCGAACTTGGCGTCGGCCTTGACCTTGCCGGTCGGATTGAGCCGGCTCGCACCATTCAACGTGGCGGTGACCGTACCGCCAGCGGGCGCGCCGTCGGATTTCGCGCGCGGTTCGGCGAACAGGGTGTAGGCGGTGTTGGGCCTCGCGCCGGTGCGCTTGGCCGGGTCGCTGCGCACCTGCAGGTCGATGCACTGGCCCGATTGCCAGGCCTTCTGCGCCGCCAGCATGGTCTGGTACACGGCATAGCGCGCCATCCTGGACATGAACTGCGCGGCCTTCACGTCTTCGCTGCTGGCGCCGCCGCCCTGCCCGTTGACGTTCGATCCCATTTCGTCGCGGCTGGT
>JAIUOJ010000009.1 GCA_020161335.1 Pseudomonadota bacterium
CGCCTTGCGGTCGACCTTGCCGTTGGGCGTGGCCGGGATCCGCTCGAGCAGGCGCCAGGCGCCCGGCACCATGTACTCGGGCAGGTGTTCGCGCAGGTGCGCGCGCAGCGCCGACGGCTCCGGCGCGGCGCCGGGCCGGGCGACGACGTAGGCCGCGAGCAGCGGGTCGCCGCCGTCGCGCGCGGCCAGCACCACCACCGCCTGCGCGATGTCGGGATGCCGCGCCAGCGCGGCTTCGATCTCGCCGGTCTCGATCCGGTGGCCGCGCAGCTTGACCTGCCCGTCCATGCGCCCGAGATGCTGCAGCTGGCCGTCGCCACGCCAGCGGCCGAGGTCGCCGGTGCGGTACATGCGCGCGCCGGGCTGGTCGGGATCGGGCACGAAGCGTTCGCCATCGAGCTCGGGCCGCGCGTGGTAGCCCAGCGCGACGCCCTCGCCGGCGATCACGATCTCGCCGGCAACGCCGATCGGCACCGGCGCGCCGTCCGCGTCGAGCACGTGCACGCGGGTGTTCGCGATCGGGCGCCCGACCACGATCGCGCCAAGCCCGGGCAGGATCTGCGCGGCGGTCGACCACACCGTGGTCTCGGTCGGGCCGTACAGGTTCCACAGCTCGCCGCTGCGCGACAGCAGCGCCTCGGCCAGGTCGGGTGGCAGTGCCTCGCCGCCGCACAGCGCCTTGAAGCGCGGACCGCCACGCCAGCCGGCCTCCAGCAACAGGCGCCAGGTGGAGGGCGTGGCCTGCATCGCGTCCACGCGCTCGCGTTCGAGCAGGTCGCGCAGCACGGCGCCATCGCTGGCGTCGTCGCGATCGACCAGCACGATCGTGGCGCCGCACAGCAGCGGCAGCAGCAGTTCGAGCACGGCGATGTCGAACGACAGCGTGGTCACCGCGGCCAGCCGCGCGCCCGCGGCGAGGCCCGGCGCTTCGCGCATCGCGAGCAGGAAGTTGAGCACCGCGCGCCGCGGCACCCACACGCCCTTGGGCTGGCCGGTCGAGCCGGAGGTGTAGATCAGGTAGGCCGGTGCCCGCGGGTCGATCACGCGCGCCGCGAACGGCGCGTCGCAGGCCAGCGCCACGTCGAGCGCGAGCGCCTGCTCCGGCGCCAGCCAGTCCGGCACGCCCGCGTCCACCAGCACCACGCGCGCGCCGGCGTCGGCGGCCATGAACGCCAGCCGCGCCGGCGGGAAACCCGGGTCGAGCGGCAGGTAGGCCGCGCCGCTGCGCAGCACGCCGAGCAGCGCCGCCAGCATCGCCGGCGTGCGCGCCAGGTGCAGGCCGACCACGTCGCCCGCGCCGATCCCGCGCGCGGCCAGCGACGCCGCGATGCGCTCGGCCATCGCCGACAGCGTGGCCGCGTCGGCGTCCTCGTTGCGATGGCGGATCGCCACGGTCGTCGCCCGTGCGGCCAGCGCCGTGTCGAGGCACGCGGACAGTTCGACGTCGGGCAGCGCGCGTGCAGTGTCGTTCCAGTCCGCCAGCAACGCGGCCTCGTCCACGCCCGGCGCCAGCAGCGCGGCCACCGCCGGCGCCGGCGACGCCGCCAGCCGCGCCAGCAGGGCGAGGTAGCGCTCGCCCAGGCGCCGTGCCGTCGCCGGCAACAGGATGTCGGTGTTGAAGTTGAGGCCGCCGAGCAGGCCGTCGGCGCCGTCGAGGAACCACAGGGCGAGGTCCTGCGCCGCGGCCGGCTGGAACACCGGCACGTTGGCGTGCGCCAGCCCGCCCCAGCGACACGGGCGCTGGCGCGCGTCCTGGTACGAGAAGAACGCCTGGTAGATCGGGAAGCGGCTGGTGTCGCGCTGGTTGTCGAGCACCCGCACCAGGTGTTCGAACGGCACATCCTGGCAGCCGAAGGCGTCCACCGCCTCGCGCCGCACCGAGGCCAGCAGCGCGTCGAACCCGGCCGCGGGATCGACCTGCAGGCGCAGCGGCAGCGCGTTGACGAAGAAGCCCATCACCGGCTCCAGCTCGGGCACGCCGCGGCCGCGGACCGGCGTGCCGACCACGAGGTCGCGCTGGCCGGTGGCCTGGTGCAGCAGCAGCGCCCACGCCGAGAGCAGCACGTGGAACAGGGTGCTGCCCTCGCGCCGCGCCAGCGCGCGCAGCGCGTCGGCGACGTCGTCGGGCACGCGCAGCCATGCGGTATCGCCATCGCCGCTCTGCAGCGGCGGCCGCGCCAGGTCGGTCGGCAGCGCCAGCACCCGCGGCGCGCCGTCGAGCCGCGCCTGCCAGTGCGCCAGCTGGCGCGCCAGCTCCGGACCCTGCATCCAGTCGCGGTGCCAGGCCGAGAAGTCGGCGTAGTCGAGCGCCAGCGGCGGCAGGCCGGGGTCGGTGCCGTCGCGCAGCGCCGGGTACAGCGCCGCCATCTCGGCGTAGAACAGGTCGAACGACCAGCCGTCCCACACCAGGTGGTGGGCCATGAAGAACAGCACGTGCTCGTCGTCGTCGAGCGCGAACAGGCGCGCGCGGAACAGCGGTCCGGTGGCGAGGTCGAACGGCCGCGCCACCTGGTCCTCGATGCGCCGCGCCAGCGCGTCCTCGCGCGTCGCGGCCGGCAGCGCGCGCAGGTCGTCGAACGGCAGGCGCCCGTCGACCGCATCCAGCACGCGCTGGTACGGTTCGCCGTCGCGCTGGCCGATCACCGTGCGCAGCGCCGGCTGGCGCGCGACCAGCGCCGCGAACGCGCGTTCGAGCGCATCGCGGTCGAGCGGCCCACTCAGCCGATGCGCGGACGGCACGTGGTAGACCGTGCGTCCCGGGTGCAGCTGCTCCAGGTACCACACGCGCTGCTGCATCAGCGACAGTGGCGCATCGAGGCCGGGCGCGCGCTTCGGGATCTCCGTCGCGCCGGCGGTGTCGTGCGTGGCCAGCCAGGCCGCGAGCCGCGCGATGCTGGGATGGTCGAACACGCTGCGCAGGGGCACGTCGCGGTCCAGCTCGCGCCCGAGCCGGGCCGCCAGCTGCGCCGCCAGCAGCGAATGCCCGCCGAGGGAGAAGAAGTCGGCGTCGCGCGCCACCCGCGGCAGCGCCAGCAGCTCGCGGAACAGCGCGGCCACCCGCGCCTCGTGCGGCGAACGCGGCGCGTCGTCGATGCCTTCATCCGCGTCGGCAACGGTCGTCGCCGGTTCGGGCAGCGGCAGCGCCTTGCGATCGACCTTGCCGCTGGTGGTGAGCGGCAGCACCGGCAGCAGCAGGCAGCGCTGCGGCACCATGTACTCGGGCAGCCGCTGCGCGGCGTGCGCGCGCAGCGCCGCTTCGTCGGGTGCGGCGCCCTCGCGCGCCACCACATAGGCGAGCAGGCGCAGGTCGCCCGGCCGCGGCGCATGCATCACCACCACCGCCTGCGCCACGCCCGGATGCGACTGCAGCACCTGTTCGATCTCGCCCAGCTCGATCCGGTAGCCGCGCAGCTTGACCTGGAAGTCGGTCCGGCCGAGGCACTCCATCACGCCGTCGTTGCGCCAGCGCGCGAGGTCGCCGCTGCGGTACACGCGGCCGGCGCCTTCGAGTTCGATGAAACGCTCGGCGGTGAGATCGTCGCGGCCGAGGTAGCCGCGCGCCACGCCCGCGCCGCCGATGCACAGCTCGCCGACCACGCCCACCGGCACCGGCTGCCGGCGCGCGTCGAGCACGTGCAGCTGGGTGTTCGCCAGCGGCCGCCCGATCGGCACCGGCGCGGTGTCGTCGTCGACGCGATGGCAGGTCGACCAGACCGTGGTCTCGGTCGGGCCGTACACGTTCCACAACGCCGCGGTGCGCGCGCGCAGCGCCGCGGCGAGGTCGGCCGGCAGCGCTTCGCCGCCGCACCAGGCGCGCAGGCGCGGCTCGCCCTCCCAGCCCGCCTCCAGCAGCAGGCGCCAGGTCGCCGGGGTGGCCTGCATCACGTCCACGCGATGGCGCGCCAGCAGCGCGCGCAAGCGCGCCGGATCGGCGGCGTCTTCGCGGCGGGCGAGCACGATGCCCGCGCCCGCGACGAGGGGCAGCAGCAGTTCGCACACCGCGATGTCGAACGACAGCGTGGTGATCGCCAGCACCGACTCGCCCGCGGCCAGCCCGGGGCCGGCCTGCATCGCCGCGATCAGGTTGACGACGTTGCGATGGCGCACCCGCACGCCCTTCGGGCGACCGGTGGAGCCGGAGGTGTAGAGCACGTAGGCATCGTCGTCGGCATCGGCGCCGGCAGCGGATGCCGGGTCGACGCCGTCGTCGTCGCCGGCCGCCGCGACCGCATCGAGCGACAGGGTGTCGACGCCCTCCAGCGCCGGGCCGAAGCGCGCCAGCAGCGCGGCGTCGCCGAGTACCTGCCGCAGCCCGGCGTCAGTGGCCATGAACGCGATGCGGTCCGCGGGCAGCGAAGGATCCAGCGGCACGTAGCAGGCGCCGGCACGCAGCACGCCCAGCAGCGCCGGCAGCAGCGACAGGTCGCGTTCCAGCAGCAGGCCGACGCGGTCGCCACGAGCCACGCCCGCCTGCGCCAGCGCGCGGGCCACGCCCGCGCTGCGCCGCGCCAGCGTGGCGTAGTCCATCGCCTCGTCGCCGCAGCGCACGGCCACCGCCTGCGGCGAGCGCCGCGCCTGGGCGAGCACCAGCGACTCGATCCGCTGCGCGTGCGGGTACGGCGCCGCGGTGTCGTTCCACTGCGCAAGCAGCCGGCGGTCGGCCTCGCCCAGCAGCGGCAGCGCGTCCACCGCGGCCGAGGGATCGTGCAGCGCGCCCTGCAGCAGCCGCTCGAAGCACGCCATCCAGCGTTCGATCGTGGCGGCGTCGAACAGGTCGCGGTTGTACTGGCACTCCAGGCGCATGCCGTCGCCGCCGAGGTCGACCGCGTTGACGAACAGTTCGAAGGTCTCGAAGCGGCGCGCGTTGCCGGCCAGTTCGAGCACCACCCCGGGGATCGCGGCGTGCTCGGCCACCAGCGCCTGGTCGATGTTGAACATCACGCTGATCAGCGGCAGCCGCGCCGGATCGCGCGCCAGCGGCAGCGCGCGCAGCAGCTGGCCGAAGGTGATCGCCTGGTGGTCGTAGGCATCCAGCAGCACGCCACGGCTGTCGTCCAGCAGCGCGGTGAACGGCTGACCCGCGTGCGGCTGCAGGCGCAGTGGCAGCATGTGCACGCAGTGGCCGACGAGGCCCTGCAGCGCTTCCTCCGCCGCCTGTCCCGCGGCCGGAATGCCGACGACGACATCCTCCTGCCCGGTCAGCCGCAGCAGCAGCGCCGAGAAGCCGGCGATCAGGGTGGCGAACAGGCTGGCGCCGCGGGCCGCGCCCAGCGCGCGCAGCTGCGCGACCAGCGCGGCCGGCAGGCGGTGGTCGTGGCGCGCGGAGCGCTGGCTGCGCGCCGCCGGGCGCGGCCGGTCGAGCGGCAGGTCGAGCAGCGGGCCGCCGTCGGCGAACCGCGACGCCCACCACGCCAGGTCGTCCGCCGGCGTCGCATCGCCCAGCGCGCGCGACTGCGCGTAATCGGCGAACGACGGCGCCGTCGCGGACGCCGCGCCGTCGCGGCAGGCCGCGGCTAGGTCCTTCACCAGCACCCAGAACGACCAGCCGTCGAGCACGATGTGGTGACCGGTCAGCACCAGCACGTGGTGGTCCGGCGCGAGCCGGAGCACCTCGGCGCGCAGCAGCGGGCCTCGGCCGAGGTCGAAGGGTTCGCTGACGTGGCGCGCGGCCACCGCGGCGAGTTCCGCGGGCGGGTCCGCGGCCGCCGAGACGTCGTGCAGCGGCACGTCGAGTGGCGCGGCATCCTCGGGCACGCACAGCCACAGGCCATCGTCGCTGAAGCTGGCGCGCAGCGCGTCGTGGCGCCGCGGCAGCGCCGCCACCGCCGCGCGCAGGCGCTCGACGTCGAGCGCGCCGCGCAGGTGCAGCGAGACCGATTCGTTGTACGCCAGCGAGGCCTCCGGGCCGAGCCGGTCGGCCAGCCACACCTCGCGCTGCGGCTCGGTGCTCGGCAGCCGGCGCACGCCCGCCTCGGTCTGCGCCTGCCGCCGTACCGGGAAGAAGCCGCTGGCGATCATCTCCGCGGCCGCGTCGCGGTAGGCTTCGACGATGCGGTCGATGTCGGCCCGCGAATGCGCGGTGGTCAGGAAGCAGGGGAAGTTGTCGAGGATGTGGATGCCGCGGTCGCGAAGCATCACGTACAGCAGGTCGCCGTAGGGCAGGTCTTCGGTGAACACGTTGCGCCACCACGAGGCGAACGTGACCAGCTTGAACGGTGCGCCCAGTTCGGCCATCGCCGCGTTGACGCGCGCCACCATCTCCGCGCAGCGCGCGTTGAGGTCGGCCTGCAGCGCCGGCCCGCACTCCGCGAAGTGCTGCAGCGAGGCGTGCGTGGCCGCCAGCGCCAGCGGATGGCGCACGAAGGTGCCGGCGAAGTAGGTCACGCCGACGCCGGGCACCGAATCGTCGCCGTACTGCCAGTGGCCGCCGTCGAGGGCATCCATGTACGCGCGCTTGCCGGCGATCACGCCGATCGGGAAGCCGCCGCCCACCGCCTTGCCGTAGCTGGCGATGTCGGCGCGGATGCCGAACAGGCCCTGCACGCCCTGCGGGTGCGCGCGGAAACCGGTGACCACTTCGTCGAAGATCAGCAGCGCCCCCGACTGTTCGGTGAGCGTGCGCAGTTCGCGCAGGAATTCCACCGGGCGGAAGTCGGGGCGCCGGCTCTGCACCGGCTCGACCAGGATCGCCGCCAGCTCGTGCGCGCGCGCGCGCAGCACCTGCAGCGTCTCCTCGGTGCCGTAGTCGAGCACCAGGATGTTGCGCGTCGCCTCCGGCAGGATCCCCGGCGCGGCCGGCACGCTGCGCCCGCTGCGGGTGCCGCGCGCGATCACCTCGTCGAAGATGCCGTGGTAGGCGCCGTTGAACATCACGATGGTGCTGCGCCCGGTCACCGTGCGCGCGATGCGCATCGCGCCCATCACCGCTTCCGAGCCGGTGTTGCAGAACGCGGCGCGCTCGGTACCGGCCACCTCGCAGAACAGGCGCGCGGCGTCGCCGGCGAGGACGTGCTGCGGGCCGATCTCGTAGCCCTGGTCGATGCGCGCGTGCAGGGTTTCGCGCAGGAAGTCCGGCTGCCAGCCGAACAGGTTCATGCCGAAGCCGTTGAGCACGTCGATGTACTCGTTGCCGTCGATGTCCCACACGCGCGACCCACGCGAGCGTTCGACCACGATCGAGTACACCAGCTCCTTGGTCAGCGGGCGGAAGCCGTTGACCACGCGCGGGTCGGCCATGTGCGGCCGGTGTTCGGTGGTGTAGGCCTTGGATTTCGCGGTGCGCGCGGTGTAGCGCGCGACCAGCGCGTCCAGGCGCGCGCGCTGCAGCGGGGTGAGCGCGTCGCGGCGGGTGTGGATGCGCGCGATCGCGCCGAAGGCCTTGTTGACGTCGTAGCGCTGCGGGCCCTCGCCTTCCTCGCCCGCCATCGGCGCGGACGCGGGCGCGGACGCGGCGCTCGTGGCGGCGATTGGCGATGCGGCGGTCGTGCCCGCCGGTGCGGCCTGCGCCTCCAGGAAGGCGGCGAGCAGCGCGGCCGAACCGTGCTGCTCCATCACCTGGCGGAACGACACCTTCACCCCGAACGCCCGCTGCAGCTGCAGCGCGAGCTGGGTCAGCGCCAGCGAATCCAGGCCCAGTTCCAGCCACGGCGTGGCGGCGTCGGCGGCGGTCATCTCGACGCCCGAGACTTCCTCCACCAGCGCGAACAGGCGCGGCAGCACGCCGTCCGCCGCGACCGGTTGCGCGACCGCGGGCACGACGGTCGCGGCTTCGACAGATGCGGCTTCGACAGACGCGGCTTCGACAGATGCGGCTTCGGCGGCCGGCGCGGCGGCCGCCGCATCGCGCGCCGGCAGCGGCGCGGCCGACGCCTGCCCGGCGTCGATCCAGTGGCGCTGGCGCTCGAACGGATACAGCGGCAGCGGCACCTTGCGCCGGCCTTCGCCGGCGACCCGCGCCTGCCAGTCCGGCGCGACGCCCTGGGTCCACAGCCGGCCGAGCGCGTCGTCCAGCGCGTGTGACTCCTGCGCGGGCGCATCGGCGAGGCTGGCGATGATCGGCTGCGGCGCACGCCCACCGGGGGCGCACTGGCGCGCCAGCGTGGCAAGGGTGGCGCGCGGGCCGACTTCCAGCAGCACCCGCGAGCCGTCTTCCAGCAGGCGCGCGGCGGCCGGCGCGAACCGCACCGGCACGCGCAGGTGTTCGGACCAGTAGCCGGGATCGCGTGCCTGCGCCGCGGTCAGCCAGTCGCCGCTGACGGTGGACACGATCGGGATCCGCGGCGCGTCCAGGCGCATCGCGTCGAGGCGTTCGCGCAGCGGTGCGACCACCGGCTGCATCATCGCCGAGTGGAACGCATGCGAGGTGGCGAGGCGGCGCGCGACGATCCCCGCCTCCGCCAGCCGCGCTTCCAGCCGCTCCACCTGCGGCAGCGGACCGGCGACCACGCACAGCCCCGGCGCGTTCTCCGCCGCCAGTTCCAGGCCGTCCTCGAGCCAGGCCGCGACCGCGTCGGCCGACAGCCGCACCGACAGCATCGCGCCCGCCGGCCGTGCCTGCATCAGCCGGCCGCGCAGCGCGACCAGCGCGAGCGCGTCGTCCAGCGACATCACCCCGGCCAGGGTCGCGGCGACGAACTCGCCGATGCTGTGGCCGGCGAGCGCCGTGGGCGTGATGCCCCACGCCATCCACAGCTTCGCCAGCGAGTATTCCAGCGCGAACAGCGCCGGCTGCACGATCGCGGTGCCGACCAGCGCCTGCGGGTCGTCGCGCAGCAGGCGCGCGTGCGCGTCCTCGCCCAGCAGCGGCGAGAGCACCGCGCAGCAGGCGTCGTGGGCTTCGCGGAACGCCGGTTCCCCGGCATGCAGCCGGGCACCCATGCCCGGGTACTGCGCGCCCTGCCCCGGGAACAGGAAGGCCACGCCCGAAGGCGCGCCGGCGCGCGCGCCGGCCGCGGCTTCGGACAGCTTCGCGATCGCATCGGCATGGTCGGTCGCCACCACGTGCCGGCGATGCACGAACGCGCGCCGGCCGGTGCGGGTCGTGTGCGCGACGTCGGCCAGCGGCAGCGTGGCGCCACCCCCCGGGCCGGCGTCGGCGAGGAACGCCGCCATCCGCGCGCAGGCCGCGTCCAGCGCCTGCGGCGTCCGCGCGGACAGCACCAGCAGCTCGCTCGCGCGCGGCGACGGCGGCGACGGCGCCACCTCCGGCGCCTCGCGCAGCACCACGTGGGCATTGGTACCGCCGAAGCCGAACGCACTCACGCCGGCCAGTCGCGGGCGCTCGCCGCGCGGCCACGGCTGCAATGCCGCCTGCGGCACGAACGGGGTGGCCGCGAAATCGATCTGCGGGTTCGGACGACTGAAGTTGATCGTCGGCGGGCGCAATCCGCGATGCAGGGCCAGCGCGGTCTTGATCACGCCCGCGGCGCCGGCCGCGGTGACCATGTGGCCGACGTTGCTCTTGAGCGAACCGATGCCGCAGAAGCCGGTGTCGGCGGTGTGCCTGCGGAACGCGCGGCTGAGGCCCTCGACTTCGATCGGATCGCCGATCGGGGTCGCGGTGCCGTGCGCTTCGACGTAGGCGATGTCGCGCGCGTCGATCCCCGCGGCATCGTGCGCCATCGCCACCACCGCCGACTGCCCGGCGGGATTGGGCGCGGTGAAGCTGGCGCGGTCGGCGCCGTCGTTGTTGACCGCGCCGCCCAGCAGCAGCGCGTAGATGGTGTCGCCCGCGGCCTGCGCGTCCGACAGCCGGCGCAGCGCGAGGATCGCCACGCCGTCGGAGAACACGGTGCCGCGCGCCCCGGCGTCGAAGGTGCGGGTGTGGCCATCGGGCGAGGCCATCGAGCCGTCCTGGTGCAGGTAACCCGCATCGGGCGGACAGGTGATGGCGACGCCGCCGGCCAGCGCCAGGTCGCAGTGGCCGGCGCGCAGCGCGTCGATCGCCAGGCTGGTCGCCACCAGCGAGGTCGAGCACGCGGTGTGCACGCCCACCGCCGGGCCGTCCAGGCCGAGCTTCCACGCCACCCGCGTGGCCAGGTAGTCCTTCTCGTTGGCCAGCATCACCGGCAGCGCGCCCAGGCGCGCGGCGAGTTCGGGATGCGCGCGCACGTGGTGTTCGAGGTAGCTGGCGTTGTACATGCCGCCGTACACGCCGATGCGGCCATCGAACGCCTCCGGCACCACGCCGGCGTGCTCGAGCGCGTGCCAGGCACACTCGAGGAAGTGCCGGTGCTGCGGGTCGGTCAGCTGCGCCTCCAGCGGCGAGATGCCGAAGAACGCCGCGTCGAAGCGATCGACGCCGTCGAGCACGCCGCGCGCACGCACGTAGTCCGGGTCGTCGCGCAGGGCCGCCGGGATCGACGGGTCGAGTTCGCCGGGGGTGAACAGGCGGATCGATTCGCGACCCTCGCACAGGTTGCGCCAGAACGCCTCGACGTCGTCCGCGCCGGGGAAGCGCCCGGCCATGCCGACGATCGCGATCGGTTCGTCGTGGCCGCCGTCGCGGCGCGCGCGCGGCGAGGGCGCGGCCTCGTCGCCGGCGCGATGCTCGGCCAGCCGCGCCACGCCGGCGGGGGTCGGCGCCGAGAACAGCTGCGCCGGACGCAGGTCGGCGATGCCTTCCCGACGCAGCAGCGCCAGCAGGCGCAGCGCCGACAGCGAATCGCCGCCAAGCTCGAAGAACGCGTCGTCGGCGCCCACCGCATCCAGCGACAGCACCTGCGCGAACGCGGCGCAGGCCTGCGCCTCGCGTCCGTCGCGCGGCGCCCGCGCCGGCTGCAGGTGTGCCGGACGCGCCTGCGCCGGGCGCGGCAATGCGGCGCGATCGAGCTTGCCGTTGGCGGTCAGCGGCAGCGCCGCGATCGGCACCAGCGCCGCCGGCAGCATGAAGTCGGGCAGTTCCGCGGCGAGCGCCGCGCGCAGCGCGGCCGGATCGGGCGCATCGCCGACGACATAGGCCAGCAGCCGGCGCCCGGCGGGACCGTCGTCGGCGACCACGGCACTGGCGCGCACGCCGGGCTGGCGCGCGAGTGCCGCCTCGATCTCGCCCGGCTCGATCCGGAAGCCGCGGATCTTCAGCTGGCGATCGGCGCGGCCGAGGAAGTCGAGCGCGCCGTCCGGGCGCCAGCGCACCAGGTCGCCGGTGCGGTACAGGCGCGCGCCGGGCAGGAAGGGATCGGGCAGGAAGCGTTCGGCGTCCAGCTCCGGCCGCCCGAGGTAGCCGCGCGCGAGTCCGTCGCCGCCGAGGTACAGCTCGCCTTCCACGCCAATCGCGACCGGCTGCATCGCCGCGTCGAGCACGCGCAGGCGGGTCCCGGCGATCGCGCGGCCGATCGGGATCGCGGTGGCGTCCTCGGGCAGGCCCGGCGGGATCGCATGGGTGGTGGCGAAGGTGGTGCATTCGGTGGGGCCGTAGCCGTTGTGCAGCTGCAGGCCGGGCAACGCCTGCTGCGCGCGGCGCACGTGCGCCGGCGACAGCGCCTCGCCGCCGGTGTACAGCGCGCGCAGTCCGCGCAGTGCCTGCGGAGCCTCGTCGACCACGGCGTTGAACAGCGCCGCGGTGAGCCAGGCCGTGTCGGCGCCGAGCGTGGCGATGGCGTTGCCGAGCGCGGCCGCGTCGGGCACGGGCGCGTCGAGGATCGCGCAGCAGCCGCCGTTGAGCAGCGGTCCCCACAGCTCCAGGGTCGAGGCGTCGAAGCCCAGCGGCGCGGCGTGCAGGAAGCAGGTGTCGGCGTCGAGCCGCACATAGTCCACCCCGCACACCAGGCGCAGGATGCTGCGGTGCTCGATCTGCACGCCCTTGGGCACGCCGGTCGATCCGGAGGTGTACATGACGTAGGCGAGGCTGCCGCCGTTGCCGGTCGCCGGCGGCGGCAAGCCGGCGTCGACGTCCTCCGCGGTGGCGACGCCCGCCACCTGCAGGACGTGCGGCGCGAGCCCGGCCATGCGCGGCGCCTGCGCGGCGTCGACCAGCGCGATGCGCGCACCGGCGTCATCCAGCAGCTGGCGCAGGCGCGCGTCCGGCAACGCAGGATCGAGCGGCAAGTAGGCGGCGCCGGCCTTGAGCACCGCCAGCACCGCGACCACCGCATCGGCGCTGCGCGGCAGGCACACGGCGATGCGTTCGCCCGGCGCGGGCGCAGGTTCGAGCAGGCGTCGCGCCAGTGCGTCCGAGCGGCGGTCGAGCGCGTCGTAGCGCAGCTCGCCGCCGGGCCAGCGCAGCGCGATGCGCTGCGGATGGCGCGCCGCGACCGCGCGGAACAGTGCGTGCACCGTGGTGTCGGTGGGCGCGCGGCCGGGATGGTCGATCCAGTCGGCCGGCGGCAGGCCAGGCTCGGGGTCGGCGTCGGCGCCGGGGTCGGAAGCGGCGGTTACGGATGGCATGTTTCGATGCGCCCCACCAGGGCAAGGACTTCGTTGATCGGGACGATCGCGCTGTTGAACGCGGCGTCGGAATTCCAGGCAGGGGCGTCGTCCACCGCGATCCAGTGCAGGGCCGCGCCTGCCTGCCCCCAGACCTCGCGCAGGCGCCGGAGTTCCGGCGTGTCGCGGGTGGCAACCGCGGTCGTCAGCGGCACCTGTGGCGGTCCGGCGGCGAGGTCGACCTCCGCCAGTGCCGCGCGCAGGCCGGCCGGGAGCGGCATGCCCAGCGACTCCGCGGCGATGCCTTCGTCGGGCGGCGCGCGTCCGGTTTCCTCGCGCAGGTAGGCGCGATGGGCGCGGCCGAGTTCATCGAGGTAGCCGGCGCCGTCGACCACCGGATCCCACAGCAGCAGGTGCGCGATGCGGGCGTCGCCCCGACGCGCGGCGAGGGTCGCCAGGGTCGCGCCGAGGCGCAGGCCAAGCAGGGCGACCTTCTGCACGCCGGACCGCGCGCGCAGGTCGGCCGCGGCGGCCAGCACGTCATCGACCCAATCGTCGAGGCCGAAGCGGTCGCTGTCGCCTTCCGAATCCCCGGTGCCGGCATAGTCGAAGCGCATCACCGGGTAGCCGGCCGCCTCCAGCCGTTGCGCCAGCACCCGCAACGCACGGTGCGCGCGCACGGCTTCCTCGCCGAAGGGATTGCACAGCAGCACCGCGACCGGGCGCGGCCGCAGGCGCGGCGGCACGCGCGCGTCGACCAGCAAGGCGCGGCCGTTGGCACGGACGAACTCGATTCCCATGATGCCCTCCCCCTGCGACGGGCATTTGCGCTGCGGCGGGTATTTAATACGCCCAATCCAACAACGCGAAAAGCGCCCGGGGCAGGCAATCGATGACAGGGGACCGGCCGTTCAGCGAAACCGTGGTGGCCCTGGGCCCGTCGGGCAACGTGGTCGGGATCCTGGCCGACGCGGCCGGCCCGGCGCGACGCCCGCCGCTGCTCCTGCTCAACGCGGGCGTGATCCACCGGGTCGGCCCGCACCGGCTGCACGTGCGCCTGGCGCGGGCGCTGGCCGACGACGGCGTGCCCAGCCTCCGCCTGGACCTGTCCGGGATCGGCGACAGCCGCGGGCTGCCCGACGGCCTGCGCTTCCGCGACAGCGCGGTGGCCGACATCCGCGCCGCGCTCGACCAGGTCGCGCCCGCCGGGCCGGCGCTGCTGTTCGGCATCTGTTCCGGCGCCGACAACGCGATCGCCGCCGCGCTGGCCGATCCGCGCGTGGCGGGGATCGTGCTGGTCGACCCCCATGCCTACGCCACCCGCCGCGCGCGCCTGCGCCATGTCCTGCGCCGGCTGGCCGCCGGCGGCAATCCGCTGCAGGCGATGCGGGCGCGCCTGCGGCCGCGCGCGGCCCCGCCGGAGAGCGAGCGCCGGCCGCCGCCACGCGAGGAGTTCCGCGCCCAACTGCAGGCCCTGGTCGCGCGCGGCGTGCGCATCCTGTCGATCCACACCCTCGCGCAGCGGGTGCGCAACAACCACGCGAACCAGGTGTTCGAGAGTTTTCCCGAGCTGCGCGGCAAGCTCGACACGCTCTACTTCCCGCGCGCCAACCACACCTTCACCGAACTGTCCGAACAGGCCGCACTGATCGAAGCCGTGCGCGCGTGGCTGGCGCGGCGTTTTCCCGCCGCCTGACCCGGACGCCGCGGCTCAGTCGGTGCCGGTGTCGGCGTCGGCGAGCCGCACCCAGCGCGGCGGCGGTGGCGCGAGGCCGGCGGGCAGGCACAGCGCGGCGACATGCGCCTCGCCGGCGGGCACGTCGAACACCTCGCGGTCGCCGGCCGCCCGGCGGTCGCCGTCCAGCCGCACCTGCCAGCGCCCGTCCGCCACCGGGACGAAGCCGACCCGGCGCGGCGCCAGCGACAGCCCCAGTCCGCACGCCTTGAGGTAGGCCTCCTTGCGCGTCCACAGCGCGTGGAAGGCGGCCGGACGCGCCGCCGCGGGCAAGGCGTCCAGCGCGATGCGCTCGTCGTCGCTGCAGCAGTGCGCCACCAGCTCCGGCGCCAGCGTGCGCGCCACGGGCTCCAGGTCCAGTCCGGGCACGACCTGGTCCGACACCGCGCAGCCGACCAGCCCGGCGGTGTTGGCCGCGCTGAACCGCCAGTGGCGCAGCGACGCCGGCGCGGTGACCTGCGGGCGGCCGTTTGCATCGCGTTCAAAGCGCAGCTGCGCCGCCGCGTCACGCGGCAGGCCGGCGGCCGCGACCAGCGCCCATCGCTGCAGCACGCGCGAGTCGGTGGCCAGCGCGCGGTCGCGCTCGAAGCGGAAGCGGGCGAGGTGGGCGCGATCGTCCGCGTCGAGGCATTCCGGGATCGGCGCGCCCTTGGTGCACGACGCCACGGCGTGCGCGAGGAACAGCTGGACGCAAGGGCGTGCGGACATGGCGCGAGTGTAAGCGCGGACGTCGGCCGGGCCGTGCGCCGATCGACGGCGCGCGCGACGGCGTCCGCGGCACGCCCGCCGCCTTGCTGCGCCGCCGCTTGCGCGACGGTGGCGACGGCGCCAGCGTCGACGCATGGACATCGCCCTCAAGCGCGCCTACGAGCCGCCGGCCCGCGGCGACGGCGCGCGCATCCTCGTCGATCGCCTGTGGCCGCGCGGGGTGAAGAAGGACGCGCTGCGGCTCGACCTGTGGCTGAAGGACATCGCGCCCAGCCCGGCGCTGCGCACCTGGTTCGACCATGTGCCCGAACGCTTCGACGAGTTCGCGACGCGCTACCGCAGGGAACTGCAGGCAAACGCCGATGCCGTGGCCACGCTGGAGGCGTTCCTGCGCAAGGGCCGCACGACGCTCGTCTACGCCACCCGCGATCCGGTGATGAACAGCGCGGCGGTGCTGCGCGACTGGCTGCTGGCAGGCTGAGCGCCGGTCAGAGCACCTTCTTCGGGATGTCGCACGACGGCCTGCCGCCACGCAGCGCGTCGAAGATCGGCCAGCGCGGTACCCCGTTGACCATCATCGTGCTCACCCCGATTCTGGTCGCGGTGCTGGCGGGCATGGCGCGACTGGGCAGATCACGGCTCAGGCCAACGCCGGCACTCTGGCTACGCTCCTTGCCGTGGCCATGCGCCTGCTGGTTCTTAAGAATGCCATCGAAGCCACGATATGGCTCGTGGCTTGGGACGTGATCGACTTCATCGCCTATTCCGTCTACGAGCGCGGCAAATCGACGCTTGGCAAGCGCAGCCTGCCCACGGATGAGCGCCCACGCCCACATCGCAGTAGTTGACGAAAACGTCCGGCAAATGGTGCGGGATAGTAGTCGCTGTAGTTCGATCCGTGGCCGCAAGCACAGTGTGCAGAGCGCGATCTAATTGGATTCCATCATCAGCACGGGCGAATTGCCCGATTCGTGCAGCATGTTCTTTCAAAGAGCAACGGACACCTTTACGGATCAAGGCACGCAATGGATCGCCGTCTGGCGATCCATTGCGCCTTTGCTCAGCGAGCTAAGCACTCAATCAACGTACGGTCATTGAGAAGCGCATTGACGGCCTGATTCACCGCGTGGTTGACATAATTGTTGTTGGCCTCTTCGCCTTGCACAACCTGCACGTTGGTCCGGTACTCGCCGCGATAGGTCTGCTCATATGGACGAGACTCATTCTTGATACAAATGCCCTTCAACAGGAATTCAACGTTCAGCTTGCCTGCCCAAAACCCGGTGTTTACCGCGTAGTCAAGGTTGCGGATTTCCACACGAAGTTGGTTCTCAATCGGCCCATCAGTCGCGAAGCCTTGTCTGCGCAGCCCATCACTCAATGCATCTTGGATGATCTGCTTGAGGTCGCCTTCGATCACCAACTGCTCGCCGATCCCACCCGCGCCTCGGGTGCCGAGTGTTGCCCGGGGCCTTTCGTCGGCAACGTTGACCATGGTCAACTTGCCTGACCCCAGATTGCTTTGACTCAAATCAATCTGTGGCTGTAGCCGGACAGCCTGCTTCTGGAACGCACAGCCAGACAGCAGGCACAACGCGGCCACGGCGATCACGGCCTGATATCCCTTCATCGATGTCCCCCGGATAAACGCCCTCCCTGGGCGCGAACCGATTATGTGCGCGCGTTCGGTTCAGCTGCAACGCAATTCTTCACGCGCAGGATCCAGGCCGACGGATGGCCTGTGTCACTCCACTAGCATCACCGCCAGATCGCGTGCGCCGATGGCCTGGTTGCCGCTGGCATCCTCGGCGAACACGCGCACGGTGTAGTCGCCCGCCGGCAGCGCGCCGGGTTGCCACGGGTCCATCTCCAGCTCGTCGCCGCGCACGCGGTTGCTGACCACGTACAGGAAGCGCGTGCGCGCGGCGCCGTGCACGGTGATGCCGCTGTCGGCGGCGTAGGCGACCTTCACCGCGTCCGGGTGCGCGGGCATGCGCGAGAAATCGAGGTTCATCCGCGGCTGCTCGAAGCCCGGCACCGGCGCGCCCTGCGCATCGAGCACCTGGTAGCCGAGGCGGTGCAGGCCCAGTCGCCGCCGCGGCAGGTTGCCGTCGACCTGGTCCCAGGCCTCGACCACCACCTGCACGCCACCGCCCTGGCGCGGCACGTGCACGCGGCCGTCGCGGCCGGCCGTGATCGGCTGGTCGGCCTCGTCGAGCAGCCACACGCGATCGATCCGCGGCGGCACGGTGTCGAGGTAGTGGCGGAAGCCGAGCCGGATCGCGTTGTGCTGGTAGCCGTAGGGGCCGACGATCAGGTGCACGTGCGCCTGCGCGTTGATCGTGCCCAGCGCGTCGCCGGCGCGGAAACGCGTGCCGCGCGTGATGCGCACGCGATCGGGCCGGCCATCGGCGCCGGTGGTCATCAGGAAGCGCGCCGGATCGAGGTTGCGGCCCTGCGCGGTACGGCCCGCACGCAGGTGCACATAGGCCAGCTCGTCAATGGCGATGCCCTCGGCCTGGCCGCCGAAGCTCCACGCCGCCAAGGGACTACTGACCTTGCCGTCGGCGATCGCCAGCACGGTCGCACCGACATCGCCGCGGATGTCGAGCCCGTTGTGCAGGTGGCTGCGGCTTTCGCCCTGGAAGTTGCCGCGCACTTCGCCCAGCGTGCCCACCACCTCGTGCCAGCCGTCCTGCGGAGGCAGCGGCCAGCGATGGCGCGTGTCGGGCAGCGCGCGCTCCGGCGACGGTCCGACCGGTGCGTCGGCCAGCGCCATGTCGATCTCGTCATCCTCGTCGCGCGGCACCAGCCGGTGCAGGCGATAGCCCTCCGCATCGGCCACCAGCAGGCTGCCGTCGCCATCGAGCCACAGCGCCGACGGCCGCGCGAACCATTGCGTGGTGCTTTCGCCGGTCAACACGCGCGCGCGGCCATCGGGCGTGACCTGCAGCACGCGGCCCGGCGACAGCTCCGCGACGTAGAGCTGGCCGTCGTGGGTGATCGCCAGCGCCAGCGGGCGCGCCAGCGTCGCCGCGGCGGCATCCAGCGGATCGGCCTGCCAGGTGCGCACCGTGCCGTCGGCGGCAATCGCGCGCAACGCACGGTTGCCGGTGTCGGCGACCCAGGTCGTGCCGTCGGCCGCGACCGCGAGCGCGGTCGGCGTGTCGAACCGCGCCGTCGCCGCCTCGCCATCGAGGAACCCGGGACCGTCGCCGCCGGCCAGCGTGCGCACGCGGCCATCGGTCTCGATCACGCGGATGCGGTCGTTCCAGGTATCGGCCACGTAGACGCGGCCGATGGCATCCACCGCCACACCCATCGGCGCGTGGAACTGCGCCTGCACGCCCTCGCCGTCGCGGAAGCCGGCGATGCCGGTGCCGGCCAGCGTGGTCACCGCGCCCTGCGGCGAGACCTTGCGGATCGCGTGGTTGCCGGTGTCAGCGACGTAGAGGTTGCCGAGCAGGTCGACCGCCAGCGACGACGGCGTGTCGAACGCGGCCGCGGTGCCGATGCCGTCGGCGAAGCCGGGACCGTTGCCGGCGAAGGTCGACACGCTGCCGTCGGGCGCGACGCGGCGGATGCGATTGCCGACGCCGCCCTCGCTGACGTACAGCGCGCCATCGACGCCGCGTACCAGGCCCCAGGGTTCGTCGAAGCGTGCCTGCAGGCCGTGGCCGTCGCGCAGGCCGCGGTGGCCGTCGCCGGCGACGTGCTCGATGCGCGCACTCCAGTCGAACGGCGTGCCCGGCAGCACCGGCGCGGGCCGCAGCCACTCGCGCAGCGGCCCGATGAGGAACGTCGCGGCCAGCGCCAGCACGGTCAGCACGACCACCCAGCGCATCGCGCGCCGCGAGCGCCGCGACGCGCGTGCCGGCGCCCGCCGGTTCAATCCAGCACGCGGCAGTACACCGCCTTGAGGTAGCGCGATTCCTGCACGTGGGCGAGGAACGGATGGTCGGCGCCGGCGCCGGACACCTTCAGCACCTGCACCGTGCGCCCGGCGTAGAACGCGGCGCGGCGCAGCATGTCGAGGAACTGCTCCTCGCTCACCAGCCCGGTGCACGAGAACGTGGCGAACAGGCCGCCGGGCCTGACCACGCCCAGCGCCAGCTTGTTCATGTCGAGGTACTTCTTCAGCGCGTTGATCACCTGGTCGCGGTCACGCGTCATCTTCGCCGGGTCGAGGATCACCACGTCGTAGCGTTCGCCGCGGTTCGCCGCATCGCGCAGCCACGGAAAGATGTCGGCCTGCACGAAGCGCGGCTTCACGTGGTTGAGCCGCGCATTGCCGCGGGCGATCTCGAGCACCGCCTCGTCGATGTCGATGCCGACCACCTCGCTGGCGCCGCGCGCCGCCGCGTACACGCCGAAGCCGCCGGTGTTGCAGCACAGGTCGAGCACGCGCCGGCCGGTGCAGCGATGCGACAGCCATTCGCGGTTGTCGCGCTGGTCGGCGAAGAAGCCGGTCTTGTGCGCGCCCGCGGGATCGGCGCAGAAGCGGATGCCGTTCTCCACGATGTCCGCCGGCGCGGTGCCGGAGGTGTTGTGGAAGTCGAACGACTCCTGCTTCTGCACGTGCTCGTCGGCGAAGCTGTGGAAGCGGCAGCCGGGGAACTGCGCGCGCAGCGCGTCGTAGATCCACTCGCGGTGGCGGAACGCGCCGGCGCTGAAGAACTCGACCACCAGCAGGTCGTCGTAGCGGTCCACCACCAGCCCACTGAGGCCGTCGCCCTCGCTGTGCACCACGCGCCAGGCATTGGTGGTGTCGTCGAGCCTGAGCACCTCGCGGCGCAGGCGCACCGCCTCGGCGATCCTGCGCGCGAACCAGCCGGCGTCCACGGCCACGGCCGGGTCGGTCTCGAGGATGCGCACGGCGATGCGCGAATGGCCGTTGTAGAAGCCGCGGCCGATCCAGTCGCCGTCGACGCCGACCACGTCGACCAGGCTGCCGGGCTTGGGCCGCTGCGCGGGCTTTTCGACCAGCTTCTGGAAGATCCAGGGGTGGTTGGACCGCCAGGCATTCCTGAGGCGGACGGTGGGGAGCGGGGTGTCCATGAACGGCATTTTATCCGCCCGGTTGACCGGACCGCGCCCGGGCGGGAAGAATGGCCGCCGAAGGGGAGTAGCTCCCAGCGTGCCGGCCGTCATTACGAGCGATCCCGCTCCGGTCCCACGGCAGCCCACCGGGCTGTGAGCAAGACCTTCGCCGCGCTGGCGAAGGCATGTCCCCGGTTCCCGGTCCATCGGTGCCCGAGGCCTCCGCGTCCGCGGCCGTCCTCCACCTGATCACGGGAGTCCCGATGGACACGATAGGCAATCCCTGGCTGTGGGCCGGATTCGGCGGGCTGGTCGTGGCCGCCCTGCTGGTCGACCTGGTGCTGATGCGCCACGGCGGCGCGCACAAGGTCACGTTCAAGGAAGCGATGTGGTGGAGCCTGGGCTGGGTCGCCCTGGCGCTGCTGTTCAACGGCGCCCTGTGGTGGTACGTGAACGAGACCGCCGGGCTCGCCGAAGCCAACCGCGTGGGCCTGGAGTTCCTCACCGGCTACCTGGTCGAGAAGGCGCTGGCAGTCGACAACATCTTCGTGTTCCTGATGCTGATGACCTACTTCGCGGTGCCCGAGGAGCAGCGCCAGCGGGTGCTGGTGATCGGCATCCTCGGCGCCATCGTGCTGCGCGCGATCCTGATCTTCGCCGGCGCGGCCCTGCTGGCGCAGTTCCACTGGCTGCTCTACGTGTTCGGCGCCTTCCTGCTGCTGACCGGGATCAAGATGTGGTTCGCCGCCGGCCACGAGCCCGACCTGGAAAAGAACCCCGCGCTGCGCTGGATGCGTGGCCACCTGCGCCTCACCGACGGCTACCGCGGTGCCGCGCTGAGCGTGCGCGAGGGCGGCGTGCGCCGCTACACGCCGCTGTTCGTGGTGCTGGTGCTGATCGGCGTGACCGACGTGATCTTCGCCGTCGACAGCATCCCGGCGATCTTCGCCATCACCCTGGACCCGTTCATCGTGCTGACCTCGAACGTGTTCGCGGTGCTCGGCCTGCGCGCGATGTTCTTCCTGCTGGCCGGCATGGCCGAGCGCTTCCACCTGCTGCCCTACGGGCTGGCGGTGGTGCTGGCCTTCATCGGCACGAAGATGCTGCTGATCGACGTGTACAAGATCCCGGTGCCGTGGGCGCTGGGCACGGTGGCGCTGATCCTGGGCGTGACCGTGGCGCTGAGCCTGGCCCGGCCGCGGCCGCCGGCCCCCGCCGGCTGAAGGCCCGGGCCCGCGACGGCGGCGGCACGGGATGCACTGGCCCGGAATCCCGGCCTTGCATCGCCGTGTTTCGCCGCCATGCTCCGATCCATGCACCTGGACATGCCCGAATCCCCGCTCGACCCGGACGCGCAGCGCGCGCGCGACAAGCGCCGGCTCGGCAACGCCGTGAAGGCCAGCATCGGCTTCGTGCTGCTGCTGGTCATCGTGTTCGGCCTGCAGGGGCTGGGCGACT
Source organism: Pseudomonadota bacterium (assembly GCA_020161335.1). Taxonomy (GTDB): domain Bacteria; phylum Pseudomonadota; class Gammaproteobacteria; order Xanthomonadales; family Xanthomonadaceae; genus Luteimonas. The sequence goes on from JAIUOJ010000009.1 coordinate 21,305, forward strand.
ACCGCGCCTTCGCCGTGGCGCCGTGGTCGCTGCCCGGGCTGGCCGGCGTGCTCGCGGCGCCGCTGCTGCACGGCTCGCCCGCGCACCTGATCGCCAACGCCGGCGCGCTGCTGCTGCTGGGCACGCTGTCGCTGTCGGTGTACCCGCGGGCGACGGTGCGGGCCCTGCCCCTGCTGTGGCTGGGCTCGGGTCTCGGCGCCTGGCTGCTGGGCGATGCCGGTTCGTACCACCTCGGCGCCAGCGGCGTGACCCACGGCCTGATGTTCCTGGTGTTCGTGCTCGGCCTGCTGCGCCGCGACCGGCCCTCGATCGCCGCCGGCATGATCGCCTTCCTGTTCTACGGCGGCATGCTGCTGACGGTGCTGCCGCAGGAGCCGGGCGTATCGTGGCAGTCGCACCTCGGCGGCGCGCTCGGCGGCATCGTCGCCGCGTTCCTGTTCCGCCACAGCGACCCGGTGCCGCCACGCCGCCGCTACAGCTGGGAGCTGGAGGAAGAGGAAGCCGAACGCATGGCGCAGGCCGAGCGCGACATGTACGAACCCGGTTCGCCGCGCGACGTGCCGGTGCTGTGGCGCCGCGGCACGACCGAGGACGAGCGCGGCACGGTGCTGGAGTTCCGCCGCCGCGACGAGTGAGCGCGACGCGCGCTTACAATCGATCGATGCGATCGGCCGCCGCCCTGCTGCTCACCTGCCTGATTGCGGCCTGCAACAGCGGAGGCGGCACGATGCAGTCCATGGCCGAGCGGGTCGACGCGATGATGGCCGATTACGGCGGCGACCGCCCCGGTGCCGCGCTGCTGGTGGTGCGCGACGGCCGCGTCGCGGTGCGCAAGGGGTATGGCCTGGCCGACCTCGAGGCCGGCATCGCGGTGACGCCGCACACCGCCTTCCGCCTGGCCTCGGTGAGCAAGCAGTTCACCGCCGCCGCGATCCTGCTGCTGGCCCAGGACGGCGTGCTGACGCTCGACGACCCCGTGCGCAAGTGGCTGCCGTCGCTGCCGCCGGCCACCGATGGCATCACCCTGCACCACCTGCTGACGCACACCTCCGGTCTCGTCGACTACGAGGACGTGATGCCGGAGGCGATCGACGGCCAGCTCGCCGACGGCGACGTGCTGCACCTGCTCGAACGCCAGGATCGACTGTCCTTCGCGCCAGGTAGCGCCTATCGCTACAGCAACAGCGGCTACGTGCTGCTCGGCCTGGTCGTCGCCAAGGCATCGAGGCGCGACTTCCCCGCGTTCCTGCGCGAACGGATCTTCCTGCCGCTGGGCATGGACGGTGCCGTCGCGTTCGTGGACGGCGCGTCGACGATCGACGATCGCGCGTACGGCTACAGCCGGGTCGATGGCCGCTGGACGCGGACCGACCAGGGCCCGACCAGCGCGACGCTCGGCGATGGCGGCCTCTACGCCTCGATCGACGACCTCGCGAAGTGGGACGCGGCGCTGCACGACGACCGCCTGTTGCCCGACGCCCTGCGCAGGCTGGCCTTCACCGCACACACGCCGACCGACGAAGCGGACGTGGATGGCTACGGCTATGGCTGGCGCGTGCACGCGACGGCGAACGGCCCGCTGCTCTGGCACTCGGGCGAGACGATCGGCTTCCGCAACGTGCTCCTGCGCTGGCCGGACGCGGGCTTGACCGTCGTGCTGCTGAGCAACCGCAACGAGCCCGAGCCCTACGCGCTGGCGCGACGCATCGCCGCGCTGTCCCTGGACCCGGCGCGGTAGCCCCGCGCCCTGGCGGCCTCATCCCGGCGACCGCCGGCGCGGGGTCCGGCAGCGGCGCCCAAACCGACGTGCCACGATCCTGCCCGCGCCCGGACAAGCCGGCCTCAGGCGCGGGCCCCGCCCTCGCGTTCCGGGGCTTCGCGCCACGCGCGCAACGCGTCGCGGGCCGCGACCCACTCCTCGTTGGTCGGCTCCACGCCGACGACCACGCGGCTGTCGGCGGAGGAAATGACGGTTGCATTCGCTTCGTTCGCGCCGGGCTCCAGCGCCACGCCGAGGTAGGCGAGGTCGCGGCACACGCGCTCGCGGACGAAGGCGTTGTGCTCGCCCACGCCGGCCGTGAACACCAGCAGGTCCAGCCCGCCCAGCACCGCGGCCAGCGCGCCGATCTCGCGCACGATGCGGCGCACGTACAGCGCCAGCGCCATGCGCGCGCGCTCGCCGGTTTCGCCCTCGTCGGCTTCGTGGGTCACGATCACCCGCGGCTCGGAAGACACGCCCGACACGCCGAGCAGGCCGGAGCGGTGGTAGAGCAGCCGGCCCACCTCCTCCAGCGAGAGTTGCTCGATCTCCATCAGGTACAGCACCGCGCCGGGATCGAGCGCGCCGGTGCGCGTGCCCATCATCAGCCCGTCGAGCGCGGAGAAGCCCATGGTGGTGGCGACGCTTTGCAGGTCACGCATCGCGCACAGGCTGGCGCCGCTGCCCAGGTGCGCGACGACGGTGCGCCCGCGCGCGAGGTCGCCATGGCGCTCGGCCAGTGCCGTCGCCATGTATGCATACGACAGGCCGTGGAAGCCGTAGCGGCGCAGCCCGCGCTGCCACGCGTCCCACGGCAGCGGCAGGATCTTCTCGACGTCCGGAAGCGTGTGGTGGAAGCCGGTGTCGAAGCACGCGACCTGCGCCAGGTCGGGGAACTCGCGCAGCAGGATCTCGATGGCCTCGAGCGCGAACGGCTGGTGCAGCGGCGCCAGCGGGATGTAGCCCGTCAGGTCGACCAGCACGCCGGCATCGATGCGCGTCGGCGCGAAGTACTTGCTGCCGCCATGCACCACGCGATGCGCGACCACGGCGACGCGGCGGCCATCGAGCCGCGCGGTGATGCGCCCGCGGATCAGCGACAGCGCGTCGCGGTAGGGATGCTTCGCATCGAGCGTGATCGGGAACGGCGCCACGCCGGTTTCGCCGAAGTCCGGCGCCGGCCCGCCGATGCCCTGCACCTTGCCGTTCCACAGCGGCTTGCGCGGCGGGGGATCGGCACCGGCCTCGAACACCGCGAACTTGATGCTCGACGAGCCGCAGTTGAGCACCACCACCACGCCGGCGGCATCCGCGTCGCCCCCGCTCACGGCGGCGACGCGCGGTAGCGGTGCGCCAGCATCAGCGCGATCGCGCAGGAGGCCATGCGCGAATCGCGCGAGTCGGCGCGGCTGGTCAGGATCACCGGCACCTTCGCACCGAGGACGATGCCGGCGCTGGCGGCCTCGCCCATGTACATGAGCTGCTTGGCCAGCATGTTGCCGCTCTCCAGGTCCGGCACCACCAGGATGTCGGCCTGCCCAGCGACATCGGACACGATGCCCTTGGTGCGCGCGGCCGCGATCGACACCGCGTTGTCGAACGCCAGCGGCCCGTCGAGCACGCCGCCTTCGATCTGGCCGCGGTCGGCCATCTTGCACAGCGCGGCGGCATCGAGCGTGGCCGGCATCGACGGCGTCACCGTCTCCACCGCGGCGAGGATCGCCACCTTCGGCCGCTCGACGCCGATGGTCTGCGCCAGGTCGATCGCGTTGCGGATGATGTCGGCCTTCTGTTCGAGGTCCGGCGCGAGGTTGATCGCGGCGTCGGTGACGATGAACGGGCGCGGGTAGTGCGGCGTCTGCAGCACGAAGCAATGACTGACCCGGCGCTTGGTGCGCAGGCCGGATTCGCGCGCCACCACCGCCGACATCAGTTCGTCGGTGTGCAGGCTGCCCTTCATGATCGCCTCGACGGCACCCTCGCGCGCCAGCTCGACCGCGCGCGCGGCGGCGGCGTGGCTGTGCGGCACGTCCTCGATGGCGAGGCCGGACAGGTCGATCCCGGCCTCGGCGGCCGCGGCCTCGAGCCTGGCGCGCGGCGCGATCAGCAACGGCTCGATCAGGCCCGCGTCGCGCGCGTCGAGCGTGCCCGACAGGCTCAGTGCGTCGCAGGGGTGGACCACCGCGACGCGGATCGCCGGCATCGGCGCGACGTGCGCCAGCAGCCGCTTGAGGCCGTCGTGGCCGGACACCTCCAGGCGCACCCCCGGCAGCGCGGTCCGCGCGCGCTCGATGCGTTCGTCCGGTGCGATCACCTCGGCCTCGCCCTCGATCACCGCGACGCCATCCTGGTTGCGGCAGCGGCAGGCCAGGCTCACGCGGCGCGTGGCCGGGTCGAGCGCGTCCACGGTGACGCTGATCGTGATGCGGTCGCCGAGCTTGACCGGTGCGAGGAAGCGCAGCGTCTGTCCGAGGTAGATCGTGCCCGGGCCCGGCAGCCGCGTGCCGAGCACCGCCGAGATCAGCGCGCCGCCCCACATGCCGTGCGCGATCACGCCGTGGAAGCGCGTCGACGCGGCAAATTCCGGGTCGAGGTGCTGCGGGTTGGCGTCGCCGGAGAGGATCGCGAACAGCTGGATGTCCTGGCGCGTGAGCGTGCGCTCGATGCACGCGCTGTCGCCGATCGCCAGCTCGTCGAAGGTGCGGTTGCGCAGGATGCGCAGGTCGTCGTCAGGCACGGTGTCGTCGTCCTCCCGGGGCGGCCCAGTATCGCCCGCCCGGGGTGCAGGCCGGCCTCACGCGCCGGCGCCGCGGCGTGGGCGGCTCAGTCCTCGCGCGCGCCGGCGCGCCGGCCGCCGGGCGGGACGAAGGCCGACTGGAACGCCAGCCACGGCCCGAACATCGCGCGCAGCGCCGACGCCGCGTCGGGCGCCTTGCCCGAACCCGCCAGCGCGGTCGCGGTGTCCTTCTGCCAGTCCTGCAGCGCCTCGACCAGGCCGCGCGCGAATGCGTCCTGCACGCCGAGCGTGACCTGCGCCAGCGCCTGGCCATCGGCCACGCGCTGCTCCATCTGCCGCCACAGCGCCTCCACCGGCAATGCCGCCAGTGCCTGCCAGTCGCCGCTGCGCCACAGCGCGCGGGTTTCGGCATCGAGTTCGCTTGCGCCCTCGCCGACCGCGCGGATGCCGATGTCCAGCCATTCGCGCTGGCTGTCCTGGACCAGCCGGCCGATGCGCAGCTGCAGGTCGAGGTTGGCCTTCCACAGCGCCAGGGGCAGGTCGGAGGCGGGGGCCATGTCGGTTTCCTTCTGGACGTCCGGGGGGAACGCACGCCGGCGCCTCCGCGAGGTGGCGCGGCCTTGGCGCGAGGCTCGCCGACGACGGTGCCACCGGCATTGACGCGGATCAAGTGCACCGCGGGCCGTGCGCACGCTGTCGCCCGCGGCGCGGCAGTGCTAGCGTCCGCTGACGCCCGCGATCCCCCGCCGGGATCCCGGAGGTCCCGCATGCCCCGCCTCACCGCCCGTTGCCTGCTGCTGTGGCCCCTGCTGCTGGTGGCCGCGTGCCAGCGCGAACCCGCGCCCGCGGCAACGCCCGTCGCCGGCACCGAGGCACCGGCGCCACCGGCCGCGCCGCCGCCGCGCAACGACACGCCCGCCGGGCAACGCATCGAGGCCGACGTACGCGCGCTGGCCGACGATGCGATGGCCGGGCGCGACACCGGCACCCCCGGCTACGATCGCGCCGCCGAGTATGTGGCGAAGCGCTACGCGGAGATCGGGCTGCAGCCCGCCGGCGACGACGGCACGTTCTTCCAGTCGGTGCCGCTGCTGCAGGCGACCCTGCTCGACGCCGGCGCGCGCTTCGAGATCGTGCGCGGCGGCAAGGTCGTCGCGCTCGCGCTGCGCGACCAGTTCCTGCCGCGGCCCGACTTCAACGCGACCGAGGTCGCGCTGGAGGCGCCGGCGGTCTTCGTCGGCCAGGCGGTGCACGCGCCGGACGCCGGCCACGACGACTTCGCCGGGCTCGACCTGCGCGGCAGGATCGCGGTGGTGTTCGGTGGCGCGCCGGCGCGCTTCGACGACACCCGGCGCGCCTTCCACGCTTCATCCCGCGAGAAGCTGCGCCAGCTGGTCGCGCACGGCGCCATTGGCGTGGTCTACGTCAACACCGCCGAGGACGAGGTGCGCAGCCCATGGGCGCGCACGGTGCAGAGCGCCCGCAGTCCGTCGATGCGGCTGCGCGATGCCGACGGCCGCGGCATCGACACCTGGCCGCAGCTGCAGGCCTCGGCGGTGGTCAGCGCGGCCGCGGCCGATGCGCTGTTCGCCGGCGGCGACCGCTCGGCGGCGGAGCTGTTCGACGCCGCGCGCGCGGGCACGCTCAAGGGCTTCGCCCTGCCCGGCACGCTGCGCCTGGCCTCGCGCACGAAGATCGAACCGCTGCAGTCGCGCAATGTCGTCGGCCGCATCGCCGGCGGCGATCCCGCACTCGCGGCGGAGTACGTCGCCTACACCGCGCACCTCGACCACGTCGGTACCGGCGCGCCGGTCCGGGACGCGCAGGGCCGCGACGACGCGATCTACAACGGCGCGCTGGACAACGCGCTGGGCGTGGCGATCCTGCTCGAATCCGCGCGCGAACTGGGCGAGGGTCCGGCGCCGAAGCGTTCGATGGTGTTCGTCGCGCTCACCGCCGAGGAAAAGGGCCTGCTCGGCGCCGAGTGGTTCGCCACGCGGCCGTCGGTCGACGGCACCGCGGTGGCCAACCTCAACATCGACATGCCGATCCTGACCGCGCCGACCACCGACGTGGTGCCGATCGGGGTCGCGCATTCCAGCCTCGATGGCGTGCTGCAGGCGGCGGCCGGGGACATCGGCGTGGCGCTGTCGCCCGACCCGTTCCCGGAGGAAGTGGTGTTCGTGCGCAGCGACCAGTACGCCTTCGTGCGCGCCGGCGTGCCGGCGGTGTACCTGATGGGCGGCGTGGTCGGCGCCAACCCCGGGCAGGATCCGAAGCTCGCGGCGACCTGGTTCCTGCGCCACTGCTACCACCAGCCCTGCGACGACGTGTCGCTGCCGATCCAGTACGGCGACGCCGCGCGTCTGGCCCGGCTCAACGCGCGCATCGGCCGGATCGTCGGCGATGCCGCCGAGCGGCCGCACTGGAACCCGGGCGACTTCTTCGGCGAGCGCTTCGGCAGGGCGCGCTGACGCGGCGTGCGCCGCGCCCGCCATCGCTCAGAACGCGTCCGCCGGCACCCGCACCGCGCCGTCCATCAGCACCCGTGCGGAGCGCGACATCACCGCCTTGGTGGCGATCCACTGGCCGTCGGCCCGGGCCACCTCGGCGCCGACGCGCAAGGTGCCGGAGGGATGGCCGAAGCGCACCATTGCGCGCGTGCCGCCGCCCGCCGCCGCATTGACCACGGTCCCGGGCACGGCCGCGGCCACGGCGATGGCCACCGACGCCGTCCCCATCATCGCGTGGTGCAGCTTGCCCATCGACATGGCGCGCGCGAGCAGGTCGATGTCGCCCGCACGCACCGGCTTGCCGCTGGACGAGAGGTAGTCCTTCGGCGGTGCGACGAACGCCACCTTCGGCGTCAGCGGCCGTTTCGCCGCCGCCTCCACGCTGTCGACCAGGCCCATGCGCACCGCGCCCTGCGCGCGGATGGCTTCCAGCTTCTCCAGCGCGGCCCTGTCTTCGTTGATCGCCCCCTGCAGCTCGGTGCCGTCGTAGCCCAGTGCGGCGGCGTCGACGAACACCACCGGCACCCCCGCGTTGATCATCGTGGCCCTGAATACGCCCACGCCCGGCACGTCGAGGTCCTCGACGAGGTGGCCGGTGGGGAACATCGCCCCGCCCTCGCCTTCGCCCTCGTCGGCGGGATCGATGAACTCCAGCTGCACTTCCGCCGCCGGGAAGGTCACGCCATCCAGCTCGAAATCGCCGGTTTCCTGCACCTCGCCGTTCACCACCGGCACGTGCGCGAGGATGGTCTTGCCGATGTTGGCCTGCCAGATGCGCACCGTGGCGATGCCGTCGCGCGGCACGCGCGCCGGATCGACCATGCCGTTGGCGACCGCGAACGGCCCGACCGCCGAGGAGAGGTTGCCGCAGTTGCCACTCCAGTCGATGAAGGCCTCGTTGATCGGCACCTGGCCGTACAGGTAGTCGACGTCATGCCCCGGCTGCGTGGACGGCGAGATGATGACGACCTTGCTGGTGCTCGACGTCGCCCCGCCCATGCCATCGGTGTGCTTGCCGTAGGGATCGGGCGAGCCGATCACGCGGCTGAGCAGCGCATCGCGCGCCGGCCCCGGCACCTGCGCGCGCTCGGGCAGGTCCTGCAGGCGGAAGAACACGCCTTTCGAGGTGCCGCCGCGCAGGTAGGTGGCGGGGATGCGGAGCTGGGGAGCGCTTGACATGTCGAACTCTGCCTCAGTGGGGCTGTTCACCCCTCTCCCCTTGCGGGAGAGGGGCCGGGGGAGAGGGCGCTCCTTCGCGCAGCGCCTTCCAGATGGAGTCCAGCACGGCATCGGTGTGCAGGAGTATGTCGTCGTTCCAGAATCGAAGGACGCGGAGTCCCTGTCGCATCAGCCAGGCATCGCGTGCGGCGTCGTGCGGGGATTGAACGTGCTGCCCACCATCCGCCTCGACGACCACTCGCGCTCCGAAATGCACGAAATCTACGATGTAAGGACCGATCGGCTGCTGGCGGCGAAACTTCTGACCATCGAGTCGATGCGCTCGCAGATGCTTCCAGAGCCGATGCTCGGCGTCCGTCATGTTGCGGCGAAGCTGCTTCGCGAACGTGCTTGATTCCATGGCGCCCCCTCTCCCCAACCCACGCCCCGGCCCAAACGCAGAGCGTTTGGGCGCTCGACGGTACGAGAGCCTGCGGTTCGCCGACGGACCTTCTCGCCCCGCAAGGGGAGAGGGGCTCGCAACGTCCGTGTGCAGGGAAAGCAGCATATGCGTCGTCAGGCACCATCGGGAATCTCGGGCTCCACCAGCTTCGCCAGCAGCTCCAGCGATTCCTGCCAGCCCAGGTAGCAGAAGTCGATCGGGATCGCGGCGGGAATGCCTGCCTGCTCCACGTTCAGTTCGGTGCCGACGATGCTCTTCTTCAGCGTCACCGTCACCTGCATCTCGCCCGGCAGGCCGGGCGCGTCGAAGGTATCGGTGTGACGGATGCGCTCGTTGGGCACCAGCTCGACGTACTTCACCGTGAACGAATGGCTGGAGCCGGTGCCGAGGTTGGTGAAGGACATCCGGTAGCCCCCGCCCACCCGCGCGTCCATCCCGTGCATCGTGCCGGTGAAGCCGTGCGGCGGCAGCCACTTCACCAGTGCGCCGGGATCGAGGAAGGCGCGGTAGACGCGCTCCGGCGGCGCACGCAGCACGCGATGCAGGCGGACGGTGCCGGGGGTGGCGTGGTCGGACATGATCGGATTCCTGTGGTCGGGGTGTCCCGGTACGACGAACGGGTCAGGCCGCTTTCGACGCGTCGAGGAAATCCTGCGCGAACCGCTGCAACACCCCGCCTGCCTCGTAGATCGACACTTCCTCGTCCGAATCCAGGCGGCAGACCACCGGCACGCTCACCGTCTCGCCGTTGGCGCGGTGGATCACCAGCACCAGCCCGGCGCGCGGCCGGCGTTCGCCGACCACGTCGAACGTCTCGGTGCCGTCGATGCCATGCGTGTTCCGAGTCTCGCCCGGCATGAACTCCAGTGGCAGCACGCCCATGCCGATCAGGTTGGTGCGGTGGATGCGCTCGAAGCCTTCGGCGACGATCGCCTCCACGCCGGCCAACCGCACGCCCTTGGCCGCCCAGTCGCGCGAGCTGCCCTGGCCGTAGTCGGCGCCGGCAATGATGATCAGCGGCTGCTTGCGCGCCATGTAGGTTTCGATCGCTTCCCACATGCGCGTCACCTTGCCCTCCGGCTCGATCCGGGCCAGCGAGCCTTGTCGCACGCCGCCGTCGGCGTTGCGCACCATCTCGTTGAGCAGCTTCGGATTGGCGAAGGTCGCGCGTTGTGCGGTGAGATGATCGCCACGATGGGTGGCGTAGGAATTGAAGTCCTCTTCCGGCAGGCCCATCTTCGCCAGGTATTCGCCGGCGGCGCTGTCGAGCAGGATCGCGTTCGACGGCGAGAGGTGGTCGGTGGTGATGTTGTCGCCCAGCACCGCCAGCGGGCGCATGCCGCGCAGCGTGCGCTCACCGGCCAGCGCACCTTCCCAATACGGCGGGCGGCGGATGTAGGTGCTCGCCGGGCGCCAGTCGTACAGCGGATCGACGCGCGCGCCGCTCTCCACGTGCAGCTTGAACATCGGGCCGTAGACGGCGCGGTATTGCTCCGGCTTGACGCTGGCCTTGACCACCGCGTCGATCTCTTCGTCGCTGGGCCACAGATCCTTGAGCGTGATCGGATTGCCCTGCGCATCGAACCCGAGCGCGTCCTTCTCGATGTCGAAGCGCACGGTGCCGGCGATGGCGTAGGCGATCACCAGCGGCGGCGAGGCCAGGAACGCCTGCTTGGCGTAGGGATGGATGCGGCCGTCGAAGTTGCGGTTGCCGCTGAGCACCGCGGTCGCGTACAGGTCGCGGTCGATGATTTCCTGCTGGATCGCCGGATCCAGCGCGCCGCTCATGCCGTTGCAGGTGGTGCAGGCGAAGGCGACGATGCCGAAGCCCAGCTGCTCGAGGTCGTCGAGCAGGCCGGCGTCGCGCAGGTAGAGTTCGACCGCCTTCGATCCGGGCGCCAGCGAGGTCTTCACCCACGGCTTGCGCGCCAGCCCCTTCGCCACCGCGTTGCGCGCAAGCAGGCCGGCGGCGATCACGTTGCGCGGATTGGACGTGTTGGTGCAGGAGGTGATCGCGGCGATGATCACCGCGCCGTCGGGCATCAGGCCCGCCAGTTCCCCGGCCTTGCCGGCTTGCAGCTTGGCTTCGTCGGCGATGCCCCGTTCGGCCAGCGCGCTGGTCGGCAGGCGGCGATGCGGATTCGACGGCCCGGCGAGGTTGCGCACGACCGTGGACAGGTCGAAGTGCAGCGTGCGTTCGTACTGCGCATCGGCAAGATCGTCCGCCCACAGGCCGGCGGCCTTCGCATAGGTTTCGACCAGCGCCACCTGCGCGTCCTCGCGACCGGTGAGGCGCAGGTAGTCGAGCGTGTTGTCGTCGATGAAGAACATCGCCGCGGTCGCGCCGTACTCGGGCGCCATGTTGCTGATGGTGGCACGGTCGCCGACGGTGAGCGCCGCCGCGCCTTCGCCGCGGAACTCGAGGTAGGCGCCAACCACCTTTTCCTTGCGCAGGAACTCGGTCAACGCCAGCACCACGTCGGTGGCGGTGATGCCGGGCGCGGGTTTGCCCGCGAGTTCCACGGCGACGATGTCGGGCGTGCGCATCCACGAGGCGCGGCCGAGCATCACGTTCTCCGCTTCCAGCCCGCCGACGCCGACGGCGATGACACCCAGCGCGTCGACATGCGGCGTGTGCGAATCGGTGCCGACGCAGGTGTCGGGGAACGCGACGCCGTCGTGCACGTAGATCACCGGCGACATCTTCTCCAGGTTGATCTGGTGCATGATCCCGTTGCCCGGCGGGATCACGTCGACGTTCTTGAACGCGAGCTTGGTCCAGTCGATGAAGTGGAAGCGGTCGGCGTTGCGGCGATCCTCGATCGCGCGGTTCCTGGCGAACGCGTCCGGGTCGTCGCCGCCGCACTCCACCGCCAGCGAATGGTCGACGATCAGCTGCACCGGCACCACCGGGTTCACCTGCGCCGGATCGCCGCCCTGGTCGGCGATCGCATCGCGCAGGCCGGCCAGGTCGACCAGCGCGGTCTGGCCGAGGATGTCGTGGCAGACCACGCGCGCGGGGAACCACGGGAAATCGAGGTCACGCCTGCGCGCGATCAACTGGCCGAGGTAGTCGTTGATCCTTGCCGGCTCGGCCTTGCGCACGATGTTCTCGGCATGCACGCGCGCGGTGTACGGCAAGGCGGCCCATGCGCCGGGCTGGATGGCGTCGACCGCTTCGCGCGCGTCGTACCAGTCGAGGGTCGTGCCGGGAAGAGGCTTGCGGTGCTGGCTGTTCATGGCGGGCAACTTCGAGATTGGATTCTTTGTTGTTCCTTCCCCGGCTTGCGGGGGAAGGTGCCGACGGCGGATGGGGTACCGAAGGCGCGTGAATGCGCCCTCATCCGGCACTGCGCGCCACCTTCTCCCGCGAGCAGGAGAAGGGATCTCCGGGCATCAACCGCGCTGGTCGATCGGCACGAACACCTGGTCTTCCGGCCCGGTGTAGTTCGCGCTCGGGCGGATGATCTTGCCGTCGATGCGCTGCTCGATCACGTGCGCGCTCCAGCCGCTGGTGCGCGAGATCACGAACAGCGGCGTGAACATCGCCGTCGGCACGCCCATCATGTGGTAGCTGACGGCGCTGAACCAGTCGAGGTTGGGGAACATCTTCTTGATGTCCCACATCACCGCCTCGAGGCGGTCGGCGATGTCGAACATGCGCGTGCTCCGCGCGTCCTCGGACAGGTCCTTCGCGACCTGCTTGATCACCTTGTTGCGCGGATCGGACACGGTGTAGACCGGATGGCCGAAGCCGATCACCACTTCCTTGCGCTCGACCCGCGCGCGGATGTCGACCTCGGCCTCGTCGGGCGTGTCGTAGCGCTTCTGGATCTCGAACGCGACCTCGTTGGCGCCGCCATGCTTGGGGCCGCGCAGTGCGCCAATGGCGCCGGTGATGCACGAGAACATGTCGCTGCCCGTGCCGGCGATGACGCGCGCGGTGAAGGTCGAGGCATTGAACTCATGCTCCGCGTACAGGATCAGCGAGGTGTGCATCGCGCGCACCCAGCGCTCGGGCGGCGGCTCGCCGTGCAGCAGGTGCAGGAAATGCCCGCCGATGGAGTCGTCGTCGGTCTCGACGTCGATCACGCGGCCGTTGTGGCTCCAGTGGTACCAGTACAGCAGCATCGAGCCGAGCGAGGCCATCAGCCGGTCGGCGATGTCGCGCGCGCCCGGCACGTTGTGGTCGTCCTTCTCCGGCAGCACGCAGCCCAGCACCGACGCGCCGGTGCGCATCACGTCCATCGGGTGCGCCGACGCCGGCAGTTCCTCCAGCGCCGCCTTGACCGCGGCCGGCAAGCCGCGCAGGGACTTCAGCTTCGCCTTGTAGGCCTTCAGTTCGGCGTGGTTGGGCAGCTTGCCATGCACCAGCAGGTAGGCGATTTCCTCGAACTCGGCGGTCTCGGCGAAATCGAGGATGTCGTAGCCGCGGTAGGCCAGGTCGTTGCCGGTGCGGCCGACCGTGCACAGCGCGGTGTTGCCGGCGGCGGTGCCGCTCAGTGCGACGGATTTCTTCGGCTTGAAGGGCGTGGCGGTGGGTGCGGCTTCGCTCATGGTCGTTTCTCCCGGTGTTGCGGTCTGCGTTCGGTCTGGCGTGTCAGGGGCCGGACGGGCGCGTCGCGCCGGCCTCGCGCCGCAGCAGCTGCTGCAGCAGTTCGATCTGGTGGTTCTGCAGCGCGACCAGCGCGGCCCAGTCGCGCTCGCGCAGTTCGTTGAGTTTCTCGTGTACCTGCAGGATCTCCAGCTCCGACTTGACGTTCACTTCGTAGTCGTTGCGTGCCTGGTGACGGTCGGCGTCGGCCTGGCGGTTCTGGCTCATCATGATGATCGGCGCCTGGACCGCGGCCAGGCACGACAGCACCAGGTTGAGCAGGATGAAGGGATACGGGTCGAACGGCTTGCCCTGGACCGCGTTGAACGCCATCCAGGCGACGAGGAACACGCCGAAGCTGATGATGAAGCGCCAGCTGCCGCCGACCGCGGCGACCCGGTCGGCGACGCGCTCGCCGAGCGTGCGCGACGCGCTGGCGTCATCGCGGACGTTGCGCGCGACCGTGCGACGCGCGAGGAAGCGCGCCACCACGTCGCGTTCCTCGGTCGGGAGCGATTCCAGCTCGGCCTGCAGCCGTGCGCGCGCATCGCCGCGATGCAGGAATCCGCGCGGCGGCGGGGTCGGGGCTGCGGGCGTGGACATGGCGGAGGATCCTGGCGGCGGGACCGCCGATCATGCGCCCTTGCGCGCGAACAGGGCGTCGAGCTTGCCTTCGAACGCGTGGTAGCCGATGCGGTCGTACAGTTCCTCGCGCGTCTGCATCGCATCGACCACGGCCTGCTGGTGGCCGTCGCGGCGGATCGCGGCGTACACCGCTTCGGCGGCCTTGTTGGCGGCGCGGAACGCGGACAGCGGGAACAGCTGGATGGCAACGCCGGCCGACGCGAGCTCGTCGCGCGAGAACAGCGGGGTCTTGCCGAACTCGGTGATGTTGGCCAGCACCGGCACGCGCACCGCGTCGACGAAGCGGCGGTAGGTGTCGAGGTCGTACGCGGCCTCGGCGAAGATGCCGTCGGCGCCGGCCTCGACGCAGGCGATGGCGCGCTCGATCGCGGCATCCACGCCATCGACCTGGATCGCGTCGGTGCGCGCGATCAGGAAGAACTCCGGATCGGTCTTCGCATCGGCAGCGGCCTTGACCCGGTCGACCATCTCGCCCTGGGTGACGATCTCCTTGCCCGGGCGATGGCCGCAGCGCTTCGCACCGACCTGGTCCTCGATGTGGCACGCCGCCGCGCCCGCCTTGATCAGCGACTTCACGGTGCGCTCGATGTTGAACGCGCTGGGACCGAAGCCGGTGTCGATGTCGACCAGCAGCGGCAGGTCGCAGACATCGGTGATGCGGCGCGTGTCGACCAGCACGTCCTCGAGCGTGTTGATGCCGAGGTCGGGCAGGCCGAGCGAGCCGGCCGCGACGCCGCCACCGGACAGGTAGATCGCCCGATAGCCGGCGCGCTGGGCGAGCAGGGCGTGGTTGGCGTTGATCGCGCCGATCACCTGCAGCGGCGATTCGGCGGCGAGGGCGGCGCGGAACCTGCTGCCTGGAGAAGCGGGCGCACCGGCGGAGGATGTGGTCATGGCCTGGCTCGCATGTCGGCAGCGGGGGTTCCGCGATGGCCGGCACTGTGGCACTCTTCCCGAGGTTGATCAATCTTGATCAAATAAATCAACCTGTCTGGGGTGGCCTGCCCCTGCGAGCCCGCCGATGCCCACCGCCCCCGATCCCGACCTGATCCCCGCACCCGAGGCCTGCGCCCTGCTCGGCATCAGCCCGGCCACGCTGTATGCCTACGTCAGCCGCGGCCTGATCGATTCGCGCCCGGGGCCGGACCACCGCAGCCGCGTCTACCTGCGCCAGGACGTCGAGCGCCTGGCCCAGCGCAAGAAGGCCGGGCGCGGGGCGGCCCGCGGCGCGGCGCAGAGCCTCGACCGCGGCCTGCCGGTGATGGAAACCGCGATCTCGCTGATCCGCCCGGACAGCCCCTACTACCGCGGGCGCGCCGCGGTGGCGATGGTCCGTGCCGGGGCTGTGTTGGAGGACGCCGCCCGCCTGCTGTGGGACTGCGGCGACGCCGACCCCTTCGACCCGCCGCCCGGCGAGGGCTGGCCGGCGCGGGTCGCGGCGATCGCCACCGATGCCAGCCTGCCGCCGCTGGAGCGGGCGATGGCGGCGATCCCGCTGCTGGCGGTGGACCAGCGTCATTCGCTCAACGCCGCGCCGGCCGCCCGCCGCCGCATCGCCGCCACCCTGCTGCGCCAGAACGCGGCCCTGCTGGTGGCGGGCACGCCGGACGCGCGCCCCGTCCACCGTCTGCTGGCCGACGCCTGGCGCCCCGGCGACGACGCGTTTGCCGACCTCGTGCGCGCCGCGTTGGTGCTGTGCGCGGACCACGAGCTCAACGTGTCGGCCTTTGCCGCGCGCGTGGTCGCCTCCACCGGCGCCCACCTGCACGCGACCGTCTGCGCCGGCCTCGCCGCGCTGTCCGGCCCGCGCCACGGCGGCGCCACCGCGCGCGCCTACGCGCTGTTCGCCGATGCCGCCGAGGCGGCTTCGCCGGCGGCCTATGTCGCCGAGCGCTGGCAGCGCGGCGACGACCTGCCCGGCTTCCACCACGTGCTCTACCCCGACGGCGACCCGCGCGCCGCCGAGGTGCTGGCGATGCTGCGTGACCAGCGCGCCGGCGACCCGCGCATGACGCAGGTGGAGGCGGTGCTGGCGGCCGCGGCCGAGAGCAGCGGCCGGCTGCCGAACATCGACGGCATGCTGGCGGCGATCTGCTACGTCCACGATCTGCCGGCACCGCCGGCGCTGGCGATGTTCGCCGCCGGCCGCCTTGCCGGCTGGCTGGCCCACGCCCAGGAGCAGCAGGCCCTCGGTCGCCTGATCCGGCCCCGGGCGCAGTACATCGGGGTGCCCCCGGAAGCCGATCCGGGGCCCTGAGCCGCCGTCCCGGCGCCGGCCCGCGACCTTCGGCACACGCCCCGGCCGCCAATTCCTGTACCTTGCGGTTCAGTGACTCCGGTTGGGTTCAGCCGCCATTGGCGATCCTGTGCCGCCTGCCGGTTTCCCGGTCCCTTGCCGCGCCCCGCATCTCCGCTGCCCGCCTTCCCCACGATGACCGACGCCGCCACCCACGACGCGCCAGCCGTGCGCCTCGCCGGGGTCCGCCTGGACCGCGGCGGACGCACGATCCTGTCCGGCATCGACCTGGACGTGCCCCGCGGCAGCATCACCGCCGTGCTCGGCCCGTCCGGCAGCGGCAAGTCGACCCTGCTGGCGGCGCTGACCGGCGAACTGGTGCCGGCCGCGGGTACCGTCGAGGTGCTGGGCCAGGTCGTGCCACGGCGCCAGCGCGCGCTGCTCGAACTGCGCAAGGGCATCGGCGTGCTGCTGCAGGGCAACGGCCTGCTGACCGACCTCACCGCCGCCGAGAACGTTGCCCTGCCGCTGCGCACGCACACCAGGCTGCCGCGCGAGGTGATCGACCGCCTGGTGGAGATGAAGCTGCACGCGGTGGGCCTGCGTTCGGCCGCCGAGCTCTATCCGCGCGAACTCTCGGGCGGCATGGCGCGCCGCGTTGCCCTTGCCAGGGCCATTGCGCTCGACCCGCCGCTGATGGTCTACGACGAGCCGCTGACCGGGCTCGACCCGATCGCCTCGGGCGTGATCATGAACCTGATCTCCGAACTCAACGACCGCCTGGGCCTGACCAGCATCATCGTCACCCACCACGTGCACGAGACGCTGCCGATCGCCGACCGCGCGGTGGTGATCGCCAACGGCCGCATCGTGTTCAGCGGCACGCCGGCGCAGCTGGAAGCAACCGATGATCCGCTGGTGCGGCAGTTCCTGCGCGGCGAGCCGGACGGCCCCATCGCATTCGACAGCGCACCGCGCTCGGAGGCGGCGTGATGGTGTCCTGCTCCAACGAAACGCATTTCCCTTCTCCCGCTTGCGGGAGACAGTGGCGCACAGCGCCGGATGAGGGCCTGCCGTCGACACGAAGAGCCCCCTCATCCGCCTTCGGCACCTCACTCCGTGCCCCTGCCCTGCGCAGCGCGCAGGGCGCTCAGCCGTGCGCGAGCCGATGGCTCGCAAGCCGCACGCCTTCGCCCCGCAAGCGGGAGAAGGCAATCGCGGAGGGTCATTGATGGCCTTCGCCGAATCCATCCGCGCCGTCGGTCGCGCGGGACTGTTCTCGCTGTCGGTGCTGCGTGCCTCGAAGCCGACCGCCGACTTCTTCGCCGAACTCGTCCGCGAGATCTACAAGATCGGCGCGCGCAGCCTGCCGATCATCGCCGTCGGCGGCGCCTTCGTCGGCCTGTCGCTCACCCTGCTCGGCTTCCGCGCGCTGGAAACCTACGGCGCCTCGAACCAGGTCAGCGTGCTGATCGGCCTGGGCCTGTATCGCGAACTGGCGCCGGTGCTGACCGCGCTGCTGTTCGTCGGCCGCGCCGGCAGCTCGATCGCCGCCGAACTGGGCCTGATGCGCGCCACCGACCAGATCACCGCGCTCGGCCTGATGGCGATCGACCCGGTGGCCAAGGCGGTCGCGCCGCGCTTCTGGGCGGCGGTGCTGACCGTGCCGCTGCTGGTCGGCTTCTTCGCCACGTTCGCCATCGCCGCCAGCTGGTTCCAGGCCGTGCAGGTGCTCGGCATCGACAACGGGATGTTCTGGCAGACGATGAAGGACGCGGTGGATTTCCGCGCCGACTTCGTGCCGGCGTTCGTCAAGGCCGCCGTGTTCGGCGGCACCGCCGCGCTGGTGGCCTCGTACGTGGGCTACCACGCCGAGCCCACGATCGAGGGCACCTCGGTGGCGACCACGCGCGCGGTGGTCAACGCCTCGCTGCTGGTGCTGATGTTCAACTTCGTACTGTCCGCATTCCTGTTCCGCTGACGCCGACGACATGGCGACGACAACCGCTTGATGGAAAGGTGATTCGCATGGCTACCCGTGGTCCCCGTCTCGAATTCGCCGTCGGCGCCTTCCTCGTGCTGGCGCTGGGCTCGCTGCTGGTGCTGGCGATCGCCTCCACCAACGGCAAGTTCGGTTTCTCGCGCGACAGCTATGAACTCACCGCGCGCTTCACCAACCTCGGCCAGCTGCGCCCGAACGCGCCGGTCAAGGTCGGCGGCGTCACCATCGGCCGGGTGTCGAAGATCGACCTCGACCCGGTGAAGTTCGATTCCATCGTCACGCTCGAGATCGACGATCGCTTCAACGAGATCCCGATCGACACCTCGGCCGGCATCCTCACCGGCGGCCTGCTCGGCGAAAGCTACGTCGGCCTGCAGGTGGGCGGCGACGTGGAGGTGTTCAAGCCCGGCGAGGAGATCGCCTACACCACGCCGGCGGTGGACCTGATCCAGATGGTCGGCAAGTACATGTTCGGCGGTGGCGGCGACGCCCCGCCGGCTCCGCCGCAAGGCGACGGCGCGCATGCCGCGCCCGCCGCGCACCCCGCCACACCCGCTCCGGAAGAAGGAACGACCCCATGACCCGCATCCTCCCCCGCAAGGCCCTCGTCCTCGCCCTGTCCGCCACCCTGCTTGCGGCGGCGCCCGCGCTGTCGTTCGCCCAGGCGCAGCCGGCCGCGGCCGCGGCCACCCAGGGCTCGCCCAGCCAGCTGGTGCTGGACAACACCCAGCGCGTGCTGAAGACGATCGAGGCACGGCGCGCCGAATTCACCCGCGACCGCGCCGCGCTGCAGCGCTTCGTGACCACCGAGTTCAACACCATGTTCGACCGCGACTACGCGGCGCGGCAGGTGCTGGGCCGCCATGGCCGCGGCGCCTCCGACGCCGACGTCAAGGTGTTCGGCGACGCGCTTGCCGACAACCTGATGCGCCGCTACGGATCGTCGCTGCTCGACTTCAACACCCAGCTGCGCGTGCGCATCAAGTCGGAGACGCCGCTGCCGCGCGGCCTCGGCGTGAAGGTGTCGAGCGAGATGCTGCGCAGCGGCGGCGAGCCGATCCCGGTCGACTACCTGATGCGCCAGGCCGGCGGCGGCTGGAAGGTGTTCGACGTGATGGTGGAAGGCGTGTCGTTCGTGCAGACCTTCCGCCAGCAGTTCGATGCCGAGCTGCAGCGCAAGTCGATCGCACAGGTCGCCGCCGAACTGCGCAACGGCCAGCTCTCGGCCAACGCCGGCGGCAACTGAGCATGGCCACGCCCGCGCCCGCGTCGGTGCAGCGTCGCGACGACGCGCTGGCCTTCACCGGCGTGCTGTCGCGCGACGCCGTCCCGGGGCTGTGGCCGCAGGCGCTGCGCGCCCTGGACGGTGCGCGTCGGCTGGACCTGTCGCAGGTCGCGGCGGTCGACAGCGCCGGCCTGGCGCTGCTGGTCGAACTGGCGGCCCGCGCCGGCGGCCTCGCCGTCCACGGCGATCCGCCCGGGCTCGACGGCCTGCGCAAGGCCTATCGCCTGTCCCCCTCCCTCACCTTCGCGCAGGCCTGAGGCCGCGCGGCATTTCCGACGGATCGCGACCCATGATGCCCCGCCTCTTGTTTGGCCTGCTGCTGACGACCCTGCTGGCCGCGTGTGCCGGACAGGGCGGCACGCGCAGCGATCCGCCGGAGCCGGCCGGCGTGCCGGTGGCCGGCCAGGACGCGCCGGCGATGCCCGCGCCACCGGCGGCCGCCGATGCCGATGCGCCTGCGCCGGCCGACGCCGCGGCGCCCCTCGCCGACACCATCGCCCCGGCACCGGATGCGCCCGTCGCCGACGCGACCAGCAACGCCACCGCGCCCACCCAGGCCGAACTCGATTTCGCCGCGATCTACGGCCAGGCGCCCTACGATCCGATCGCCGATCCGACCTTGCCCGCGCCGGCGCAGATGCCGGCCAGCTACGATCCCTGGGAAGGCTGGAACCGGCGCGTGCACGCGTTCAACAACGCCGTCGACCGCACCGTCGCCACGCCGCTGGCGCGCGCGTACGTGAAGGTCGTGCCGCGGCCCGTGCGGCTGGGCGTAAGCAACTTCTTCAACAACCTCGGCCAGCCGGTGAGCGCGCTCAACGCGCTGCTGCAGGGCCGCCCGAAACAGGCCGGGCAGTCGCTGGGGCGCTTCCTGCTCAACAGCACGCTCGGCATCGGCGGCCTGTTCGATCCGGCCAGCGACGCCGAGCTGCCCAACCGCAGCGAGGACTTCGGCCAGACGCTTGGCGTGTGGGGCTGGAAGAACTCGCGCTACGTCGAGCTGCCGCTGTTCGGCCCGCGCACGCTGCGCGACACCTTCGGCCTGGTCGGCGACGCGCCGCTGTCGCCGCTGCGCCAGGTGGAACACGACGGCACCCGCGTGTTCCTGCAGGGCCTGCAGCTGGTCGACCTGCGCACGCAGCTGTTCGCACTGGATTCGATCCGGGAAGGCGCCGCCGACGAGTACGCGCTGGTGCGCGATGCCTGGCTGCAACGCCGCAACTACCAGATCCAGTCCGACCGCCGGCAGAAGACCGACGACCTGCCGGACTACCTGCTCGACGACGAGACCAACCCCACCGTGCCGGTCGACGTGATGCCGATCGTGCCGCTGTCGCCAATCCCCTGATCTCCCGCGAAGCGAGGCGCCTGCACGCTCAGGCGTCGTCGTTGTCGTCACCGGGCAACGCCGGCGGACTGCTGCCCGGCAGCGATTCCACCTCGCGCAGGCTGCGCTCGATGGCGCGCGTGCGAACGCCGGTCTGGTCGATCTGCTTGCTGGCCTGGTCGAGCTTGTTCTTGACCGAATCCATCACGTCGCCGAACTTGCCGAACTCGCGCTTGGCATTGGCCAGGATGTTCCAGACTTCGGCCGAGCGCTTCTCGATGGCCACCGTGCGGAAGCCCACCTGCAAACTGGTCAGCAGCGCCAGCAACGTGGTCGGGCCCGCGATGGTGATGCGCTGGTCGCGCTGGATGGCCTCGAACAGGCCCGGCCGGCGCAGCACTTCCGCGTACAGCCCCTCGGTCGGCAGGAACATGATCGCGAACTCGGTGGTGTGTGGCACCGCGATGTACTTGCGGATTTCCTTCGCCTGCAGGCGGACCGCGCGCTCCAGCGCGTCACCGGCCTGTTTCACCGCATCGGCATCGACGCGATCCTGCGCATCGAGCAGACGCTCGTAGTCCTCCCGCGGGAACTTGGCATCGATCGGCAGCCAGACCACGCCGTCGCCCGCCGCACCCGGGAAACGCACGGCGAACTCCACGCGTTCACCGCTGCCGGGCACCGTGGCGACGTTGGCCGCGTACTGCTCCGGTGCGAAGACCTGCTCCAGCAAGCCGGCCAGTTGCACCTCGCCGAACACGCCACGGGTCTTGACGTTGGTCAGGATGCGCTGCAGGCCGCCGACATCCGCTGCCAGCTTGTTCATGTCGCCCAGGCCCTGGTGCACCTGCGCCAGCATCCTGGTCACGTTGCCGAAACTTTCCGTGAGCCGGGTCTCCAGCGTCGCGTGCAGCTTCTCGTCGACGGTCGCGCGCATCTGTTCCAGCTTCTGCGCGTTGTCCGCCTGCAGACGCTGCAGCTGCTGGTCGAGCGTGGCGCGCATCTCGCCGATGCGCAGTTCGTTGCGCTGGGTGAGGTCGGTGAGCCGCTGCCCGAGCGCGGCCTCGAACCGCTGCTGCAGTTCCGCGGTTTCCACCCGGCCCTTGCGCGCGTCATCGGTCAGCGCGTCGCGCAGCACGTCCAGGCGCTGGTCGGTGCGCGTGGCCAGGTCCTCCAGCCGCCGTCCGAAGCCGTCGATGCGCTGTTCCTGCGCCGCCGACAGGCTGTCGAGCTGCTGCCGCAGCTCACCGCGCCCCTCGCGCTGTTCCTCGCGCAGCGCACGCTCCAGGCGCGTCTCCGGGCGGCGCAATACCAGGACGAGGAGCAGCACGAGCACGGCCAGCAACAGGCCGATCGTCAACAGCAGGAGGGTCTGGGCATCCATGGCGCCCAGTGTAGCCGGCTGCGTCTCAGGGCTTGCGCCGACGGCCGTCGCCGCCCCAAGACCCGGGCCGCGGATCGCGCGGCGCGCCGCTAGCGCAACGCCTTGCGGATCACCAGCTTCAGGCCGGACCACACCTCGCTGACCGCGCAGACCTTGATGTCGACGAAGCCCAGCGGCAGGCACAGCTCGCGGATCACGTCCTCGCCGACGTCGGTGGGCACGCGCGAGGCCTTCTTCGGCCACGACACCCAGACCGCGGCATCGGCGCGGATCGCCGGGCGCAGCGTCGCAAGTTCGCGCGCCAGCACCGCGCGCCGGTCCACGAACACATGCACCACGTCGGTCGTCGCGGAGACCCGCTGCGCGATGACGACCCCCGATGGCAGCGGCGCCAGCCATTGCGCGTAGTCGCCCGGCGCGTGGCGGGCCACCAGCCGCGTGCCTTCGACGATGCCGAGCTTCCGCGCCAGCGGCGTGCCCGAGTAGCCGGTAGACACGCTCATGGCACGGCAGCCGCGCGGACCCGCTCAGGGTGGGGCATTCGACAGGGCATGCAGCGCCTCCAACGCCCGTTGCGCATGATCGATCGGCACGAACACGTGGTCATGATGCACCCCCGCCACCACGTTGCCACTGATTCCCGCCTGCGCCAGCGCGCGCGCGAACACCGCGGTGAAACCGACGGCCGCCAGGCTCGAATGCACCATCAGCGTGATCCATGCCACCGAGGCCGCGATCGGCAGGCCCTGCGTCAGCGCCACCTGCTCGGGCACCACGACCGACAGCCCCTCGGGTTCACGGATCGACGCCACCACCTGCGCGGGCGCGAGCGCATGGCCGTCCGGCAGGGACACGAAGGCGTAGCGGCCCGGATGGAGCACCGGCTGCACCCGCCGGAGCAAAGCGTCAAGGGTGTCGATGGGCGGCATGGGGTCTGAGATGTCGGGAAGAGGTTGATCGGACGCCCGAAGCACGCAGCGCCACAGCGCGATCGGCGCGTCAACGCCTGCGCCAGGCCGCGAACCCATGGCACGCGATGCCGGGATGGTCGCATGGACAAGGCGCCCGAAGCCGTACGCCAGGCCGCCGAGCACGACCCGCGTGCCAAGCGACTGCGGCCTGCGGGAAAGCCTCGGCGGCGGCCTTGCATGCTCCGATGGTGGTCATGGTGTTCACTTCCGTGGTCTGGCCCGTGATCAAGCACGACGTGCGGCGAAGTCGGCTTGAGTGACCTGTCACGTGCCGCCCCTGGAGAGCTGCACCCACCCATACGACCCAAAGTCATGAACGGAGAGCGTTGTCGGTACGGGATATGTCCAGCCACCAGCTTTCCACCATGACGCTGCGAGCCAGCGAGAGAGTAGCGAAACAGTCAGTCGGAGGCCAGGAAATTCGCCGGGCTCTACACAGTACTGCTCGTCGATGTCTGCAAAATCCTTGAGCCCAAGATCAAGCTCAAGGGATCTCCCCGGGAAGAGACTTTGATCCTTGTGATCGATCTTGTTGTTCCTGCCGCGCCAGTAGGCCCATACGCCCGGTGCTCCACCATGCTCATCTGTGAATATCTCGAGGCCTGCTTCATCCACACCATGACCAACTGGCAAGGCCATCAGGCTGCGAAGTTTGTGGATAGCTTGACCTGAAAGACGATCAAGCTTGCGTTGATACATCGAGATGAACTGCTCTTGGTTCAATCCATACGGAACCATCCGCGGCACCTAACCCCTGAACTGATCCGCGCCGCGAAGCAGCGTCGGGTTGAATGAACTGTCAGGCATCACTCGGCCTGGCGCCAGGAAACCACTCGACATGCTGGTCTCCAGCGCGGCCGGAATAGATGACGCGCTTGCCGAGAAGAAAGGCGAAGTATCCTTGAACGCCGGCTGCCATTGCCCGGTCACAAAACTGGCGGAATTTCTGCCCGTTCTGTTGGCTGTCGACGATGGCCGCTTTCAGCGCGGTTGCGTCCCAGTCATTTGAAATGGAGGGCAACCCTTCAAAGAGAAGGGGCGCCGAAATGGTCGAACCCGCCGCACTGTAGAAGGTGAAAGATCTAGAGGCATAGTCGACGTGGTAGTACTCAACCCCCTGTGCAATCAGTTCGCCGACGATCTGTGGGAACGGAAGTGAGCCGTCCAACGTTTGCTTTGCCAAAGTACTCACTGCATCTGCGTTCATGTGTGTCCTGGCGAGGAATTTGGTTGTGATGCCTAATGCCTGAACCAAGCCGACTTGGCCGCGCAGCGGACAAGTTTGGCTTGAATGAATTGTTATGGCGCCATCCCCAGACAAGGAAAAAACATGGACGCAGCAACATGTGAGCGCATATCAGATTGGTTCGACCGCGGGGTAGAGATCGGGGCTACGCATATGCTTGTTGTGTGCGACACGTTCAATTATGAAGACTATCCGATATACGCGCATGGAGATGAGAATGCACGGAAAGAGCATGATGCGCACGACAACAGAAGCATGCAGCGTGTAATGGAGGTCTATGACCTAAGAATGTCCAAGTCTGATCAGATGAATGCAAGACGCGCATTCAATCTCCAATCGCGCCCTAGCGCCTGAGTTGAGCCGGGCCGTTTTGCGGCCACGGCGGTGGTTCAATCATGCAAAACGGCACCGCGTCCGCGAAACGGGCTCGGCTTGAACGAGTTGTTGGGCCTAGGTCGCCGAAGGGAAGATGCCCTCTAGAGCGATGCAATAGTGGGTGCCTGTCAGCGGCTCCTTGCCACGCAGATCCGGTAACGCGAAGGTTTGTCGACCATCGCCACCGAAGTTTGTGCCGAGCAAACCAAACAGCGCGATGTGTCGAGGGATAGGCAAGATTTGCCCTGCGCAAGGCGCCCAACCGGATGGGGCAAAACTGTATGGGAAGAGCGCGATCTGTCCAATATATGACTCCACAAGCGTCTCTCCAGAAACTGCAGTAGCGAAGTTGTAATGCCAGGCCTAACGCCTGAACTAGGCCGCGCCACGAAGCGGCGTCGGCTTGAATGAGCTGTTAGGCGGGGCCCGCATTGACTGCCGCCGCCAGTATGAAAGCACCAATCAGCAGGGAAACCAAGCCGATTGGCTTGAGATGGCGGAGTGCTCGTGGCACTGCATGCTCTGCGAAGCGCTGATGCCACCGCCACGGAACTGGCAGCAAGCAAGCAGTGGAGATAACCAGAACCCATCCGAAGATTGAAAAGCCGACAGAGAGCCAAAGGTGATGGGCCGAAAGTACAAACGCAGCGCCAGCAATCATCCGCAGAGCAAGCTCCAGAAGATGAGCCGCTAACGAGCTAGCGAAGCCCAACAGAAACCGGCTGGCACGAGAGGGGGCGAAGAAGGCTACGCCCCCAAGCACGAGAAGGTACAGACCGGTAGCGGCAACTGCACAAAGAGCAACCACTTCCAACAGCGACATTGTGTTTGCGCCGCCTAACGCCTGAGTTAAGCCGGGTGGATTTGCGGCCTTGGGCAAGTGAAAGTTACCAGAGCTTGCACGAGGCCGCGAAGCGGGCTCGGCTTGAACGAATTGTTAGCCCTTGGGCGGCATGGCCAAGAGAAAGTGACGAATCGACTGGTACTCATTGCTAGGTTGCCAATCTTGACGAGTCACCATTTCAACTCCTTGAGCCCACAGCTCGTTGTCCAAAAGGACCTCGGTCGCTTGAAGACTGTCATGGTAGGCGGCTACAAAAACGCGAATCCAGTGTGGTCCAGAGGGTTGTGTCTGCTCAAACTCATACTGGAGCGTTTCTAATGCCGCGGAATAGGTGGGCGTCAAGACTGACTGGCTAGAGTGTTGACTGAGTAGTGGTCCACTGAAGACAGTCCATGAACCAGACTGTCCGGACCAGTGCTCCAACTCTGCTTGGCATTCTGAGCATTTATGGTCTGTCAGCGCCTCAATAAGCACATGGAATGTGCCGAGAAGAAATTTCCCGAAGGCCTGGTTGATTGCTTCTGTTTGGGTTGATGCGAAGCCAGCAAAGCACTCCGAAACGAGGTCTCTGCCCAATAGTGGGCTCTCCGCGAGAATCTCGAGAGAGACCGCGTGTTGGCCTTGCACGCTATCCATTTCATGCACGAGCGGGGTTAGGCGCAGTCCGCTCGGTAAGGAGAATGAGCCGTCAGCGAAGGCGGCCCGGATGCCGTGAGCGTGAATTGCATCTTCAAGTAGCGAATGAATATGTTCCAAGGGCTAACACCTGAGTTAAGCCGGACCGCTTTGCGGCCACGGCTGAGTGACAATCTTACGGCGCTCTGCCGAGGCCGCGAAGCGGGCTCGGCTTGAACGAATTGTTAGCCCTCAGGGCGGTGACTTTGGCTGCCCGATCTGAAATTGAATAACGGTGTAGTTGTCGAGAAGTCGGCCAGGGTGGGCCGCAGGCGTGTAGACGTACTTCCCTTTCAGTGACGCCGTGATGTAACGGCCGCTCGGAAGATAGTTGGCCCAGACGACATCTTGGAAAGAGCGATTCGTGCGCTTCGCCTCACCGACGACGATCACTGTGTCCGGGCAGTTCGAGTCTACAAGTAGGGCGCCGTGCCGTCCTTGCCGGAACGTTCCGTTTACTGTGACCAGGCTGCCGTTGTACTTCTCAGGTTGCGCGACAATTTCACACACAGACGCAGTGGTGCCATGCGTGCATCCGGCGACCAAGACCGCGACTAGTGGGATGACTCGGAGCATTTGACTGAGGGCTAACGCCTGAATTAAGCCGCGCCGCGAAGCGGCGTCGGCTTGAATGAATTGTTAGGCCTATGACCCCCGCTTCCACAGGGAAGTGGTGGAACCGGCCTGCCAGCCTCAAGAGAGGTGAAAACATCTACCTTAGTCAAGTACCACGCGCCACCGTGGATTTCGAAGGTGTATTGAGCATCTGACGCGCCCTCCGGTGAGCCGAGACTAACAACGACCTTTCCGTCGTCCTGGGGCGTTGGCAAGCTGTAGCTAGTGCCAGTTGTCCGCAGCTGCTCAGCGCCCGGCAGCAGCTGCCAGCCGTAAGCTTCGATCTCGGCAGGACTGCAAGTTATAGCGCGCATCTCAGTCCTTTCTTCGCCACCCCAGGTTATCTCCTCAGTGACCGCGAGCTGAGTTGATATGCGCCCTGAGCGGAACGATGGATCTTGCTGCGCCTTGGAGAAGAACTCTCCGAATTCTTCTGCTGAGCGAGCCGGCGCGAAGCACACCGAAAGCAGTGCTCCTGTTATCAGCAACGGGAAGACTTTCCACATTGGCCTAACGCCTGAATTAAGCCGCGCCGCGAAGCGGCGTCGGCTTGAATGAATTGTTAGGGCACCGGTGACGCCCGGTAAGGCGAACTCTACGACAAAGCCAGGCGGCGCGGGAGCTTGCCCAGAGGACTTTCGGGAATGCTGTTGCTGTGCACAATCCCGTCAGCCAGCGGCTTACGCCACGAACCTGCGGAAACGAAGAAGCTGCGCGAAGCGCTGGGGCAGAAGGCTTGCGCCGGAAACCTGAAGCCGCTGAAACCAACCCTGCCACGGAGGCTTGACCCGAGCGCCCTAACGCCTGAATTAAGCCGACTTGGCCGCGCAGCGGACAAGTTCGGCTTGAATGAACTGTTGGGCCGCCGGTAGTGATGCCGCCGATCCACCTGCCGAGACTGTACGCCTAACCGACGCGACCGCAAGCTTGCCCTGCGAGCGTGCGGGAATGACATTGCTGCACTCGCGTCCGCCAGGCGACGGCGGGCCCGGCGAACGATCGGGAATGAAAGCGCTGCGCAGAGTGCTGGTGCACGAAGCTTGCCCCGGCAAACAACCGCCGCAGAAACCCACACAGCCACGAATGCTTGACCGCGCGGCCCAACGCCTGAATTAAGCCGCGCCGCGAAGCGGCGTCGGCTTGAATGAATTGTTAGCCCCCAGAGCGTGACCATGTGCCGTCAGGAGCTTTCTTGTATGCAAGTCCGTGACTGCTGGTTTCCTGAATGATGGTTCCGGTTGGCGGACTGTTTGCTCTTATAAGAGCCTCATTCATTCCCGCTTGCTCAACGTCATTCTTGAAGTAAGGCCAGATCTTGTCTGCTTCTCGTTTCAGTGCGTCAACGTCTGAAATGGGGATGTCGGTTTGATAGTCGAGGATAAGCCACTTGTTGATGCCGTTGGTTGAATGCATTTTGGTGATGCGAATTACCTTTAGCTCCATGCCATTTGGTAGCGTTTGGAGTTGATAATTCGGGCTGGCTGAGCACGCGCACAACAATGCACTGAAAAGCAGAGCTATAACATTGCGCATTGCATATCCTGGGGGCTAACGCCTGAATTAAGCCGCGCCGCGAAGCGGCGTCGGCTTGAATGAATTGTTAGGTGATCAGCCGTTACGCGCAGGACACCTAATTGAGATTATTTCAGTGGGAGACTTGATGAGATAGCTCCCGCTTCGAGTGTTGATGAGGATGTTCTGATCCTTGGTTTGCCAAGACGACACAATCGAGGAAGGTAAATCGTAAATCTTCTTGGCGGTTGGTTGCGACCCTGAGAAACTTAGGAGATAGACGGCGCCCTTGTCGTAACCCATATGGGCCAGTCCGGCTGTAACGACAATCCCATAAGGCATCACAAAGAGATCTTCAATGTTGTCCCGCAAGATTATTTCTGGATCCGGTTCAGAGCGATTGTCGTTGCGGGAAAGCACGAGCTCACCGCCGAACTCGCCTCGGTCAGAGCCGAGTAGCCTGCCGTGGGGTGTCCAGAGTGCCACATTTGGATGGGCTGTAATGGTTTGTGCGGGGAAGCCTGGCGGTGCCTCCTCTTTGACTTTGTACTCATACATCCCCATGCCGCCGACATTGGGACTGGCATTGTGTTTTATCTCGTCTCGTCGGGCCACGTCTTGTTCAAAGGTGGAGGGCTGACAAGACTCTGGGATGTCGCGATCTCCGCTCAGGTGCTTGTATGCACAGAAGCCCAATGCAATCAAAGATGCTACTAACGCAACGGAGAGAGCTTTTGAAAGTGCAAGGGGATGCATCATGATCACCTAACGCCTGAATTAAGCCGACTTGGCCGCGAAGCGGACAAGTTCGGCTTGAATGAATTGTTGGGCCGCCGGCAATGATGGCGACGACCCACTTGCCGGAACTGTACGCCTAACCGACGCGACTGCAAGCTTGCCCCGAGAGCGTGCGGGAATGACATTGCTGCGCGCGTGTCCGCTAGGCGACGGCTTGCCCCAGGAACGATCGGGAATGAAGTTGCTGCGCAACTTGCGGTTGCACGAAGCTTGCCCCAGCAAGTAACCGCCGCAGAAACCCACACAGCCACGAATGCTTGACCGCGCGGCCCAACGCCTGAGTTAAGACGCACCGCTTTGCGGCGGCGTGTCTGGTTTGATAGCGGGAACCTTACACGACGCCGCGAAGCGGTGTCGGCTTGAACGAATTGTTAGGCCCAGCCCTTACCCAAAAAAGCATGCGTACTTGTCCTCAGCAACGAGAGCTAAGAATTGTTCGACTGAACGAACTCTGGGTGCTTCCGGGTAGATATGCCATTTGAGGTCTGCACGTTGCCAGTAGATCTTCCAGCAGTCTTGCGCCCTGACGTAGGTTGTCTTTGCTACCGGATGCTCCGTTGTCTCCTCTGGTTCCCCACGCCAGCGCGGACGAATCTCAAATATCTCGATACTTTGGCCGGAAATCCGGAAGGCTAGGTCCAGTTTTGGCCGGATATGCGGTGGTGGCCGATGCTTTTGGATGAAGGAGTCAACGACCTTCTCAAATCTCTTTGTCTCGAATTCGCTGAAAGCCATATCTGGGCCTAACGCCTGAGTTAAGCCGGGCCGCTGCGCGGCTTGGCGTGATGGTAAACGCTACCATTTAAGCCGAGCCGCGAAGCGGTCTCGGCTTGAACGAATTGTTAGGCGTGATCTAGAGGAGGGGCCTCTTTGCAAATCATCACCTCATCCGCCCACCAATGCCCGCGCTCAAACGAGCAAGCCAGAACATGATCGGTCGCCGATGAAATCTCTAGAATCTGATTGTTGGCAGCGATGAACTTGAAGTTGATGTCGCTCCCAACAAGCTTGCTCCACATCTTACTGTGCGAAACGTCATAACAAATAAGGCCAGCCTCCGCGACAAAGTGTGATGAGTCCTTTATGCCAATTGAGTGCTGCACAGGCTCATTTACCCACGAAACAAAGACCTGATCACCGCCCTCGAGAGTCAGTACGAGCTCGCCTCCGAAATCATGTGCATTATTCTGTTCCGCGGCCAGAACTGAAGACTCTTCGCCTTGAAATAGCCTGTATTGAGTAGCGACAAGTCTTGGCATCACGCCTAACGCCTGAATTAAGCCGACTTGGCCGCGTTAGCGGACAAGTTCGGCTTGAATGAATTGTTAGGTGCCACCCGGGACATGCGCAATAACTGGTTGGGCGGCCCTGAACTCTGGTGTGGCTTGCTCGTGCCAGGGAAACAGGCCGGAGCGAGATGGCCAAACAATCTGGTGAAGCGGGAAGTCGTTGCCTTGGTAGTACCACCGGCAATAGCCAACATGCTCGTAGTACTCCGTGCGTGGAACCTCAACAAAACAGCATATGTAGTCGTTGAGAAGTGCATCCGTAGGTTGCGAAAGATCGAGCGGCGCTCCAGCCTTGGCGGCGCCAGCGGCAATTGCAAGGATCTGATGCGCGATCTTGGCCGAGAGACCAAAGATGATGAGCTCGGGGTGGCGGTAGCTTTGAAAGAGGCCGACTGTAAATGCATACCCAACATGATCTCCCTCAGGGTGAATGCTGACGCAGTGCCATCCAAAGGTGGCAATGTCGTCAATGACCTTTTGCTCGCTTTCATTCTCTCCGATCGTGCGAACCATGCTTGTGGCACCTAACGCCTGAATTAAGCCGACTTGGCCGCGCAGCGGACAAGTTCGGCTTGAATGAATTGTTGGGCCGCCGGCAATGCTGCCAACGGGCCGTTGGCCCAAACTGTACGCCTAACCGACGCGACTGCAAGCTTGCCCCGCGACCGTGCGGGAATGACATTGCGGCGCACAGGTCGCCAGGCGACGGCGTGCCCCGCGAACGATCGGGAATGAAAGTGCTGCGCAACTTGCGGGTGCACGAAGCTTGCCCCGGCGAGCACCCGCCGCAGAAACCCACACAGCCACGAATGCTTGACCGCGCGGCCCAACGCCTGAATTAAGCCGCGCCGCGAAGCGGCGTCGGCTTGAATGAATTGTTAGCGCTCATGTCACGCTCGATGTGGATCCGATCATCCGATTGCAACGTGGCGTGAAATGGAGCGCCCTGATAAGTGAACCGAAATGAATTGTGAGATGACCAGCCTGAGAAGGAGAAGCCAGAAATCTCCCCACGAAAGCCAAAGTGTGCGGCAAACCCCTCCAGGTCAATAGATTGCCTTCTCGCTACCTTGCTGCAACAGCCTTCCATACCAGTAGTTAGCGTTTCCACAACCAGGGACTGGTAGATCTCCGAGCGATAGACCACGACCCGCATGGTTTTGGCTTGGGGCGCTTCTGGAGGGAGTGATTCTGGATCTGATGCAAGAGGCAAATCCAAACCTTCCGAGACAGACATAAACTCAATGGATGGGTAGTTGAGGTTGTCCGTAGTCTCGGCAAGCGGAGCTACAAATGCTTTAGCGAGCAAGGTGCTTGGTGCAAGCAACAGCAGGAAGAGAGCGATGCTTTTCATGGGCGCTAACGCCTGAATTAAGCCGCGCCGCGAAGCGGCGTCGGCTTGAATGAATTGTTAGGCCTGTGGCCAAAAAGCAGATTTCCGGCAATGCGGGCATGTGCCAGTTGAGATTGCCACATCTGCAGCCTTCTTGAGCATAGGGCGGCTGCAGGTTACACAAAGCATGCCTGTGCCTTTAGACCAGATGCTGGCATAGACCAGATACCCGATCGAGCCGACGAACAAAAGTGCGAGGTAGAAAGCAACCACCAGGTTGGAGAAGTGATTTGATGCAAAAATGCCGCCAATTGCCAAGGCAAAGAGAGCTGCGGCTGCAAGTCTGTCAAACGGAGGCGTCTCTCTGGCGAGTCGTTTGCGGCGTTCCACGAACTCTTCTTTGGTCATCGTGGATATCTCCAACAGGTCTAACGCCTGAATTAAGCCGCGCCGCGAAGCGGCGTCGGCTTGAATGAATTGTTAGGCCGCGTCCGCGTGGGTCTGCCGGATGGCCTTGACTGAGAGGAACAGAGAAGAGCAAAGCCAGAAACCAATCAGAGTGTCTACTGTTGGGGCAATCAGATGAGCGTCTGGGTAGCTGAACAGAATGGCAGGCGGATCGTCTGCTACTTGGATGTCTAAGAGCCGATTGATTGCGAGCATGCCCCAAGGAATCCAAGCTGCGAGTGCAAATGCTGAAACTAAGAAAGAAAGGCTGCTATTACGACGAATGCGTAAATGAAGAAGTATCGCTCCAGCCAAAAGCATGAGAACTGAAACAACCTGAAGAGATTCGTTGATGAGTGTGATGGTTTCCCTCATAGCGGCCTAACGCCTGAATTAAGCCGACCCGCGAAGCGGGTTCGGCTTGAATGAATTGTTAGGCACCAACTTAGCGACGCCGGTAGATAGGGGCAAGCAGCAAGTACAGCGGAAGCGCAAGAAGCATGATTACGAAGGCGATCTCA
>JAIUOJ010000010.1 GCA_020161335.1 Pseudomonadota bacterium
CAAGAGCGGCGTGTTCGCCCATTTCGGCTCGCGCGAAGACCTGCAGCTCGCCACGCTCGACCTGGGCGGCGAGCTGTTCATCCGCGACGTGCTCGTGCCTGCGCTGAAGGAACGCCGCGGCCTGCCCCGGCTGCGCGCGATCTACGCCAACTGGAGCGAGTGGGTGCGCCACGAGGATGACGGCGGCTGCCTGTTCCTCGCGGCCGCCAGCGAGTACGACGACCGCCCCGGCCCGATCCGGGATCGCGTGCTGCAGCAGGAAGCCGACTGGCGCGACCAACTGGCCAAGGCGGTGCAGCGCGCGGTCGAGAGCGGCGAGCTGGCCGCTGATACCGAGCCCGGGCAGATGGCGTTCGAGATCTACGCCGTCGCACTGGCGGTCCACCACGACGCCGGGCTGACCGGCTACGAGGACGCCGCCAAGCGCGGTTTCCGCGCATTCGAGCGCCTGCTCCGCAGCTACGCCCCTTCCCCCTGAGTCGCCTCGGCGAGGTCCGCCCCATGGAAAGTTCGCGATCCAAAATTAGCACGAACGTTCGTATTAATGATCATCGTGAACCCGAGGCCGTGGACCTCGAGACCGCGTCGCTCGACGCACCGCCCTCGCCGACCCCGCCCCCGTCCAGGCCGGCCACCTGGCTGCCCGCGCATCGAAGCCTGTCCTGGCTGCGCCTGGCGATGCGCGTCCTGTCGCGCTGGGCACCCGCGCGCGCCGAGGCCCTGTTCGAAAGGATCTGGTTCAGCGCACGCCGTACCGTGCCACGCGCGGACGCGGCGCGCTGGCTGGCCGCCGCCGAACCGCTGGACGTGCGCGTTCACGGTCGCCGCGTGCGCGCCTGGGCACGCGGGCGCGGGCCGGCCGTGCTGCTGGTGCACGGCTGGAGCGGCCATGGCGGGCAGATGCAGCCGCTGGCAGAGTCGCTGCAGGCACGAGGCTTCCGCGTGGTGCTGTTCGATGCGCCCGCCCACGGCCGATCCGACCCCAGCCGCCTCGGTGGCCGGCAGGTGAGCATGATCGAGATCGCGCAGGCGCTGCGCGTGGTCGCCGCGTCGGCCGGCCCGCTGGCCGCCGTGGTCGCGCACTCCGGCGGCTGCACGGCCACCGCGCTCGCGCTGCGCGATGGCTGGCAAGGCCCGCGCCGGATCGTCTTCGTCGCGCCGTTCGCGATGCCCTCCATCGCGATCGCGCCGTTCGGCCAGGCCATCGGCGCCAGTGACGGCGTGATCGCCGCGTTTCGCGCACGCACGCAGGCGCGCTTCGGTCGCCCGTGGTCCGACTTCGACATCCCCGCCCTGGCCACGCGGCGTCCGTTGCCGCCGCTGCTGGTCGTGCACGACCGCGACGACCATGACGTGCCGCTGCGCCATGGCGCAGCGCTCGTCCGCAGCTGGCCCGGCAGCCGGCTGTTCGAGACACGGTCGCTCGGCCATCGCCGCGTGCTGCACGACCCGGCGGTCATGGCCGAAGTGGAAGGCTTCCTGGCGCCGCTGCGCGATGCCCGGGCGAAGCCCGTGCCCGCGGATGCGCGCGACGAACTGGACCGCGCGGTTGCAACCTGTCCCATTGCCTGAAGCGGCGCCTGCATGGCGCCTTCCTTTGCCTCGCGCGACGTCTTACCCTGTCGCCCCCGCATGGCGGCGGCGCCATCGCGACCACGCGTCCGGCGCCCGCGACAGGACCCACGCTTGAACGATCCCAGCCTTGCCGCCGAAACCGATTGGCGCGCGCAGCCCCACGCCATCGTCGAACGCGACGGCGTCCGCTACACCCTGCTCGGCACCGCGCACGTGTCCCGCGCCAGCGTCGAGGCGGTGGAGGCCGCGATCGCCGGCGGCGGATTCGACACCGTCGCGGTGGAACTGGACGAACAGCGCCTGCGCGCGATGTCCGATCCTGAGGCGCTGGCCAAGGTCGACCTCGGCAAGGTGCTGCGCGAAGGCAAGACCGCGCTGTTCGCGGCGAACCTCGCGCTCGCGGCGTACCAGCGCCGGCTCGCGGAGCAACTCGGGGTCGAGCCCGGCGCGGAACTCAAGCGCGCCGTGGCCCTGGCCGGCGAGCGCGGGCTGCGCACGGAACTGATCGACCGCGACGTCGGCGTGACCTTCCGCCGCGCGTCCAGCCGCCTCGGCTTCTTCGGCAAGCTGAAGCTGGCCGCGAACCTCATCGCCGGCCTGCTCAGCAGCGACGAGATGGGCGAGGACGAAATCGAGCGCCTGAAGGAAGGTGACATCCTCGAGTCGAGCTTCGGCGAGTTCGCGCAGGGCAGTCCGGCGCTGTACGCCAGCGTGATATCCGAGCGCGACCGCTACATGGCCGCGCGCCTGCGCGAAGTGCCCGATGGCGCGCGCAACGTGCTGGCAGTGGTCGGCGCCGGGCATCTGTCCGGACTGGCGCGCCACCTGCGCGAAGACGACGATGCGCCGGGCCTGGTGCGCGAGGAACTGGACTTCGTGCGCAAGGGCCGCAGCCTGCGCTGGGTGGGCACGGCGGTGATGCTGCTGATCCTGGCCGCGATCGGCTGGGGCTTCTGGCGGGGCGGCTTCGACGTCGGCCGCGAACTGCTGATGCAGTGGCTGGTGTTCACCGCCGGCCTCGCGGGCCTCGGCGCGCTGCTCGCTGGCGGCCACCCGCTGAGCGTGCTGGTGGCCGCGGTCGCCGCGCCGCTGAAGCCGATCCGGCCGCCGGGACTGTCACCGGGCCTGCTCAGCGCGCTGGTCGAGGCGCACCTGCGCAAACCGGCCTACGGCGACTTCCTGTCGCTGCGCGACGACGCGCAAAGCTGGCGCGGCTGGTATCGCAACCGCGTGTCGCGGACCCTGCTGAACTTCATCCTCACCAACCTCGGTTCCAGCCTCGGCGTGTGGATCGCGGGCCTGCGCATCTTCGGCAAGCTGGCGCACTGAGCCCGGTCAGAACAGCACGAAGGCGCCGTTGACCACGTTGTGCGCCAGCACCGGCAGCACCAGGCTGCCCGTGCGGTTGCGGAACCAGACGAGCAGCAGCGCCGGGCCACCGGTCATCGCGAACGCCATCGCATCGAACGAGGGCCCGTCGGCGCGCCAGAACAGCGCATGGCCGAGGCCGAAGGCCACAGACGACAGCAGCCCGCCCCAGCCGATGCCGAGCGCGGGGCGCGCACCGCGCCCGACGGCGAACGCTTCGTTCAAGGCCAGCAGCAGCACGCCGCGGTAGAACAGTTCCTCCTCGATCCCGGGCATCGACCACTGGAACAGGATCGTGTCGAGGTCGGCCGGTCCGTCGCCGAGGTGGAACGCAAAGCCGAAGATCACCAGCGCCAGCACCGCGAACGCGATCCATGCGGCGCCGGCTCCGGGCGATTGGCGCAAGGTCAAGCCGCTGCGGGCGAAGCCGAACCGTGGCAACGCGGCCACCGCCAGCAGGCCGGCCGTGGCCAGCAGCTTGCCGGTCCAGGCCCAGTCGCTGCCCGGGAACAGGTTTGGCACGAGCCCGTAACCGCGCAGCACCAGCGCATCGCGCAACAGCATCAGCGCCAGCGCGGCGAGCAGCCAGCCCACGCGCAGGCGCCGGCGCGCCGCCAGCGCAAGCCCCAGCGCGAGGCCACCGACCACGCCGATGTGGACCATGATCTCGAGCAGCGCATTCGTCATGTCGTGTTGTCCGTCAACGGGCATCCGTGGAGGCGGGCAATCCGTGCCGGAGGAGTCAGTCCGCGCGCCAGCGCCATGCGGTCCATGCGATGGCGAGGCACAGCACGATCTCGACCGTACCGTAGGCCAGGTAGAACCACCACGCGCCGGGCATGGTGAGGGCCACGAACACGGCGAAGAACAGCGCGAGGCCGACGTTGAGCCAGCGCGCCACGGCGTGCGGCAGCAGCACGCTCAGCGCCACCATCAGGCCGGGCACCATCAGCAGCAGCGCGACGAACAGCAGCGACGCCTGGCTGGTCGGCCCGACCGGGCCGCCGCCTTCGAGCATGCCCTGCAGCTTGCCGGGCCGGTACAGGCCGAAATAGTCGCCGTAGAGGTAGCAGAACGTCAGGCTGGCCCACAGCACGGCGAGGCGGATCCGCGTCGAGGCTGGCACGGGCGCGTTCATGCCCTGCCGGCCCGCGGCAGGCGCGCACCGAACACCAGCAGCCACAGGCCGCTGCCGATCTCGCCCGCAGCCGCCGCCATGCGCAACGCGCGCAGGACGATGCCATCCGTCGGCGCCTGCGCGAGCCCGGCGCCGATGATGGCGACGTAGCCGATGCCGCCCAGCACCAGCAGCGCGCCGAACACGCGCGGGATGCGGGCGCTGCGCAACACGAGGAGGCCGAACGGCAACAGCCACAGTCCCCAGAACAGGCTGGCGAGATGCATCAGGCCTTCGGACGTGCGGAGCGACAGCCACGCCTGGGTGGCCGCCGCGTCCGGCGACAGCGCGACGCCTGCCTCCAGCAGCGCCAACGCCTGCCAGCGATGGCCGATCGCCACGAGCGCGACCGGCACGCTCGCCACCGCCAGCGCCACCATCCACGTCGCCGCGACCTCGCCGGCTTCGCGGAACACGCGGTACAGCGCGAACGGCAGCAACAGGAACGCCACCTCCATCACCAGCAACGCGGCGATGCCGAGGCGGAACAGCGGCGCCTGCGTGGACAGGGTCGTCGCCAGCGCCGCGGGGGTGTCGAGCGCGCCCAGCTGGCCCGGCACGTAGGCCAGGCCCAGCAGGCCGCCGGCGACCACCATCATGTACAGCGCGCCGGCGACGCGACCGTCGCGGCCCAGGCTGCTGTTCGTGGTCAACGGCGCGGGATTCATGCCGACGGCGCCGTGGTCGGCTCGACCGCGCCGCGACGCGTCCGCGCGCGACGCGTCAGGCGCGCCGTGCCGCTGCGCAGGTCGTCGAGCAGGGCGTAGATCGTCGGCAGGAACAGCAGGCTGACCACCGTCGAGAACGCGAGCCCGCCGGCGATCGCGCGCGCCATTGGGTAGTACGGTGGCATGCCGTCCGCGGTCTGCGTATTCAGCGCGATCGGGATCATCGCCAGGATCGCGGTAC
Source organism: Pseudomonadota bacterium (assembly GCA_020161335.1). Taxonomy (GTDB): domain Bacteria; phylum Pseudomonadota; class Gammaproteobacteria; order Xanthomonadales; family Xanthomonadaceae; genus Luteimonas. The sequence continues at coordinate 5,030 of JAIUOJ010000010.1, forward strand.
CCATCGTCATCATGATCGGGCGCAGCCGCTCCCGGCTGCCTTCGATCAAGGCCTCGGTGCGAGCCATGCCGCGCCGTCGCAGGTTGTTGATGTGCTCGATCATCACGATGCCGTTGTTCACCACCACGCCCATCAGCACCAGGATGCCGATGATCGCCATGATGTTCATCTCGGTGCCGGTGATCCAGAACAGCCAGTACACGCCGAAGATCGAGAACAGCACGCACGACATGATCGCGGCCGGGAACAGCAGCGACTCGAACACCGCGGCCATGATCACGAACATCAGGATCAGCGCGATGAAGATCGAGTTCAGCATCTGCTGCTGGCCATCGATGTTGATGTTGAAGCCCATGCCCGAGAACGTGTAGCCGTAGCCTGGTGGGAACTCGACGCCCTCCAGCGCCGTCTCGATCGACTTGCGCGCGTCCTCCACCGGCACATCCTTGGCCACGCCGGCCTCGACGCGCAGCATCGTCTGCCGGTTGAGGCGCTGGATCGAGGTCGACGCCGGGTTCACGGCCACGTTGACCATCGCCAGCAGCGGTACTTCGGCGCCGTCCGGCGCACGCACCATGAAGCCGGCCAGGTCCTCGATGCCGTAGTTCTCCGAGCCGGCGAAGCGCACGTTGACCGGGATCTCGACCTCGCCGCGGTGGAAGTCGCGCAGCGACGAGCCGCGCAGCGCCATGCTCACGAACTGGGCCACCTGCTGCGCCGAGAACCCGTAGGCGGCGGCGCGCTCCCGGTCCACGCTCACCGACAATTCGGTGTTGGCATCGCCGGTGTCCACGCGCACGTCGCGCAACTTGGGATCGCGCGCGAGCAACGGCACCACGTCGGCCGCCAGCTCCTGCAGCACCTGGGTCGAATCGCCGATCAGGCTGAAGCGGATGCCCTCGTTCTGGTTCCCGGACTGCCCCGGCCAGCCGATGCCGATCTTGGCCCGGGCCGACTGCGGGAGGCCCTTGCGCACTTCCTCCACGATCTTGTTGCTGACCTCGCGGTCCTCGGTCTTCAGGAACAGGCGGGTCGACGCCCAGCCCTGCTCGCTGTAGCGGCTGTACACGCGGTCGATCTGGAATGCCTCGCGGTTGGCGTTGGCGAATGCCTCCACGCGCGCGACTTCACGGCCCATCTCCTCCTTCGAGTAGGCGCCCTTCCACTGGTAGAAGATGTTGATCTCGCTCGGGTCGCTGTCGTCGCCGCCGCCCTGCGTGTTCATCATCGGGTACACGCTGGCGAGGGTGATCGCGAGGATGCCGGCCACGCTCCAGCCACGGTGTTCCAGCGTCCAGCGCAGCAGCCTGGCGTACCGCTGCTGCATGCCGGTGATGAATGGCGACTTCAGCGCCGGCGGCGACTTCATCCGCGCCGACAGCATCGGGATCAGGCTGACCGCGACCAGCCACGACGCCAGCAGCGAGACCGAGATCGTCACCGCCAGCTGGGCGAGGTAGATGGTGATGATGTTCTTCTCGCCGAAGATCATCGGCAGGAACACCACGCAGTGGCACAGGGTGCCGGCCGACAGCGCGATCGCGACGTGGCGGGTGCCGATGATCGACGCCAGCCACGGCTTGTCGGGATAGCGTTCGCGTTCCTGGTAGATGCTTTCGACCACCACCACCGCGTTGTCGACCAGCATGCCCACCGCCAGCAGCAGGCCCATCATCGAGATGATGTTGAGCGAGATGCCGGTGAAGTACATGAAACCCAGGGTCATGATGAAGCAGATCGGGATCGCCGTGCTCACCATCAGCGTCGATGGCCAGTGGCGCAGGAACGCGTACAGCACGATCACCGACAGGACCAGGCCGATGCCGCCGGCCTCGGCCAGCGCCAGCAGCGAGCTGGTCACGGCCTCGCCCTGGTCGTCGGTGATCTCGATGCCGACGCCGCGCATCGCCGGATCTTCCTCCAGCACCTTGATTTCGGCGCGCACCGCGCGCGAGAGGTCGACGAGGTTGGCCGAGCGCTCCTTGTAGATGTCCACGCCGACGCTGGGCTTGCCGTCCATGCGCCGCACGTAGTTCATGCGCTGCGGCTGCAGGCTGACCTCGGCGATGTCGGACAGGCGCGTGCCGCGGTTGTTGATGCGCAGGTCGCGCAGCGCCTGCAGCTCGGTCAGCTCGCCCCGCGGCTGCACGCGCAGGCGCTGGCCGGCCTCGGTGATCTGGCCGGCGGACACCGAGAAGTTCGCCGCCTGCAGCCGCTGCACCAGCTCGTTGAGGGCGACGCCATGCGCGCTGATGCGGTCCTGGTCGAGTGCGACCAGCAGTTCCTGCGCGGCCACGCCCTCCACTTCCACGCGTGCCACGCCGGGCAGTCGTTCGAGCCGCTGCTTGATGCTGCGCTCGATCAGGTCGGCGCGCGCGGTGAGGTCCTCCTCGCTGCTCAGGCGCAGGCTCATCGCCTCGCGGTCGCCGGTGCTCCAGCGCTGCACGTAGTAGCGCCGGAAGTCGTCCGGCAGCTGGTCGCGGACCGCGTCGATGCGTTCGCGCGCCTCGGAGGCCGCGATCGCGATGTCACGGCTCCAGTCGCTGAACTCGACCTGGATCTGCCCGCCTTCGGCGTTCGCCCGCGAGTTCATCGACTTGATCCCGGACATCGTCGCCAGCGCCTCCTCGACCGGGCGCAGGATGTTGCGCTCGACCTCTTCCGGGGTCGAACCGGGGTACGGCAGCGACACGAAGAAGAACGGGATCGTCGCTTCCGGCTCGGCCTCCAGCGGCAGCCGGAACGAGGCGATCAGGCCGATCGCCACCATCGACACGAACAGCATGATCGTGGTGACGGGCCGGCGGATGGACAGCTCGGTGATGTTCATGGCTCAGCCCTGGCCCTTCGCGCCTGGACCGTCGAGCGCGTCCTGTTCGTGCGCGATCACCTCGGCCACCTGCGCCGCGGCGCTGCGCGCGCGCCGGCCGCGCTCGGCATAGAACTCGTCGGGCTTGCGGTCGAGCAGGTCGTAGACGATCGGGATCACCAGCAGGGTCAGCAGCGTGGACACCAGCAGGCCGCCGATCACGGTGACCGCCATCGGCGAGCGCACCTCCGCGCCTTCGCCGAACGCGAGCGCCAGCGGCATGAAGCCGAACACCGCGGTCAGCGTGGTCATCATGATCGGGCGCAGGCGCGAACGCGCGCCTTCCACCAGCGCCTCGCGCTTGGCCACGCCGGCCTCGCGCAGCTGGTTGACCTTGTCGATCAGGATGATGGCGTTCTTCACCACCAGGCCGACCAGCAGGATCAGGCCGATGAACACCACCACCGAGATCGGCGATCGCGTCAGCAACAGCGCGCCGATCGCGCCGACCATCGCCAGCGGGATGGTGAACAGGATCACGAACGGGTGCAGCAGCGATTCGAACTGCGACGCCATCACCAGGTACACCAGGAACACCGCCAGCGCGAACGCGAACAGCAGCGAGCGCACCGAGTCGCCAAGCTCCTCGCCCTGCCCGCCGATGCGCATGTCGATGTCGGTGCCGATCGGATTGTCGGCGACCATCTTCTGCACCTCGGCGACGGCGGTGCCCAGGTCGATGTCGCGCAGGTTGGCGGACACGATCGCCACCCGGCGCTGGTCGGCGCGGTGGATCTCGCTCGGGCCGGTGGTCGAGACCACCTCGGCGACCGATGCCAGCTCCACCGGCGTGCCGCCGCCCGGGTTGACGATCAGGCGCCGGATGTCGTCGACCGACGAACGCTCCGATTCCTGCACGCGCACCAGCACGTCGATCTTGCGGTCGCGGAAGCTGTAGCGCGTGGCCACGCTGCCGCGCACCTTGTTGACCACCGCGTCGGCGATCTGGCGGGTGGTCAGGCCCAGCGCCGCGGCGCGGTCCTGGTCGAACACGATCTGGATCTCGGGGAAGCCCTGCTCCACCGTCGACTTGACGTCGGCGTAGTGTGCGTTCGCGCGCAGCATGTCGGCCAGGCGGTTGCCGGCGACGCGGATCGCCTCGAGGTCGACGCCTTCGATCTCGATCTCCAGCGGCGGCGACAGCGCGAACAGTTCCGGCCGCGCGAAGTCGACCTGCGCCGACGGATACGCCTGCATGGTGTCGCGCAGTGCATCGGTGAGCGCCTGCTCGCGCGACGTGTCGTCCATCACCACGGAGAGCTTGCCGATGTTCTCGCCGCTCTCGGTCGGGCTGGCATCCAGCCGCGTGCCGGTGCCCGACACCCCATAGAGCAGGCGCACGCCGGTGTCGCCGGCATGCTTGCGCTGCACGTCGCGCAGCATCGCGTCGGTCTGCGCCAGCGGCGTGCCGGGCGGCAGCTTGGCGGTCATCTCGAAGCGGTCCTGCGCCAGCTGCGGGATCAGGTCCATGCCCAGGAACGGCAGCACGCCCAGCGTCGCCGCGAACAGCAGCGTCGCCACCCCCAGCACCGGCCACGGCCTGGCGAGCGCCCGCGGCAAGACGCGCAGGTAACCGGCCTCGGCGCGCTTGTACGGTGCCATCGTGACATCACTGGCCTTGCGCATCACCGGCCCGACGATCGCCACCAGCCCGCGCCACCCGCGCACCACCAGCCAGGCGACGCCGAAGAACAGGCCGCGGATCGTCGCGCCGAAACCGCGCCCGGTGGCGGCCACCGGCTTCTTCCAGCGGCTTTCGGGACGCCACTGCGGATGCGGCGCCTCCTCCGGGAACGCCATCGGCGGCCGGCCGCGGAGCGCGCTCAGCATCGGCACCAGGGTCATCGACACCACCAGCGACACCGCGATCGCGATCGACACCGTCAACGCCTGGTCGCGGAACAACTGGCCGGCGATGCCCTCGACGAACACCAGCGGCAGGAACACGGCGATCGTGGTCAGGGTGGACGCCACCACCGCCATGAACACCTCTCGCGTGCCCGCGATCGCGGCATCGAGCACGCCGAGCCCGCGCTCGCGCGCCTTCGCGATCGATTCGAGCACCACGATGGAGTCGTCCACCACCAGGCCGGTGGCCAGCGCCAGGCCGCCAAGCGACATCAGGTTCAGGCTCAGGCCGAGCTGGCCCATGAAGAAGAACGTGGTGATGATCGACACCGGCAGCGACAGCGAGATCACGAACGTGCTCCAGCCGTCGCGCAGGAACAGGAAGATCAACAGCACCGCGAGCGTGCCGCCGATCACGGCGTCGAACTTGACGTCGCTGATCGCGGCACGGATGAACTTGGACTGGTCCTCGACCACCGTCATCTCGATGTCGCGCGGCAGCTGTTCGCGCACCTGCTTCAGGCGTGCCTCCAGCGCGTCGGCGGTGGCGACGGTGTTCGCGTCGCCCTCCTTGTAGACCGCCAGCTCGACGGCCTCGTGGCCGCCGCTGCGGATCACCGCCTCGCGCTCCTTGTAGCCCTGGCGCACCTCGGCCACGTCCTTGAGCCGGATCGGCGAGGCGCCGCCGCCACCGCTGTCGCTGCGCAGCGCGGCGATGACGTTGGGATCGCGGCTGCCGAGGATCGCGGTCATCAGCTGCGGGTTGGTGCCTGACGTCGCGGCGGCGCCGGAGCCGCCCGTGGTCGTCAGCAGCATCTCGCGCATCTGCTCGACCGTGGCGAACTGGTTGACCGTGCGCACCAGGTAGCGCTGCGAGCCTTCCTCGAGGCGCCCACCGGACAGGTTCACGTTCTCCTGCGCCAGGCGCTGGATCACGCTGTCGAGCGACAGCCCGAGCTGCGCCAGCTTGCGCTGGTCGATGTCGACCTGGATCTCGTCCTCGAGGCCGCCGCCGACCTTCACCGCAGCCACGCCCGACACCGGCTCGAGCTTGCGCTTGAGGTCGTCGTCGGCATAGCGCCGCAGTTCCATCAGGCGACGCACGGCGTCGGCGTCGCTGCCGCCGTCCTGCTTCGAAGACAGCGCGAGGCGCATGATCGGCTGGGTCGACGGATTGAAGCGCAGCAGCACCGGCGGCTTGGCTTCCAGCGGAAGCTGCAGCGTCTCCATCTTGTCGCGCACGTCGAGCCCGGCCTGCTCCATGTCTGTGCCCCAGGCGAACTCGAGCACCACGTCGCTCTGCCCGGTGCGCGAGATCGACTTGAGTTTGCGCAGGCCCTTGACCACGCCCAGCGCTTCTTCCGAAGGCTGCGAGATCAGCGTCTCCACTTCCGACGGCGCCGCGCCCTCGTAGTCGGTGCGCACGGTCAGCGTGGGGTAGCTCAGGTCGGGCAGCAGCTCGACCTTGAGGCCGGACAGCGAGATCGCGCCGAACAGCACCAGCGTCAGCGTCATCATCCAGATGGTGACGCGGCGCCGGGTGGCGAATTCGATCAGGTCGAAACCTCCGGCGGACGCCGGCGGATCGTGCGGGCCCATCTCAGTTGCCCGCCTGCGGGGCCGCTTCGACCTGCTCCGCCTTGGCGGCGGGCTTGTCCCCGCCCAGCACCTGCACCGTGCTGCCTTCGCGCAGCGCCGCCTTGCCGGCGACGACCACCGCGTCGCCCGCCTTCAACCCGTCGCGCACTTCGACCCAGGCGCCTTCGGAGTAGCCGAGCTTGAGCGCGACGCGCGAGGCCACGTTGTCGCGGATCACGTACACCGACGGCTCGCCACCGTCCTCGATCAGCGCCGTGCGCGGCAGCACCAGCGCATCGGCGCGCTGGTCGTAGTTGATGCTCAGGCGGCCGAACATGCCCGGTTGCAGTTCGCCGTTGCCCTCGAACGCGGCGACGACGCGGAACGTGCCGGTGCCGGTATCCACCACCGGCGACACGCGGTCGACCTCGCCGGTGAAACGCTTGCCCGGCAGCGCATCGGCGGTGAGTTCGACCACCTGCCCGGGCTTGAGCTTGGCGACCTCGCGCTCGGGCACGTTGAGCGTGGCCTCCAGCCGGCCGGCATCGACGATGCGGAAGATCGGCGAGTTGATCTGCACGAAGTTGCCCGGCTTGATGCTGCGCGAGGCGATCACGCCGGAGATCGGCGCCGTCACCTGGGTGTAGGACAGCTCGAGGTCCGCCAGCCGGTTCACGGCGCGTGCGTTCTCGAGGTCGAAGCGCAGCTGGTCGAGGTCGTTGGCGCTGACCATCTGCTGCGCTTCGAGCTGCCTGGCGCGCGCGTAGTTGGCCTCCAGCTTGCGCAACTGGGCGGCACTCTGGGCGACCTGCAGGCGCGCGCGGTCGGCGTCCAGACGCACCAGCACCTGGCCGGCCTTCACGTGCTGGCCTTCCTCCACCAGTACCTGCAGCGCCACGCCCGAGGTCTTGGCGACCACCTGCGATTCGGCGCGCGGTTCCAGGGTCGAGGTATTGGCGTAACTGGCCGCGATCGCGCGGCGGGCGACCTTCTCCACTTCCACGGGGATCGCGTCGGGCCCCTTGTTTTCGGCGTCCTTGGCCTTGGCGTCACCGCCCCCCTTGCAGCCGCCCAGCAACAATGCGACCGACAGGATGCCGGCGGCCAGGGCCGGGGCTGCGCCCGGGCACTTACGGTTCGTGTACATGGAATCTGACTTAGCCCCTATGGTGTGGTAGCAAGGTATATCACCCGGTCAGTCACCGGCATCCGCCGAAGGTCATGGTGACTCCCGGCGCCGGACATGGCAGGGACGGATCGGGGATGCGGACGTGACGATGGTGGTTGCAGGCACGCCCGTGCGGGGGGCAAGCCCATCGCCATCCACGCTCGGCTGCGCTCCGTCTCCGGCACGGCGCGCCGACCATGATCGTTAACAGGCTTGGGGGCGCAGGCTATACTCCGCCGAATTGCACGATCATGAACGCCGTGCGATGGCATTACCTCCCGCTCGTTGCCACCAGCCACCAGGATTGCGGAACCACGACATGACGCGACCGTTGACGATCGCCGCCTGCCTTGCCGTTGCCTTGCTCGCCCCGGCCTCCCTCCCCGGGACGGCCTCCGCCCAGACCCCGCCCGCAGGCGAAGACGCCAGCGCCGCCCCGGCCGATGCCGCCGCAGCGCCCGCGCCCGCACCGGCCGCTCCCGCCACGCCGGCCGCCCTCGTCGGCAACGCCGACACCGGCAAGCTGATCACCTACACCTGCCAGGGCTGCCACGGCGTGGTCGGCTACCGCAACGTGTACCCGACCTACCACGTGCCCAGGATCGGCGGCCAGTCGGCCCTGTACCTGAGCAACGCCCTGCACGAATACCAGAAGGGTACGCGCAAGCATCCCACCATGCAGGCGCAGGCGCAGAGCTTCTCCGACCAGGACATCGCCGACATTGCCGCCTTTCTTTCGGGGTTGAAGCCATGAGCCGCAAGACCATGACCCTGACCGCCGCCAGGCTGCTGGCCCCGCTGGCCGCCGCGCTCGCCCTCGCCGCCTGCGGTGGCGGTGGCGAGGGCGCCGAGGTCGAGGGCGCGCACGGCGCCGCCGCGACCTCCTCGTCCGCCGGCCTGCCCAAGGGCCGCGTCGCCGAAGGCGAAGCGCTCGCCAACGTCAAGGGCAAGGCCACCGGCCAGTCGTGCATCGAATGCCATGGCGCGGACGGCAACAACCCGCTCGACGACAGCTATCCCAAGCTCGGCGGCCAGTATTACGACTACCTCGAGCATGCGCTGCAGCAGTACCGCAGCGGCGCGCGCGAGCACGCCCTGATGTCGCAGCAGGCCCGCGACCTGAGCGACCAGCAGATCGCCGACCTGGCGGTGTACTTCGGCTCGCGGCCGAGCCAGCTGCGCGACCTCCACGGCGCGCACTGACGCCACGTCGCGCGTGGACGAAAAAGCCCGCCGTGAGGCGGGCTTTTTCATGGGGCCGCGGTCAGCGCAGGGCCAACCGGATCACGGCGGCGTCGCCGGCTTCAGGCTGTCCTGGTCTTCCTGCAGGTCGCGCTTGAACGGCACGTCGGGCGGCTTGCGCGCCTCCGCCTCGTTGTCGAGCATGTTCGGGTCGGTGATGCCGCAGGCGCCGCCGAGCATCAGCAGCGCCACCGCGCACTTGATGCGCTTGCTGGTGCCGGGGATCGGGATCAGCACTTCCTTGATGCTCTTGCGCACCCACTCCTCGAGCAGGGTTTCGTGCGGCACCCAGAAGCGGTCGAGCGAGGTCGGCTCGTAACCGACCGGCGGTCGCTTGAGCCAGGTGCCCATGCGGTCGATCTTCTCGTAGTCCTCGGTGATCGTGCCCGGCGGCAGGCCGCCGCCGGCGCGGCCGGTCCCGCCCGCCAGGCGGGGGCTGCCGTCGGCGTTGAAAAGTCCGGACGGGCTGCCTGCCTGGCCTCCGGGTCGATTGCGCGTGGAATCGCCCCAGTCGTCGCCGCGCCGTGGCGAAGCCAAGGCGCCGGCCGCCGGGGTCGACGTGGTCCCGCTGCCGGCGGTGCTCGCGGTCGCCGACGTGCCCTGCCCGGCCGCGCGCTGGCCGCCGCTGGTGCCGGCCGCCGTCTGCGCCGCGCCGGCGGCCGTTCGCTGGCCGTCGGCGCGACCGGCTTCGCGCGATTCGGAGGCCCCTGCGGTCGCGGCACCGGTCGTGCGCAGCGGCACGTCGCGCTGCGCGACCTGCGGCCCTTCGCGACGCAATTCCGGCGACGGCGCCGCCGGGCGCTGGGGCGTACGCATGGCCACCTCAGGCGCGGGCGCGGGCACTTCGCGCTGCACGATGTCGACCTCGCGCTGGCGCAGGTCCGGCACGGTGATGTCGCGCTCAGGCAGTCGCCGCACCTCGGGGGGAGGCGCGCGCGTGGGCACGTCCACCGTGCGCAGCTCGGCGCTGGGCACGCGCAGCTCCGGCGTCGGCAGGTTGCGCACCGGCACCTCGGCCATGCGCGTGGGCGGGACGACGAAGGTGGAATCCGGTTGCGGGGTTTCGGTCACCTGCAGGCGCTGGTCGGCCGGCGGCGGCGGGATCTCCGGCACCGGCGTGGCTTCGCGCGCGACCGAGGGCTCGGGCAAGGCCTGCGCGGTGGGTGGCTGCGTCGCCGCCGCCGCGGCCGGCGCCGGGCTGCTGGCCACGTCGGGCACCGGGTTCTCCTCGAGTTGCGCCCCGCCGGCCGTCTCCACCGGGGTGCCGTCGCCGATGAACTCCACCTGCACCACGTGCTCCTCGCCCAGCCGCGCTTCCTCCTCGCCGGGGTAGCCGACGAAGCGCGCGTACATCAGCCAGAACAGCGCCTGGATCCACAGGATGTGGAACAGCAGCGTCAGCACGGTCGACGCGATCCGCGCGCGGCGGTCGTCGCGCGGCGTGTCCTCCGGATCGCCGAACAGCAGGCGGGCGGACGCCTGCCAGCGGCTCGGCGCCGGCGCGGCGCGCGGCGGCGGGGCCGGCTCGCGCGCGGTGAAGATGCCGACGAAGGCTTCCGCGGCGTCCACCGCGCCGCCGGCCGCCTGGCCCGCTCGCGTCGCCATCGCCGAGAACCACGCAGTCCAGCCGGGCGGGAATTCCCCGGGCGGCCGCGGCGGCCGGATCGAACGCCCCTTGCGCAGGTGCCGCTGCAAGGCCTCGATCAGGTCGGAGGAGGAAAACACCCGCGGCGCGTTCCGTCAGGCGCTGCCGCGCGGCATGTACGGGGCCGTGCCGGTGTCGTGGTCGGTGGCATCGCGCACCGCGGTCACGCCCGGCACCTTGTCCATCAGCGTGCGTTCGATGCCCTGCTTGAGCGTGACGTCGACCATGCCGCACCCGTGGCAGCCGCCGCCGAAGCGCAGCAGGACCACGCCTTCGGCGGTGACTTCCTCCAGCGTGACGTGGCCACGATGCTGCGCGAGCTGCGGATTGATCTCCTGTTCGATCAGCCAGCGCACGCGCTCGACGATGGACGCCGATTCCGGCGGCGCCTCGCCCTTGATCTTCGGCGCGCGGATCTGCAGCTGGCCGCCGGTGGCACGCGATTCGTAGTCGATGCGCGCGCCGTCGAGGAACGGCGCGCTGGGCGCGTCGAGCCAGACCGTGAAGCCCTCGCAGTCGATCGCCCATTCATCGCCGTGCAGGTCGGCGGGCTCGGCGAACTCCAGGCGCACGTCGGCTTTCGGCGTGCCCGGGTGCACCGCCGCCAGGCGCACACCCAGCCCGGGCTGCGCCTCGCGTTCGATGAGTTTGCGGAAGTGCGCCTGCGCGCTGTCGGAAATCTGGATCATGGTCGCGTCCGTCTTTCGACGTATTCTAGGGCCAGCCCCGTTCATCGTTCGTTGCCCGTGCGCCCGGGACCGTGCCCGCACACGATCCGTTCATCCGGCGCGACGTCCGCCAGGAGATAGCGCCATGTCCGACCTCGTCCCCCTCGCCCAGGCCCATTGCTTCCCGCGCCAGGGCGGCGAACACCTGCTCGGCGAGGCGCGCGTGCGCGAATTGCTGCCGCAGGTGCCGGGCTGGGACCTGGTCGAGGACGGACAGGCCCTGCGCAGGACCTACCGGTTCGAGGACTACTACCGCACGATGGCCTTCGTGAACGCATTGGCCTTCATGGCCCATCGCGAGGACCACCATCCCGACCTGTCCGTGCACTACGACCGCTGCGTCGTGCGCTACTCCACGCACGACGTTGGCGGCCTGAGCGAGAACGACTTCATCTGCGCCGCGAAGGCGGACGCGCTGGCCGGCTGACCCGACCCCCGATCGCTGCGCTTCAGCCGCCCAGCCGGTCCAGCACTTCGACCAGTTCCGGCGCGAGCGGCGCGTTGAGCACATAGGGCGACGCACCGCCGTCGAGCGCGAACTCCAGCGACGCGGCGTGCAGGAACAGCCGCTTCAGGCCGACCTGCTCGCGCAGCCGCCTGTTCACCGCCGGATCGCCGTACTTGTCGTCGCCGGCCACCGCATGGCCGATGTGCTGCGCATGCACGCGGATCTGGTGGGTACGGCCGGTCTCGATCCGCACCTCGCAGTAGGACTGGCCACCGCGCCGCTCCAGCACCCGGAAGTGGCTCAGCGAGGCCTTGCCGGAGGGGTTCACCTGCACGTGCCGCTCGCCGCCCTGGCGCAGGCCGACATGCAGCGGCGCATCCACGCTCATCACCCCGTCGGGCATCCGCCCCGACAGCAGCGCCAGGTAGCGCTTGGCGATGCCCTTGGCCTGCACGGCCGGGTCCTCGCGCAGCAGCGCCTGCAGCTCGCGCAGGGCCGAACGCTTCTTCGCCAGCACCATCAACCCGGAGGTGTCGCGATCGAGCCGGTGCACCAGTTCCAGCTCCTGTCCCGGGCGCAGCGCGCGCAGGGTCTCGATCACGCCGAAGTTCACCCCGCTGCCGCCGTGGCTGGCCACGCCGGACGGCTTGTTGATCGCCAGCAGGCGCGCGTCCTCGAACACGATGCTGGCGGCCATCGCCTCCAGCAGGCCCCTGGCGGGCGCCCCTTTGTCTCCGGCTTCGGCGAGACGCACGGGCGGAATCCGCACCTGGTCGCCGGCCGCGAGTCGCGTCTCGGGCTTGGCCCGGCCACCGTTCACCCGCACCTGGCCGCTGCGCACGATCTTGTACACGATCGACTTCGGCGCGCCCTTCAACTGGCCCAGCAGGAAGTTGTCGAGCCGCTGCCCGGCGCGTTCGCCGTCCACCTGGACGATGCGGACGCCACCTGCGGGCGCGGGGTTGGACCCGGTGTCATTCATTGTCTGGGTTTATCTGTTACACTCGGCGGGCGAGATAAGGTGCTGATTTCGCTGGAAGATCAGGGGCCGAAAGCCCACCTTCCGCGAGATCCGGCCAGTGCGCGGCCACCGCCCTCGGGGCGGCCATGTTAGCGGCTGTACGGCAGTCCCGGACATCGCCCGATGCCCAGGCATTGGTGCTGAACATGCCCCGCGTGGCGCGAGCGACGGCCCGAAAGGCCGGAACGAAGCTGCCGCCGGTCCCGTAACACCATTGATTTGAAGCGCTCCCGCGGTCCGCCGTGGTGTCGTAGCGCTGGAAACCCGGGATCGCCGCTGCGCTTGCGCGGCTGGCGGCCAACCGAAGCTCCAGGCGAAACGCCCCGGCGTTCCGTGCGCCTGCCCTCCGCGCCCCCACGGCGCGGAGGCAGCGAGTAGCGCGAGGAACGCAACCATGAAGCGAATGCTCATCAATGCCACGCAGGCGGAAGAACTGCGTGTCGCCATCGTCGACGGCCAGTCCCTGTACGACATCGACATCGAACAGCCGTCCCGCGAACAGAAGAAGTCCAACATCTACAAGGGCCGCATCACCCGGCTCGAACCGTCGCTCGAGGCGGCCTTCGTCGAATACGGCGCCGACCGCCACGGCTTCCTGCCGCTGAAGGAAGTGTCCCGCGACTACTTCCAGTCCGGCGCCGACCACCGCAGCGGCAACATCAAGGAACTCCTGCGCGAAGGCCAGGAAGTCGTGGTCCAGGTGGACAAGGAGGAGCGCGGCAACAAGGGCGCCGCCCTGACCACGTTCATCTCGCTGGCCGGCCGCTACATGGTGCTGATGCCCAACTCGCCCACCGCCGGCGGCGTCTCGCGCCGGATCGAGGGCGACGACCGCGCCGAGCTGAAGAAGGCGATGGACGCGCTGCAGATCCCCGACGACATGGGGGTCATCATCCGCACCGCCGGCGTCGGCCGCGATGCCGAAGAGCTGCAGTGGGACCTCGACTACCTGCTGTCGATCTGGCGCGCGATCGCCGACGCCGCGCTCAGCAAGCCCTCGCCGTTCCTGATCTACCAGGAATCGCGCCTGATCACCCGCGCCCTGCGCGACTACATGCGCGCCGACATCGGCGAGATCCTGGTCGACACCCCGGAGATGTACGCCGAGGCCAAGGACTTCGTCGAGCAGGTGATGCCGCACAACCTGCGCAAGCTCAAGCACTACACCGACGACGTCCCGCTGTTCAACCGCTACCAGATCGAATCGCAGATCGAATCGGCCTACGAGCGCACCGTGCGCCTGCCGTCCGGCGGCGCGCTGGTGATCGACCAGACCGAGGCGCTGACCGCGATCGACGTCAACTCCGCGCGCGCCACCAAGGGCGGCGACATCGAGACGACCGCGTTCAACACCAACCTCGAGGCCGCGGAGGAAGTCGCCCGCCAGATGCGCCTGCGCGACCTCGGCGGCCTGGTGGTGATCGACTTCATCGACATGGACTCGGGCAAGCACCAGCGCGAGGTCGAGAACAAGCTGCAGAACGCGCTCAAGTACGACCGCGCGCGCGTGCAGCTGGGGCGCATCTCCAAGTTCGGCCTGCTGGAAATGAGCCGCCAGCGCCTGCGCAACAGCCTCGGTGAATCCAGCCAGATCGTCTGCCCGCGCTGCGAAGGCCACGGCCGGATGCGCAGCGTGGAATCGCTGAGCCTGTCGATCATCCGCGTCGCCGAAGAGCACGCGATGAAGGACAACACCGGCCAGGTGCTGGTGCAGGCGCCGGTGGAGATCGCCAACTTCCTGCTCAACGAGAAGCGCGGCGCGCTGGCCGAGATCGAGAAGCGCCACGAGGCGCCGATCGTGATCGTCGCCGACGAGCAGCTGCACACGCCGCACTACGAGGTCACGCGCCTGCGCGAGAACGAACTCGGCGAGGAAAGCGCCCGTCCGAGCTACCAGCGCGGCACCCCGCGCAAGGTGGCGACGATCAAGCTGAGCAAGGACAACCTCAACATCCCGCCGCCGGCGGTGACCAACGTGCGTCCGGCGCAGCCGGCGCCGATCCGCGAGCCGCAGCCCGAGCCCGTGGCGGTCGCGCCGGTCGCGGCGCCCGTGCCCGCTCCGGTGCCGCGCGCGGTCGCCGCCGCACCAGCGAGCGGCGGCCTGTTCGGTTGGGTCAAGCGCATCTTCGTCGGCGAACCCGCCGCGCCCGTCGCCCCCGCGGCGAAGGCAACGCCGGAACCGCAGCGCAACGATCGCAATGCGCGCAACGGTTCGCGCCGCGACCAGCGCAACAACGGCAAGTCCCAGGGCGGGCGCGACCCGCAGCCGCGCCGCGAGCGTGAGCCGTCCGCGCAGGGCCAGCAGGGCTCGCCGCAGAAGGAGCGCCAGGGCCAGCCGCGCGGCGGCCAGCAAACGGCCAAGCCGGCACAGCCGCAACCGGTGAAGAAGGCCGCGCAGCCGCAGAAGCAGGACAAGCCCGCGCAACCGCAGAAGCCGCAGCCCGGTGCCGTCGAGCCGATCGAGCAGGCGGGCGTCGCGCCGATGCTGGACGCCGTCCCCGCGGAGGCCAACCGGCCCGTCGTGGCCCCGGCCACGGAGCCGGTGCGCGTCGAAGCTCCGACCGCCGAGCTGGCACAGGTCGAGGCTGCGGCCATCCCGCCGCAGCCCGCGAACGGCGACGACCCGGAGGCCGCCGGCGACGCCGCGGGCCAGGAAGGCAACGGCCGCCGTCGGCGTGGACGCCGCGGTGGTCGCCGTCGCCGTCGTGGCGCCGGCGAAGCCGCGGCACTCGCGGCGGATGGCGTGGGCGAGGACCTGCTGGACGACGACGCCGACGATGCCGATGAAGGCGCCGACACCCGCGCTGCGGTCCCGTTCGCGCAGCGAAGCCAGCCCGAGTTCGACTTCGACGAGCCCGGCCAGCCGGCCCTCGCTGCTGCGCCGCCGTCCGCACCCGCCGTGGCCGCACCGGTGATCGCCACGGTCGCGGCCGCCTCGCGCGAAACGTTTGCGCAGGTCGAGGCGCAGGCCAGTCCCGCCCAGGACACGCCGTCCCCGGCCGCCGAGGCCGCGCAGGCCATCGTCGCGGAGGTTGCGGCCGTGGAGCTTGCGCCCGTGGCGGATCCCGTCGTGCCGCCCGCACCCGCCCTCGCGCCGTCCGTCTTCGCCGAGTCCCCGCCCGCTTCCCGGGTGGCGAAGGTCGAAGACGCGGCAGCGGCCCCAGCGGTCATCGAGGACGACGCGACTGACGTGCAGGCGGCCGACGTCGCCATCGCCAGGGCTGACCCGTCCGCAGCCATTGAAGCCGCGGCCCTGGCACCGTCGTTCGATGCCACGCCGGGGCTGTTCGACCTGCCCGAGCTTGCCCAGGTCGACGCCGTGGTCGAAAAGGCCTCGCCCGCCACCGAAGCCGCCGATGCACTGGCCTCCGCGAACAGCGAAGAGACGCCCGACGCCGACGACCGCGAAGACGGCGCCGCCTCGCGCAGCGCCTGATCCAGGCGCGCGCCCTCCCGCAAGGGAGGGCCGCCGCCTGTTCGCCCGCCACGGACACCCGCAGGCCGGGTGTCCGCCAGGCCCATCGACGCTCCGCGCCCGCGCACTCGACGCACGCGGTAGGCGGCTGCCTAGAGCGCCTGCGAAGGATCCACCAGGCCGTACTGGCTGGCCAGCCGCGCCAGCGCGATGTTGTCCTCGATCTGCAGCTTCGTGAACAACCGCGACTTGTGCGTGTTCACTGTCTTCGCGCTGAGGCTGAGCTTCTTCGCGATCTCCTCCTGGCGCAACCCCTGCACCAGCAGCATCGCGATCTCGAGTTCGCGCGGCGACAGTTCGTCGAACGGTGTGCCGTCCCCGCCCAGCCCCGACAGGGCCAGCTTCTGCGCAATGCTGCTCGCCAGGTAGCGCTTGCCGCGCGCGACGTCGCGCACCGCGCGCAGCAGCTCGGTGGAATCGCCACCCTTGCCGACGTAACCGGCGGCGCCAGCCTCGATCAGCTTGCGCGGCATCGGCCCGTCCTCGAGCACCGACACCACGATCACCTTCGCGTGCCCGCCCTTGACGATGCGCTCGGTCACCTCGAGGCCACTCACGCCCGGCAGGTGCAGGTCGCACAGCACCACGTCCGGCTTGAGCTTGCGGATCAACGGCAGCGCGGCCTCGCCGCTTTCGGCCTCGCCGACCACTTCCACATCGGGCTCGCCCGACAGGATCATGCGCATCCCTGCGCGGACCAGCGCATGGTCGTCGACCATGAACACCCGGATCGCCATCCCTGTGTCCCCCTCTCGATTCGCAGCGGCCCCTGGCATTCGAGGCTAGGCGATGCGCGGGGCGTGTGCAAGACGCCCTGACGCGCGGGTGGATCGTGCACACTGCGCCGAACCCGACCGCCCGGATCCGACATGCCTGCCCTTCGCCGCCCCTGCGCCGCCCTGCTGCTGTCCTGCCTGCTGCTGCCGCTGCTGGCGATGGCCGAGCAACCGGCCAACGCGCCCGCGGGCGACGCCCTCCGCGCGACGGCGGAGACATGGCAGGCCGACGTCGCCGCGATGACCGCCGCCGGCGACAGCGCCGCGCGCCGCGCTGTTCTGCGCCAGCGCCTCGACGCGCGCGCGCTGCCGAGCCTGGAAACCGCTTTCAGCAACGAAGACCTGCACGGCCGCAACCTGCTGGCCACGGTGTCGGGTGCGCCCGGCGCGCCGCTGCTGCTGATTGGCGCCCACCTGGACAAGGTGGATGCCGGCCTCGGTGCCACCGACAACGCGTCGGGTTCGGCGACGGTGCTGGAACTGGCGCGGCGCTTCCAGCAGCGGCCGCTGGCGCGGCATCGCGTCGCCGTCGCGTTCTGGGACCTCGAGGAAAAAGGCCTGCTCGGCGCGCGCGCCTACGTCGCCGACGGCGGCGAGAAGCCGGCGCTGTACGTCAACTTCGACGTATTCGGCTGGGGCGACACGCTGTGGATGATGGTGCCCGATGCGGCGCACCCGTTGCGTGCGGCCAGCGATGCGGCCGCGCGCGAAACCGGCATCGCCCTCTCCGCCGGCGACAAGTACCCGCCGACCGACCACCTCGCCTTCCTCAAGGCCGGCTGGCCGGCGGTGTCGTACTCGCTGGTGGGCGGCGACGAGATTCCCTTGATCCTGCAGGTGTTCGCGCAGCAGACGCCGGAACGGATGCCGAAGGTGATGCGCGTGATCCACAGCGACGCCGACACCCTGGACGAAGTGGATGCCACCGCAGTGTCGCGCGGCATCGATGCGGTCGAAGCCGCGCTGCGCCGCTGGGACGCGACGGTGCCGACGCCATGACCATCGGCAACGGCAACGGCGACGACGCGATCGTCATTTACCACAACCCCGCGTGCGGCACCTCGCGCGGCGCGCTCGCCCTGCTGCGCGAGCGCGGCATCGAGCCGCGGATCATCGAGTACCTGCACGCCACGCCCGACCGCGCCACGCTGGCGGCGCTGGCCGCGGCGAGCGGCGTCGGCGTGCGCGGCATCGTGCGAGCCAAGGAAGCCCTCTTCACCGAACTCGGGCTGGACGGCGCCGGCGACGACACGCTGCTCGACGCGATGCTCGCGCACCCGATCCTGATCAACCGGCCAATCGTGCGCACCCCACTCGGCGTGCGCTTGTGCCGGCCCTCGGATACCGTGCTGGACCTGCTGCCGCCGGGCTGAGCCGTGGCGGCGCACAGGCCGGCGACGCAGGGCCGCGCCATCCATGCGAGGATGCGCGCCACCCCCACCCTGCAGACCCTGCCATGCCTGCGCACGACACCCGCGAGATCGACGAGATCAAGCGCATCTTCCTGACCCGCCTGGATACGCTCGACCACATCCTTTCCGTTGGCGAACGCCACCTGCCCGACATGGACGCGGCCATGCACGAACGGCTCGCGCCGGACATGCTCCCGCTCGGCACCCAGGTCGCGTTGGTGTGCAACCGGCCGCGCGGGTTCGCGCAGTGGTGCGCAGGCCAGCCGATCGTGGACCTCGACCCCGCGGTCGGCACGCTGGCGCTGGCACGCAGCCTCATCCAGCAGACGAAAGCACTGGTCGTCACCGTCGACGTGACCGACGCGCGACTCGATGACACCAAGCGCACCGGCGTCGGACCGGGCCGGTATTGCGAAACTTCGGCACGGCTGTACGTCAGCGACTACCTGGTGCCGAACTTCTACTTCCACATCTCCATCGCGTACGCGATCCTGCGCCGGCTCGGCGTCCCGATCGGCAAGGCCGACTACATGGCGTTCCTGGCACCGCTGGTGCGCAAGGTGAATGACGACTGATGCACGGCACCGTGTCGGGCCACGCGGACAGGACATGCGATCAGCGGTGGACGGGCCTGGATGCCGGCTGCCCGGCCGGTGTCCTCGCGATTGAGCCCGGGCTTCAGGCGCGCCTGTCCCAGGCCTCCGCCTGCTCCTTGCGCACCATCGACTCGGCCGCGGCGGGGCGCACCGTGCGGTAAGGCGGGTTGCTGGCCTCGATCACCTCGATGATCGCCTCGATCATCTCTGTCGGATCGTGCTGGTGGACCAGCTCACGGACCGGCCAGTGCGGCACCACGCGGTCTGCCTGGTCCCACCACTGGTCCATGCTCTCCATGCCGGTGTCGTTGAACCCGGTGCGGTAAGCGCCGGGGTTGACGGTCACCACCTCGACGCCATGCGGCTTCAGCTCCTCGTGCATCGCCGAACAGATGGCTTCGACGGCGTGCTTGGAGGCCGCGTAGGCGCCATCGAACGGCACCTTGACCAACCCGGCGACCGACGAAGTCCACACGATGCGGCCACTGCCCCGCTTCACCATGCGACGCGCAAAGCCCTGCGCCAGTTCCAGCGCCGCGAACACGTTGGTCTCGAACACCGAACGGAACACCGACATCGGAATCTCGACCATCGGGCCTGATTCCATGATGCCCGCGTTGTTGTGCAGCACATCGATCTCCAGCTCGAGCGCCTTGGCGCGATCGATCCCGTCGAGCACGTCCAGCTTGACCACCTGCATCTCGACGTCTTCGGCCTTGCAGGCATTGCGCAGCTCCCACACCTGCGGCCAGATCTGGCAACCGGCGACGACGCGATGGCCGCGCCTGGCCAGGCCAAGCGCCACGCCGCGTCCGAAGCCAGTGGCGGCGCCCGTCACGAGGATCGTCTTTCCCATGTCGTGTCTCCCGGTTTGATGGTCAGACGGCGATGTCGCCGTTCCGGATGGCCACCCGCACCGCCTGCGCCGTGGTCGCGACGCCCAGGCGTTTCCTGATGCGTCGCAGGTGGTTCTCGATGGTGCGCTCCGACAGGCCGAGGATCGCCGCGATCTCGACCTGTCGCCGGCCCGCGGCAGTCCACGCCAGCACTTCCCGCTCGCGGTCCGTCAGGGCCCCGGCGACCGGCCCGTCCGGGGCTTCGAGCAGCCTGCGTGCCGCATGGAACGCAGCCTCGCCGACCAGCTTCAACGCCAGCCGCGCCCGCGGCGATGCATCGATGTGCATCCCCCCGAGGCTGACCGCACCCTCCAGCCCGAGCGGACCGAACACGGGCACCTGCAAACCATGCAGTCCGCTTCCGCGCGGCGCCTGCACGACCCGGTACATGCCGCCGTCGACCTCCTCGGTCTTCGTCCAGAAGAACGGCTCCCGCGCCTCGAGCACGTGATGCGTCATCGGGCATCGTCGGACGTAGGTGTCGGCGTCGACCGCGACGCCGGCACCCAGCCACGCGCCCTCGACCCAGTAGATGCGATCCACCGCCTCTTCCTGCGCCGGCGAGGTCGAAAACAGCACGAAGCGGTCGTAGCCCAGCGCTCCGGCGAAGTGCCGCACTTCATCCTGGATCGTGGCCATGCCGTGCGCGCCATCGATGGCGAGCACGGCGCGGAACGCGGCATCGGCGGCAAGCACCACCGTCATCCCGAGGCTTCAGCCTCGAGCAGGGCTTCCGCCGCGAGCTTGCCGAGGGCATTGCCGGCCAGTGGGCTGTCCCCCGTGATCAGCTTGCGGTCCCGGTGGACGGCGCCGGAGATGTCGTCGTTCAGTATCTCGAATCCGATCGACTTGAGCCTTTCGCCGAACTTCCATGTCAAATGGCCAGGCATGTAACCGATGTCCGGCGTCGTTGCATCCAGCGCATCCGGGAACGCGCAGATCCTGTAGCCGCGGTAGATGTCGCTGTCGCCGACGGCGAGGAAGGCCGCAGGTCCGTGGCAGAGCGAGATCAGGAACCGGTCGTTCGCCGACACCCACTTCAGCACGACGCCGACATCGCTGCTTTCCGGCAGACCGATGAGCGCGCCGTGGCCGCCGGGAATGAACACGGCGGCATAGTCGTCGAGCCCCTGTTCGATGACATCCGACAGCTTCATGGGCTGCTTGAAGCGCGGCGCATACCTGTCGAAGAACCCCTTCACCGCCTCGTCGGCGGAGGGCATGGCCCAGAACTCGAACTTGACGGGGTTGCCGGACACCGTGGCGACGTCGAACGCGAAGCCGGCGCTGTCCAGGTGGTACATCGGCAGCAAGGTTTCGACGGGATGGTTGCCCGTCGAGAAAAAGCGGCCGTTGTCGGTGAGGAGGTAACGTTCGTCCGCGCCGATCATCAGGATCCGCTTCGGCCCGCCGTAGCGATTCGGGTAGTCGGCGCCGGCGAGGTCCGACTTCGGCGACGTGAACTGGCTGAGCGAATACGGTGAGGGGAAGAACGCGTTGTCTTCGGCGGGATCGGGCTGCGGGTCCTTGCTGGGAACAGTACTGTCGCGCATGCGCTGGCTCGTGGGGAGTGAGGGGATGCCCGCCACACTACGCCCGCCGGGCGTGTCCCGGGTAGGAGGGTTTTCCCCCAATCGGGGGCGGGCCGGCGAGTTCGATGTGGGGGCCATCACCTGCGCGCGAGTGTGGCGGAGAGAGTGGGATTCGAACCCACGGAAGGTTTGACCCTTCGCCGGTTTTCAAGACCGGTGCCTTAAACCGCTCGGCCATCTCTCCGAATTGCGTCGTGCGTCCCGCACAGCGCTTGAGCGCTGTCTTCGCCGGTTTGACCAGCGGCTTCGCCGCTGTTCCCTCCGGCCTTCGGCCTCCGGGTCAAGACCGGTGCCTTGAACCGCTCGGCCATCTCTCCCGACGCATTGCGTCTTGCATCACGCATCGCGCAACAGCGCTTGCGCGCTGCCTTGCCCTGAACCGTTTCCGACCCCTTCTCCCGTTCACGGGAGAAGGTGGCGCGTAGCGCCGGATGAGGGTGTGTCACATCCATCCGCGACGCTCACACCCGTCCTCCTGGCACGTTTCCCCGCAAACACATGGGAAGGCACGCCCGGGACTAGCGCATTGTCGCATGCGCCGGCGCCTTGGCCGGGGCGCGCGGCTTGCCGGGCGTGGCCACGGCCTCCACGGGCCTGGCCGCGTCGTCCTTGCCGCAGTGGCGGCAGTTGAGGCTGGATTCCTCGATCAGCGACGGCAGCTTCTCGGCCAGGAAATCGATGAACACCCGCACCGCCGGCAGCAGGCCGCGGCGCGAGGCGAACACCGCGTGCGCGATGCCCTGCGGCAGGCGCCATTCCGGCAGCACCACTTCCAGTTCGCCATTGCGCACGGCATCCGCGCACAGCGTCTCCGGCAGCATGGTGACGCCCAGACCCTGCTTCGCCAGCTCCATCAGCATCGGGAAATCGAACCCGGCGACGCGCGGCTTGAGGTCCACGCGGCGCGTCTGCTCGCCCGGCCCCTCCAGGTCCCAGCGCTGGCGTACCTCATCCTCGCCCATGCTCATGGTGGTGTGCTGTTCGAGATCCTCGGGCACCTTGGGACGGCCGGCGCGATCGAGGTACTTCGGGCTGGCGACCAGCAGTTCCTGGATCTGGCCGAAGCTGCGCATCACCAGGCTGCCGTCGTCGTCCAGCCGCGAACGCACGCGGATGGCGATGTCGAAGCCTTCGTTGATCACGTCGACGCGACGGTTGCTGACGTGCAGCTGCACGCGCACCTGCGGGTTGCGTGCGAGGAAATCGGGCAGCAGCTTGGGCATCAGCTGCTGCGCGAGGCTGACCGGGACGCTCACCTTGACCACGCCGCGCGGCTCGGCGCTCAGGCGGTCCACCACTTCACGCGCGGCCGTGGCCTCGGCCAGCATCGACTGCGCATGGCGGTGCACGCTCTGGCCGACATCGGTCACCGCGAAGCGGCGCGTCGAACGCTGCAGCAGGCGCACGCCCAGGTCGTTCTCGAGCTGGCTGATGCGCCGGCTCAGGCGCGACTTGGGGATGCCCAGCGCGCGCTCGGCCGCGGCGAAACCGCCGTGGTCGACGACCATGGCGAAGTAGTAGAGGTCGTTGAGATCCTGCATGATTTATGTCCAAATTTGGAACAATGCGTGATATCAGACCACATTTATTCCACAAATGCAACGAATTACATTGGCGCCCATGCCGCGATCCCGCGGCCCACGGAGCCAAGGCCATGAAACTGCTGCACCTCGATTCCAGCGTGCTGGGCGGCCACTCGGTCACCCGCGAACTGTCTGGGGCCATCGTCGCACGTTGGCAAGCCCGGGCGCGCGACCTGGCCGTCCAGTACCGCGACCTCGACCGCGAGCCCCTGACCCATCTGTCCAGCCAGACGCTGGGTGGCCGGGACGAGCTGGAACGCGCGCGCGGCGAGGCCGTGCTGCAGCAGTTCCTCGATGCCGACGTGATCGTGCTGGGCGCGCCGATGTACAACTTCGGCATCCCCTCCTCGCTGAAGGCCTGGATCGACCGCGTCGCGGTCAACGGCCGGACCTTCCGCTACACGGCCCACGGTCCGGAGGGCCTGGCCCGCGGCAAGCGCGTGGTGATCGCGACGGCGGCAGGCGGCCTCCACGCCGGACAGCCCAGCGATTTCGTCGAACCCTACCTGCGCCAGGTGTTCGGTTTCCTGGGCATCACCGACATCGACGTGGTGCGCGCCGACGGCATCGGCCTCTCGCCGGAACACCGCGCCGCGGCCATCGCCAACGCGCTGGAACACCTGCCGGAACCGTTGTCCAAGGCCGCCTGATCCTTGCAGACAGCGCCTACGACCGGACCGGCCCCCTCTCCCCTGGCACCGGTCGATTGCGCCGGGTCGCGCCGCGGCCCGGCGCTTTCTTGTCTGCGCCCGACAATCCGTCCGCCGCAACGATAACGAACGCGCCGCCGCGCGCGACACCCTCCAGGGCGCGACGCTCAGGCGATGCGGTCGGCACCCCCCATGTAAGCCCTCAACACCTCCGGCACGACGATCGAACCGTCCGCCTGCTGGTAGTTCTCCATCACCGCGATCAGCGCGCGCCCCACCGCGGTGCCGGAACCGTTGAGCGTGTGCACGGGCTCGGGCTTGCCGGTGGCGGGGTTGCGCCAGCGCGCCTGCATGCGGCGCGCCTGGAAATCGCCGCAGTTCGAGCACGAGGAAATCTCGCGATAGGTCTGCTGCGAGGGCAGCCAGACCTCGAGGTCGTAGGTCTTGCGCGCCGAGAAGCCCATGTCGCCCGAGCACAGCAGCATGCGCCGGTACGGCAGGCCCAGCTGCTCCAGCACGACTTCGGCGCTGCGGGTCATGCGCTCGTGCTCGTCGTCGCTCTCGGCGGGACGCGCGATCGACACCAGCTCCACCTTCTCGAACTGGTGCTGGCGGATCATGCCGCGCACGTCGCGGCCGCCGCTGCCGGCTTCGGAACGGAAGCACAGCGAATGCGCGGTCATGCGCAGCGGCAGGCGCTCGTCGTCGACGATGCTGTCGCGGACGATGTTGGTCAACGAGATCTCCGAGGTGGAAATCAGGTAACGCCGGCTGTCGCCTAGCTGCGTGGCGAACATGTCCTCCTCGAACTTCGGCAGCTGGCCGGTGCCGAACAGGCTGTCGGCGTTGACGATCACCGGCACGTTGGTCTCTTCGTAGCCGTGCGCGTTGGCATGCAGGTCGAGCATGAACTGCGCCAGCGCCCGATGCAGGCGCGCAAGCTGTCCGCGCAGCACGGTGAAGCGCGCGCCCGACAGCTTGGCCGCGGTGTCGCCGTCGAGCCAGCCGTGGCGGGCACCCAGCTCGACGTGGTCCTTCACCTCGAAATCGAACGCGCGCGGCGTGCCCCAGCGATGCTGTTCGACGTTCTGGCTTTCATCCGCACCCACCGGCACGGAAGGATCCGGCAGGTTGGGCACGCCCAGCGCGACGGCGTCGAGTTCGCCGCGGATCGCGTCCAGCCGCGCCTCGCTGGCCTTGAGTTCGTCGCCCAGCCCCGCGACTTCCGCCATCAGCGGCGCCACGTCCTCGCCCTTCGCCTTGGCCTGGCCAATCGCCTTGCTGCGCGTGTTGCGCAGGTTCTGCAGCTCCTGCGTGCGCACCTGGATCTGCTTGCGCTCGGCCTCCAGCGACTCCAGCCGTTCGACCGGCAGGTCGAAGCCACGCAGGTCGCGCAGGCGGGCGGCGGTGTCGGGCAGGTGCTGTCGGAGCAGGAGGGGATCGAGCATGTCGGCGTGGCGCGGGGAATGAATCGGCGATTATCGCCGAGATGGCCGCGCGCCGCCCGCGACACGCGGCGCGACGCGCGCCTGTGCCAGAATCGGGCGGCCTCCCTCCCCCGGTCCACGCATGTCCAGCCCCACCTCGCCACAGGCTTCGCCAGGCCGCTTCGCCCGCTTCGTGCCACGTGGCCGCGCGTGGTGGATCGTCGCCGGCGCGTTCGCCGCGGGCCTGCTGCTGTTCCTGCTGGTGTGGTCGGGCAAGCGCGACGAGTTCGAGTTCTATCGCGCCGAAGGCGACGGGCCGGCGGTGGAAGGCCAGGTGTTCGAGCCGCTGCCGGCGCCGCTGCCCGCCGGCGCCGATCCGGCCAGCGGCATGGACGAGCGCCCGGCCTCGGGCAGCGACGCCCCGCGCATCGACCAGCACGCGCGCTCGCCGGATGCCCCGCCCGCGCCAGCGGCGGCGACCGATCCCGCAGCGAGCCCCCCGGCCGCGGCCAGCGGCGATGCCGGCGTGCCGCGGCTGGTGTCTTCGCCACCGCCGGCCTATCCGCGCAGCGCGCTGCGCAGTGGCGCGGCGGGCGACGTGGTGGTGCGCATCGACGTGGGTGCCAACGGCGTGCCGACCGATGTCGAGGTGGTGCGCAGCAGCCGCCATCGCGACCTCGACCGCGCGGCCACGCAGGCCGTGCGCCGCTGGCGGTTCCAGCCGGCGGTGCGCAACGGCGTGCCGGTGGCGGCCAGTGTTCAGCAGACCATCAGTTTCGAGCCTCAGAACTAGCGGTTCCTCACGTGGCGTGGACGCCGCCGTGACCGGATGTCCACGGACGGCGTGGAAGGGTGCGTGGCGTCATCCGACACAGGAGCCGCCACCATGTCCGTCCAACACCCCGCACGCGATCCGCGCACGCCGCCCGACGAAGCCCTGCCACGCAAGAGCGCCAGCCCGGTGGTGTGGATCGCGATCTTGCTGGTGCTGCTCGCGCTGATCGTGTTCTTCATGTCGCGTCGCGACGCTGCGGTGCCGCCGCCTGCGCCGGCCACCCCGATCGGCGAGGTCATCCCGACCGACGCCGCGCCGCCCGCCACGGCCACGCGCTCGTCGACGCCCGCGGATCGTCGCGCGCCGACGGCCGCCCCGGCTGATCGCGAGGCACGTCCGCTGCAGCAGCCGGCGCCTGAGTATCCGGCCTCCGCGGTGCGCGCCGGCGACGAAGGCACGGTGCTGGTGCGTGCCGAAGTCGGCGCGGACGGCAAGCCGGGCAAGGTGGAGCTGGCGCAGCGCAGCCGTTCGCGCGACCTCGACCGTGCCGCGCTAGCCGCCGTGCGCGGCTGGACGTTCGAGCCGGCGCTGCGTGACGGCAAGCCGGTCGCTTCGACGGTGCAGGTGCCGGTCGACTTCCGCCTGGCGACGCAGTAACGCCTTCGCCCGCGGCCACCCGATGCCGCACACCAACGCGGGGCAGGCCTGGCCTGCCCCGCGTTTTTCATGGGGGTCACTGTCGCGTGCCGCAGGCGAAGCGACTGCGGGTGCTTGCCTCTTGCCGCGCCCGCGGGGCGGCGACATGTGCCATGAGTGTCAACAGGCCCTAGGCCATCGCCAGGCCGAACCCGGCGCCTCGCGCGAGCGTGTCGAAACCCGGGAACGAGGTGGCGACGTTGGCGATGTCGCCGATCCGAACGTCGCCCTCGGCCAACTGCGCGGCGATTGCGAACGCCATCGCGATGCGATGGTCGCCATGGCTGTCGACGTGGCCGCCGTGCAGCGCACCGCCGCCGTGGATGGTTGCGCCATCCGGTGTTTCGTCCACCTGCACGCCCAGCGCACGCAGGCCGGTCGCCATCGTGGCGATGCGGTCGGATTCCTTCACCCGCAGTTCGGCCGCGCCGCGCACCACGGTCGCGCCGCTGGCACAGGCCGCGGCGACGAACAGCGCCGGGAACTCGTCGATCATTTCGGCCACGTGCGCCTGCGGCACCTCGATGCCGCGCAGCGGCGCGTGGCGCACGTGCAGGTCGCAGACCGGCTCGCCGCCCTGCTCGCCCGGGTTCGCTTCGCGGATGTCCGCGCCCATCGCGCGCAGCACGTGCAGCAGGCCGGTGCGACGCGGGTTCATGCCGACGCGGCGCAGGAGCACCTCGGAACCGGGGACGAGGCTCGCGGCGACGATGAAGAACGCCGCCGACGAGAAGTCGGCCGGCACCAGGATGTCGCGCGCCTGCAGGCGGTGGCCGCCTTCCAGCCGTGCGAACCCGGGCGAGAATTCGATCGGCCAGCCCAGCGCCAGCAGCATGCGTTCGGTGTAGTCGCGGGTGGGATGCGGCTCGCGCACGGTGGTCGTGCCGCGCGCGTACAGGCCCGCGAGCAGCATCGCCGACTTCACCTGCGCGCTGGCGATCCCGGATTCGAAATCGATCCCTTGCAGGATGTTGCCGCCCTGGATTCGCAACGGCGGCAGCCCGCCCTCGTCGGTGTCGATGCGCGCGCCCATGCGCGCCAGCGGCACGGTCACGCGGCGCATCGGGCGTCTGGACAGCGAGGCGTCGCCGACCAGCACCGAATCGAACGCCTGCCCCGCCAGCAGCCCGGCGAGCAGGCGCATGCCGGTGCCGGCATTGCCGCAATCGAGCGGACCATCCGCGGCGCGCAGGCCGTCGATGCCGACGCCATGGATGACGCGGCTGCCTTCGCCCGGCACGTCGATGCGCACGCCGAGCCGGCGGAAGATCGCCTCGGTGGCACGCGCATCCTCGCCTTCGAGGAACCCCTCCACGCGCGACACGCCATCGGCCAGCGACGCCAGCATGATCGCCCGGTGAGACACC
The DNA here is from genome assembly GCA_020161335.1 of Pseudomonadota bacterium. Classification (GTDB taxonomy): domain Bacteria; phylum Pseudomonadota; class Gammaproteobacteria; order Xanthomonadales; family Xanthomonadaceae; genus Luteimonas. The sequence continues at coordinate 32,822 of JAIUOJ010000010.1, forward strand.
GACTTGTCACCCGGCACCACCAGTTCACCGCGCAACGCAGTGCCGCGCGTTGCGATCCAGTCCCGGCCCGCACTGCCGCCACTCATGCCAACGCTCCATCCAGCGCCTGCAGCAGGCGCGTATTCTCGTCTTCGTTGCCCACCGTGATCCGCAGGCAATCGCCCAGGCCATAGCCGCCCATCGGTCGCACCACGATCCCGGCATCGAAGAGGTGCCGCTCGACCGCGACGGTGCGCGGGCCGATCTCGACGAGCAGGAAATTCGCCTGCGAGGGATGCACGAACAGGCCGCGCGCACGCAGCGCCTCGGCCAGCGCGGTCCGCCTCCGCGCATTCGCTTCGACGCCGCGCCGCAGGTGTGCCGTATCGCCCAGCGCAGCCTCGGCCGCGGCCAGTGCCGGCGTGTTGAGGTTGAAACTCTCGCGCAGGCGTTCCATCACCGCGACCAGCCCCGGATGCGCCGCGGCCACGCCCACGCGCAGCCCGGCCAGCGCGTGCGCCTTGCTGAAGGTACGGGTGACCACCAGGTTGGGATGCGACGCCAGCAGCGGCAGCGCCGAGGCATGGTCGGGCGCGTCGGCGAACTCGGCATAGGCTTCGTCGACCACCACGACCACATCGGCCGGCACGCGCGCCATGAACGCGGCGAAGGCGTCGCCACCGAACCAGGTGCCGGTGGGATTGTTGGGGTTGGCGAGGTAGACCAGCCGGGTGTCCGCGCGGATCGCGGCCGCGATGGCGTCGAGGTCGTGCCCGCGCGGCATCGCGTGCGCGCGCGGGAATGCCGGTGCGGCCACGAACGGCGCTCCCGCGGCCTGCGCGGCGATCGCGTACACCGCGAACCCGTACTGCGAGGCCAGCACGCCAGCGGCCGGCCCGGCGAATACCTGCGCGAACTGCATCAGCAGTTCGTGCGTGCCGTTGCCCAGCAGCAACTGCGACACGTCGAGCCCGTGCGCCGCGGCGAGCGCGGCCTTCAGCTCACCGCCGCGTGGATCGGGATAGCGGAACAGCTCATCGAGCGCGGCCTGCACCGCGGCGCGCGCGCGTGGGCTGGGGCCGTGCGGATTCTCGTTCGAGCCCAGTTCCACCAGGTGCGCATGGGCGAAGCGCCGGCGCAGCGCGACGAGATCGTGTCCCGGGTCGTAGGCACGCAGGCCACGGATGCCCGGCTGCGCCAGTGCGGCGAAGAATGCCTCGTCGACGGCGCCCGCGGGCGCCGCCGCAGCCGTGGCGCTCACGGCACCGCGACCGGATACGACCCGAGCACGCGGACGTCACCGGCGAAATCGTCGATCTCGGCCAGCGCATCCTTCAGCGGTGATTCGTCGACATGGCCCTCGACGTCGATGAAGAACGCGTACTGCCACAGCTTGCCGTGCGCGGGGCGCGACTCGATCCGGTTCATGCTGATGTTGCGACGCGCCAGCGGCTCGAGGATCTTGTACAGCGCGCCGGGCTGGTCGCGGATGAACACCATCAGCGACGTGCGATCGTGCCCGGAGGGCGGGAACAGCGCGCGGCCGATCACCAGGAAGCGCGTGGTGTTGTCGCTGCGGTCTTCGATCGGGCCCGCGATCACCTTCATGCCGTACACGTGCGCGGCGTTCTCGCCGGCGATCGCGGCGGCGTCATCGGACAGCTTGGCGCGGCGCACGCCTTCGGCGTTGCTGACCACCGCTTCCTTGTGCACGCCCGGCAGGTTCTCGCGCAGCCAGTGCTTGCACTGGGCCAGCGACAGGCCATGCGAGTACACGCGCTCGATGTCCTCGAGGTGGCCGGTACGCGAGATCAGGTACTGGTGCACGCGCAGTTCCACCTCGCCGCAGATGGTCAGCGGCGAGGTCAGGAACAGGTCGAGCGTGGACTGGATCGTGCCCTGCCCCGAGTTCTCCACCGGCACCACGCCGAAATCGGCGTGCCCCGCGGCCACTTCGTCGAACACTTCCTCGACGCTGGCCAGCGGCAGGCCCTTGGCGGAATGGCCGAAGTGCTTGTGCACCGCCTGCTGCGAGAACGTGCCTTCCGGGCCGAGGTAGCCGATCTTCAGCGGCTCCTGCTGCGCCAGGCAGGCCGACATGATCTCGCGGAACAGGCGCACCAGCACTTCGTCCTGCAGCGGGCCATCGTTGCGATCGACCACCTTGCGCAGCACCTGCGCCTCGCGCTCGGGCCGGTAGTAGTCGATCGCGGCGGCGAGCTTGCCCTTGGCCTTGCCGACCTGGTGTGCCCACAGCGCGCGCTCGGCGATCAGCGACTGGATCTCGCGGTCGATGCCGTCGATCTGCGCGCGCACGGCGGCGAGGTCGGGCGCGGCCTGCTTGGCGGTCTCGCCGCGGCTGCGCGCACTCTCGACGGACTTGGTGCGGGCCTTGCCGGGTGCGGGCGTGGCCGCCGGCGCCTTCCTCGAAGGCGTCGCGGCCTTCGTGGCCTTCGCGCGCTTGCCGGGCGGGGGACTGACTCGCTTAGCCATGGCGTTCGTGGAACTCCTGCATGTAGCCGACCAGCGCCTGCACGCCTTCCACCGGCATCGCGTTGTAGATCGACGCGCGCATGCCGCCGAGCACGCGATGTCCCTTCAGGCCGATCAGGCCCGCTTCGCGCGCACCGGCGAGGAACGCCTCGTCGAGCGCGCTGTCGCGCAGGAAGAACGGCACGTTCATGCGCGAGCGCACGCTGGCCTGCACGTCGTTGCGGTAGAAGCCGCCGGATCCGTCGATGGCGCCGTAGAGCAGGGTCGACTTGAGATCGCTGCGGCGGTCGAATTCGGCGGTGCCGCCCTGCTCGATCATCCAGCGCACGGTCTGGCCGAGCAGGTACCAGTTCCACGTCGGCGGCGTGTTGAGCATCGACTCGTTCGCCAGCTGCGAGCGGTAGTCGAAGATGTCCGCGCGCGGCTGGCCGGCGCGTTCCAGCAGGTCGCGACGCACGATGACCACGCTGATGCCGACCGGGCCGAGGTTCTTCTGCGCGCCGGCGTAGACCAGGCCGTACTTCGAGATGTCGATCGGTTCGGAGGCGATGCTGGAGCTGAAGTCGGCGAACAGCGGCACGTCGCCGGTGTCGGGCGGCACCTGGCCCCAGGCGGGGCGGAATTCGACGCCGTGGATGGTCTCGTTGGCGGTCACGTGCACGTAGGCGGCGTCCTTCGACAGCCGCCAGGTGTCGCGCGCGGGGATGCTGCGGAAGCCGTCGTCCTCGCTGCTGGCGGCGATATTCACGTCCACCGATACCAGTTGCTTCAGCGCGGTGCGGCCCCAATGCCCGGTGACCACGTAGTCGACGCGCTGCCCGGCATCGGCGAAGTTCAGCGCGATCAGCGCCTGCTGCGTGGTTGCGCCGCCGGCCGGGAACAGCACGGCGTAGTCGTCCGGGATCGCCAGCAGCGTGCGCAGGTCGGCCTCGGACTGGCGCGCGACCTCGAGGAACTCGGGGCCGCGATGGCTGATCTCCACGATCGATGCGCCGGCATCGCCCCACTCGAGCATGTCCGCCTGCGCCTGGCGCAGGACGGCTTCGGGAATCGCGGCGGGACCGGGGCTGAAGTTGTACGCACGTGCCATCGGAGGGGTCTGTCGTCGGCTGAACGGGAGGCGCCGTAGTATGCCGCAGTGCACCAGCGATGCGCCGGGCGCCGCAACTTTTCCCGCGTCCGGACGTCTTATGCTGTGTCGTCGCGGAGGCCCTGCCATGTCCAAACGCCAACTGTTCAAACTGCCGTCGTCGGCGGTTACCGATGAAACCGTCTATCGCGCGCGTCGCCGGCTGCTCGGCGCGTTCGCGGTCTCGCCGATGCTGTCGCTGGCCGGGTGTGCCGATGCCGAGGTGCCGCCCTCGACCGTCGTGGTGACGCCGGAGCAGGCGCGATCGGGCTTCCGCACGCGCGAGCCGCTGACGCGCTACGAGGACGTCACCAGCTACAACAACTTCTACGAGTTCGGCACCGACAAGTCCGACCCGTCGCGCGCGGCGAAAACCCTCCGCACCTCGCCGTGGAACGTGGCGGTCTCCGGCGAATGCGCCAAGCCCGGCACGGTCGGCCTGGAGGACCTGCTCAGGGCCGCCACGCCCGAGGAGCGCATCTATCGCCTGCGCTGCGTGGAAGGCTGGTCGATGGTGATCCCGTGGCAGGGCGTACCGCTGTCGGCCGTGCTGAAACGCTTCGAGCCGACCTCGAAGGCAAAGTACGTCGCCTTCACCACCCTCGCCGACCGCGCGCAGATGCCGGGCATCCGCTATCGCTCGATCGACTGGCCCTACCGCGAGGGCCTGCGCATCGACGAGGCCATGCATCCGCTGGCGTTCCTCGCCACCGGCCTGTACGGCAAGCCGCTGCCACAGCAGAACGGCGCGCCGCTGCGGCTGGTGGTGCCGTGGAAATACGGCTTCAAGAGCATCAAGTCGATCGTGGAGATCCGCTTCACCGAAAGAATGCCGCCAACCGCGTGGAACCGGCTGCAGCCCGGCGAGTACGGCTTCTACAGCAACGTCAATCCCGACGTGGACCATCCGCGCTGGAGCCAGAAGACCGAGCGCCGCATCGCCGGCACCGGCAACCGGCTGTTCGCCGAGCGCATCCCGACGCTGCCGTTCAACGGCTACGGCGAGCAGGTGGCCGCCCTGTACGCGGGCATGGACCTGAAGAAATGGTATTGACCGCGAACGCGCGAACGCGCGCCGCGGCGGGCTGATCGCGTGGCGCGCGCGACGCCCCGCGCCATCATCGCCGCGAAGGTCGCGGTGCATGCGCTGGCGCTGGCGCCATTGGCTTGGCTGTCCTGGCAGTTCTGGCAGGTGTTCAGCGAGGCCGACATCGATGCACTCGGGGCCGATCCGGTGGCCGAGATCGAGCATCGCCTCGGCCTGTGGGCACTGCGCCTGCTGCTGCTCGCGCTGGCGGTGACCCCGCTGCGCCAGCTCAGCGGCCAGGCGGTGCTGCTGCGCTTCCGGCGCATGCTGGGCCTGTACGCGTTCGCCTACGCCAGCCTGCACTTCGCGGCCTACCTCGCGCTCGACCTGCGCGGCTACTGGGCGCAGGTGTTCGAGGAGATCGCCAAGCGCCCGTACATCACCGTGGGCTTCGCCGCCTGGCTGCTGCTGGTGCCACTGGCGGTCACGTCCACCCAGGGCTGGATGCGGCGCCTGGGCCGTCGCTGGGGCCAGTTGCACAAGCTGGTCTATGCGATCGCGATCCTCGCCGTGCTGCACTTCTGGTGGATCGTGAAATCGGACATCCGCGAGCCGCTGCTGTACGCGGCGATCCTGGCCCTACTGCTGGGCTGGCGCGCGTGGAAGCGGTTCGTGCCGCGGCGCGCGCGGCCGGCGGCCTCAGCCTGAGCCGAACAGCAGCAGCGCCGCGAGCAGCGCGGCGATCGCCACCGCCGCCAGCAGTAGCCACGGCAGGCGCCAGGCCCCGCCCTGGTCGACCTCGCGCCGGGGCGCGGCATCCGCGGCCCGGGCCACGTGGGGCGCCTCCTCCTCGCGGCGCGCGGACAAGCGCCGGGGCGCCTCGACCACGAACCGGTGGTGGGCGTCGAACACCACCTGGTCGCCGGCCAGCAGCACCGCGTCGCGGACCGGCTCGCCGTTGACCACGCTGCCCTCGGCCGAGCCCAGGTCGCGCAGCACGACCTGCTCGCCCACCAGTTCCAGCCGCGCGTGCCGGTCGGCGAACGCGGGCGCGTCGATGCGGATGTCGGCATCGGCGCTGCGGCCGACCAGGCGCGGCCGTTCAAGGGTGAAGCTGCGTCCGTGGAAGTGGCCACCGACCCCGCGCAGGACCACGCGCAGGTCCGGCCCCGGGGCCGACGCGTCGCGCGGCTCTTCGGGCACGGTGCGCGGCGGCTGCGCCGACACCAGCCGCATCTCCGCCCCGTCGACGTACACCGCGTCGCCGACGCGCAGCATCGCCATGCGCCGCACCTGGCGTCCGTTCACGTGCACGCCGGGCGCGCCTTCGTCGACCGCCAGCCACATGCCGCGCCGGTCCACGCACAGCCGGACGGCACTGTGCTCGTCGCCGGCGACGAGGTCGATCTCGCCACGTCCGCGCCGGCCGAGCCCATGGACCCCGATCGACAGGGGATGATCGGCCCGTTCCTGGTCGGGGAATCGCAGTCTGACGGCTTCCATAGCGGCGGCAATCTAGCACGGTGGTCACGGTTCGCAACGCGCTTGGTGAAAGCGCCGGGCGGTCGCAGAATGGCGTCCCTTCCTCCTCGCCGGGACCCGCCCATGTCAGGCATCGACATCCGCCACCCCCACTCCCTGCCCATGGACAAGGCACGCAAGGCCGTCGAGCAGGTCGCGAAGAAGCTCGCCGACCGCTTCGACGTCGACTACGCGTGGAAGGGCGACGTGCTCAACTTCGCCCGCTCCGGGGTCGACGGCAAGATCGCGCTGACGCCCAAGCAACTGCACGTCACCGCCAGCCTGGGCTTCCTGCTGTCCGCGCTGAAGGGGCCGATCGAGGCCGAGATCCGCCGGGTGCTGGACGAGAAGTTCTGAGCAGGCCACTACGCTCCCTGCTCCGGTTGCCACCTCTTGAAGCGCCCTTCTTCCGCCGAGCGGGAGCAGGTGGTGCGCAGCACCGGATGAGGGTGTTTTCACTCTTCCGGCCGGAACACCCCCATCCGCCTTCGGCACCTTCCCCCGTGAAACGGGGGAAGGAAACCCCGCATCGCTGCAGGGTCATGCATCCCTGACACCCCTTCCCCGCCAACCAGGAGAGGGAAACGGCAAGCCACCGAATGGTGATCCACCTCCGAGGTGCCCTTCTCCCGCTGGGCGGGAGAAGGAAACGGCAAGCCACCGAATGGCGATCCACCTCCGACGTGCCCTTCTCCCGCTGGGCGGGAGAAGGTGGTGCGCAGCACCGGATGAGGGTGCTTTTTACCCTTCCGGGCGGAACACCCCCATCCGCCTTCGGCACCTTCCCCGTGGGACGGGGGGAGGAAACCGCGCATCGCTGCAGGGTCATGCATCCCTCGCACCCCTTCCCCGCCAAACAGAGGAAGGAAGCAGCGATGTCCCGAATGCCGTTCAATCGAACGCGAACGGCTCGGCCTCGTCCGCGAACAGCCGGCGCGAAACTGCCAGCTCGTCCCGCTCGATCTCGTCGACGAAGGCGGCCGGGTCGGCCAGCGATTCGAACGCCGCGTAGCCGCGCTCCAGGAAGCCCTGCAGCTCGCCCAGCCCCGCCAGCCGCGCCGGGCCGCGCGAGAACGCCAGCAGCGCCGACACGCCCGACATCTGCAGCGCCTTGCCGAAGCCGCGACCCACCCGGCCGATCAGCTCGATCTGCCGCGTCCGCAGCCGCGCCTGCCCGACCTGGCGGTAGGCCTCGCCGTACAGTGCGTCGTCCAGGCGCTTGCGGCGCGGCGCCAGCGCCTCCAGCACCTCGGCCATGCGCAGGTCCAGTTCCTGCGTGAGCGCGCCCAGCTCGATCGCGTCGGCCACCGTGCCCAGCAGCTTCTTCGGCAGCAGCCGGCGCATCATCGGGATCACGCGGAAGATGTCGGCATCGCGCCGGGTGAAGTCGCGGTCGCCGTAGACGTCGCTGAGGAAGAACTCCGCGGCGGGGGCGCGCTGCGCGTCGTGCAGGAAGTGGCGGAAGCTGGCCTTGAGCCGCGCCGCCTGCCAGCGCCGCAGCTCGGGCAGCCAGCGCAGGCCGTTGCGCGGCTCGCGCGCGGGGTCGTGCAGGGCCTGGTGCCGGGCCAGCAGGCGGCCCAGGCGGTCCGTATCGTCGCTCGGCATGGGCGGCATCTTGGTCGCGGTCGCGGATTCGAGCAAGCCTTCGAACCGCGTCCGTTACACTTCGGCGTCGCCCGGACCTCCGCACGCATGCTCTCACTGCACCCCGCACGGAAGCGCAGGACACACACCGCCCGCCAGCCCCTGCGCATCGGCCTGGCGATCGCCGGCGGCGGTCCCATCGGCGGCATGTACGAACTCGGCGCCCTGCGCGCGCTCGACGAGGCGCTGGAAGGCGTCGACCTCACCCGCCTGGACTGCTACGTCGGCGTGAGCAGCGGCGCCTTCCTCGCCGCGGGCCTGGCCAACCGGATCGGCACCGAGGAAATGTGCCGCGGGTTCATCACCGGCACCAGCGACGACATCAGCTTCCGCCCGGAGACCTTCCTGCGGCCCAACGTCGGCGAGTACCTGCGGCGCATGGCGCGCATCCCCGAACTGTCGCTGTCGTGGACGAAGCGCCTCCTGTCCAGCCCGGGCAAGGCGCTGCGCTGGTCGGAGATCATGCTGCGCTTCGGCGGCCTGGTGCCGACCGGACTGTTCGACAACCGCGCGGTCGAGCATTTCCTGCGCGACGTGTTCAGCCGCCGCGGCCGCAGCAACGATTTCCGCAAGCTCGACGCCGACCTGTTCGTGGTCGCGGTCGACCTCGACAGCGGCGAGGCGGTGCGCTTCGGCGAACCGGGCTGGGATGCCGTGCCGATCTCGCAGGCCGTGCAGGCCAGTGCCGCCCTGCCCGGCCTGTATCCGCCGGTGGAAATCAACGGCCGCCACTTCCTCGATGGCGCGCTGCGCCGGACCATGCACGCCTCGACCGTGCTCGACCGCGGCATCGACCTGATGATCGGCATCAACCCGCTGGTGCCGTTCGATGCGTCCCGTGCGCCGCGCCAGTCCGGCGAGGCCGACCAGCTCGGCCTGGCCAGCGGCGGCCTGCCCAGCGTGCTGTCGCAGACGCTGCGCACCATGCTGCAGTCGCGCATGCAGATCGGCATGGAGAAGTACCCGCACCTGTACCCGGACATCGACCAGCTGGTGTTCGAACCCAACGCCGGTGACAGCGAGCTGTTCTTCACCAACCTCTTCAGTTTCTCGGCCCGCCAGCGGGTGTGCGAACTGGCCTACCGCAACACCCTGGCCGACCTGCGCGCGCGCGCCGCCGACCTGGCCCCGGTGCTGGCCGCGCACGGCCTGCGCCTGCGTCCGGAGATCCTCGCCGACGAGGGTCGCGGCATCCTCGATTCACTGTCGCCGCCGCCCCCGCGCAGCACCGAGACCACCGCGCGCCTGCGGCGCGCGCTCGACGACGCCGACCACCTGGTCGAGTCCGCGCGCAAGCCGCGCCGGCGCACGCGCACAGCGCGCACGCTGGTGTGAATGCTCTAGACAACCCCCGCATCCTGCGTCATCGCCACTCCACCTCGGCATCCAGGGAACGCAAGCATGGCCAAGTTCAAGAAGAGCACCAAGAAGTCCACGACCGGCAAGGCAGATGACGCGAAGGGCCAGGCTGAACACCTGTCGAAGTCGCTCAGCGAATCGGCGCAGCAGATCTGGCTCGCCGGCGTCGGCGCGTTTGGACGTGCGCAGGCCGAGGGCACCAAGCTGTTCGAGGGCCTCGTCAAGGAAGGCCTGAACCTCGAGAACACCGCGCGCAAGTTCGCCGGCAAGCGCGCGGACGTGGTCCGCGACGCGGTCGAGAACCGCGTCGGCCAGGCGCGCGAGCGCGCCGCCGACACCTGGGACCGGCTGGAGAAGGTCTTCGAGGAGCGCGTGCAGAAGGCGCTGGTCAAGCTCGGCGTGCCGGGCCGCGAGGACCTGAAGGACCTCACCGACCGCGTCGAGCGCCTCACCTCTGAACTGCGCCAGCAGCGCGGGGGCAAGGCCGCGAAGGCACCCGCCGCACGCAAGGCCGCCGCCAGGCCGGCAAAGCCGGCCGCCAAGAAGGCGCCGCGCAAGACCGCGAAGAAGGCGGCCAAGACGGCGGCCTGAACCGGCGCCGGGCACCCTGCCCGGCCCCGCCGCGCAGGAAGACGGGGCCGCACCATGCGGCCCCGTTGCGTCATGGACCACTGGCCGGCGCGGGCGCTGCCCTTGCGCGGCTGTGGACGTCGTTCCATTTCCGGGCGACCCCTTCGGGTATCCTCTTCGGCCTTCGAGAGGCCCCTCATGCCGACATCGCTCCAGTGGCTCGTCGCCCTCGCCGTCGTTGGCGTGGTCGGCGGCGTCGCCACGGTTTACTTCCGCAACATCCAGATGCGCCGCGACGAAACCGCGGCCGGCATCGTCGCCCTGTCCGGCGTGTCCTGGCGCACGTTCATCCACATGGTGCTCGACGCCCTCTCGCGCCGCGGCTTCGAGCGCGTGGTCGACAGCGATACCGCCTCCGGCGACAGCGACTTCGTGCTGGAACGCCAGGGCGAACGCCACCTCCTGTCGTGCAAGCATGGCAGCGCCTTCGTCCTGGGCCGCCTGACCGTGAACGAGCTGGCCAACGACATCAACCTCAACAACGCGGCCGGCGGCTTCCTGCTGACCCAGGGCCGGATCACCGACGACGCGCGCCCGGTGGCGGCGCTGCAGCGCATCGAGCTGCTGGACGGCCCCACCCTGTGGCCGCAGTTGCGCGACTTCCTGCCCGCCGAGCAACTGGCCGGCATCCGCGCGAAGGCGGCGCAACTGGCGCGCCAGCGCGTGCTGTCGTCGTGGCTGGTCGCCCTGCTCGCCGGCGTCGCCACCTTCCTGGCCTTGCCCGATGCGCCCGCCACGACCAAGCCCGAGCCCGTGGCCGATGCCGGGCCCGCCGCCACGGCACCAACCGCGGCCGACGCAGGCGCGGCCACGCGCATGCCTACCCCGGCAGCATCCCCGGCCGACGACGCGTCCGCAGCACCGGCGACCGCCGACGCGATGCCGGCCGCCGAGGCAGCGATGGTCGCTGCCGACGCGACGGCGCCCGCGGGCAGCGTGGAACAGCACCGCACCGACGTGGCCCGCGCCATTTCGACCTTGCCCGACGTGGACCGCGCGATCTGGTCCAGCGAATCCACGCTGCAGGTGTTCCTGCTGGAAATCGACGGCGATGCCTTCACCCGCATCTGCCCGCTGATCGAACGCTACGACGAGCTGGCGTCCTCGCGCATCCAGCTCACGCCGCCGCAGGGCAGCGACGCCCGCGTGCGATTCCGGCAGTGCCGGTCGTACTGACGAGGCGGCGACCGGAAGACTCGTGAGGGGTGATCCGAAACCGCGGCCGCTGATACGCGACCGCTTCTCCCGGCACCCGCCACCCGTCCCGAATCACCGTCTCACCAGTGCACGCCGCGCATCATCGCGGCGAACGCGATCTGTTCCTGGCTCGGCGCTTCGTCCTTGAGCGCGGCGCGGTCGCCCTTGGCCGCGGCCGAATCCGGGAACAGTTCGAACGCGGTGCTCATGATCACCTCGTAGGCCTTCGGCGCGATCGCGTTCACCAGCGCCGAGAAGATGCCCAGGCGCGTGGCGATGCGGCTGGGCTTCTCGATGATGCCCTTCACCAGCAGGTCGGCGGCTTCCTCGGGCGTCAACGTCGGCACGCTGTCGTACATCTTGGTCGGCGCGATCATCGGCGTCTTCACCAGCGGCATGTTGATGGTGGTGAAGCTGATGCCCTTGCCCGACAGCTCGCCCTGCGCGCAGCGGCTGAACGCGTCCAGCGCCGCCTTCGAGGCCACGTAGGCGGAAAAGCGCGGCGAATTGGCCAGCACGCCGATCGAACTGATGTTGATGATGTGGCCCTTGCGGCGCTTGGTCATCACCGGCATGAAGCCCATGATCAGGCGCAGGCTGCCGAAGTAGTTGAGCTGCATCGTGCGCTCGAAATCGTGGAAGCGGTCGTAGCTGAGCTCGATCGAGCGACGGATCGAGCGCCCAGCGTTATTGATCAGGATGTCGACATGGCCATGCTCGTCGAGCACCGTCTTCACCAGCCGGTCGCAGTCGGCCATGTCGGCGAGGTCGGCGATGTAGGCGAACACCTTGCCACCGGCCTTCTTCATCTCGTCGCGCGCCTTGAACAGTTCCTCCTCGCCGCGCGCGACGATCACCGTGATCGCCCCGGCCTCGGCCACGCGCTTGGCGGTGGACAGGCCGATGCCGGACGAGCCGCCGGTGATCACCACCACCTTGTTGCGCACCTTGCCCTTGAGCGTGCGGTCGATGAACAGGTCCGGGTCGAGGTGGCGCTCCCAGTAGTCCCACAGGCGCCAGGCGTAGGTATCGAGCCTGGGCACGGCGATGCCGCTGCCCTTCAACGCGCGCTCGGTCTCGCGGCTGTCGAAGCGCGTGGGATAGGTGATGAATTTCAGCACCTGCCTGGGGATGCGGAAATCGCGCAGCAGCATGCCCACGAAACGCTTCACCGGCGGCAGGTTGCCGACTGCGCCACGGATGCCCGAGGGCACGAAGGCGAACATGCGTGCGTCGATGCGCATGCTCATCTCAGGCGCATGGCCCGCGCGCGCGAAGATATTGAGCGCCTCGCCCACGCGCAGCGGCTCGGGGTCGGTGAGGTGGAAGGTGTGGCCGTCGAGCCTGGGCTTGTGCGCGATGTGGTCCATTGCATCGGCGACGAAGTCCACCGGCACGATGTTGATGCGGCCGCCTTCCAGGCCAAGCACCGGCATCCACGGCGGCAGCATCTCGCGCAGCTTCTTGATCAGGGTGAAGAAGTAGTACGGGCCGTCGATCTTGTCCATTTCGCCGGTCTGCGAGTGGCCCACCACCATGCCCGGGCGGTAGACGCGCCACTTGACGCGCTTCTCCTGGCGCACCAGCCCTTCGGAGTCGTGCTTGGTGCGCAGGTAGGGATCGTCCAGGCCTTCGGCCTCGGCGAACATGTCCTCGCGGAAGATGCCCGGGTACAGGCCGGCCGCCGCAATCGAGCTGGCGTGGTGGAACACGAGCGCGGAAGGCGCGCCGCCATCGATCGCCGCGGCGAGATCGAGCGCGTGCTGCGTGCCATCGATGTTCGCCGCCTGCTGCGACTCGGGCGTGGCGGTGAGGTCGTAGATCGCGGCGAGGTGGAAGAAGTGCTTCACCTTGCCCTTGAGCGCGCGCACCTGTGCCGCGGTCAGGCCGCACTTCGGCGCGGTCATGTCGCCCACCACCGGCACCACGCGCTTCATGTCCCAGCCCATCTTCCTGCCGATGGTCTCGAGCTTCTTCTGCGAGCCTTCCCGCACCAGCACGTGCACGCTGCCCTTGCGCTTGAGCAGGTTGGAGACCAGGTAGCGGCCGATGAACCCGGTGGCGCCGGTGACGAAATAACCCATGTGCTTTGCTCCGTGATGATCCATGGCGCACCGGGGCGCCCTCCCGCGACTACGTTGCCAGAGCCGCCGCGGCAGGACAATCCACCAGCGTATTGACCGCCCCCGGGACGCGTGGTGTCATGGCGGCCAGCCAACGGGAGGGGCGACATGTCGAAGTTGAAGCAGGGGTTCGAGCAGGCGGCCAAGGACGTCCAGGCGCTCACCGAGCGGCCCGACAACGACACCCTGCTGCGGCTCTACGCGCTCTACAAGCAGGGCTCGGAAGGCGACGTCAAGGGCGACAAGCCCGGGTTCTTCGACTTCGTCGGCACCGCCAAGTACGAGGCCTGGGGCAAGCTCAAGGGCACGCCGCAGGATGCTGCACAGCAGCAATACATCGACCTGGTCAAGAAGCTCAAGGGCTGAGCCCCGCCCCGCACCCCCGAACACCTCCAGATGGCCAGGGACACCCGGCAGCGCATCCTCGACTGCTCGCTCGCCATGTTCAATGCGCAGGGCGAGCCGCGGGTGACCACCAACCATATCGCCGACGAGCTGGAGATCAGCCCGGGCAACCTGTATTACCACTTCCGCAACAAGGACGACATCATCGAGCAGCTGTTCGCGCGCTACGAAACGCGCATGGACGACGCGCTCGCGCCGCCGGATGGCCGCCTGCCCGGGCTGGAGGACATCTGGCTGCAACTGCACCTCGTCTTCGAGTGCATCTGGGACTACCGCTTCCTCTATCGCGATCTGCTGGAAATCCTCAGCCGCAACCGCCGCCTGCGCATCCGCTTCGCGCGCATCCTCAAGCGCGCCGACGAGCGTGCGCACGCAGTGATGCGCGGCCTGTCACAGGCCAACGTCATCCGCGCCTCCGCCGCCGAGACCGACGCCGCCGCCACCAACCTGCTGGTGCTGGCCACGTTCTGGCTGAACTATGCCGCCGTGCGTGGCGACCACGACGAGCAGGCCGCGATCCGCGACGGCATCGTGCAGGTGATGATGCTGCTCTCGCCGTTCCTGCGCGACGCCGAGCGCGTGCATCTCAACCAGCTGATCCGCGCCTACACCGACTGAACACCGCACTGCACTTCACGGAGCCGACATGGCCAAGTCCGCCTGGACCGCGTTTCCCCACGATGCCAAACCCTTCGCCTACGCCGGCGACGCCCTGAAGAAGGCCTGGCCGACCCTGCACGCCGGCGACACCGAGCCCTTCCCCGATGCCAAGCGCGCCGCGGCGCTGATCAAGGCCGCCGGCAAGGCCGCGCCGAAGGGCGTGGACGCCGACGCGCTGGCCGCGCAACTGCAGGACGCCTGGCGCGCCTTCCACCACGGCGACTTCAAGGCCGCGTTCGACGCCGGCGAGGCGCTGGGCGTGGTCGGCGCGTCGGTGGCGACGAAGGCCATCGGCATCCACGCCACCTACCTGGTCGATGGCGACGCCGAACAGCTCAAACGCTACGAGCAGGCGGCGAAACTGGCCGAGGCCGCGGTGAAGGCCCTCCCCGGCGAAGCCAACAGCCATTACCGGCTTGCCTTCGCGCTGGGCCGCTACAGCCAGGGCATCAGCATCGCCAAGGCGCTCAAGCAGGGCATCGCCGGCAAGGTGCGCGACGCGCTGCAGGTGGCGCTGGACCTCTCGCCCAAGCACGCCGAAGCGCACACCGCGCTGGCCCTGTACCACGCCGAGATCATCGGCAAGATCGGCGCGATGATCGGTGGCCTGACCTATGGCGCGAAGGCGTCCGAAGCCGAATCGCACATCAAGACCGCGCTCAAGCTCACCCCCAACTCGCCGATCGCCCACATCGAGCACGGCAACGTGCTGATGCTGCTGCACGGCGACAAGCAGGAAGACGCCGCGGCCGCCGCCTACGAAAAGGCCGCCAAGCTCAAGCCCGCCGATGCGATGGAGGCGCTGGACGCCGCCTACGCCCGCGCGCAGCTGGAGTAGGCCCGCGCCGCCGAATGCTGGTGCTGTCCCTTCTCCCGGCTCGCGGGAGAAGGTGGCCCGAAGGGCCCGATGAGGGTCTGGCAGCGCGCCGGACTTGCCCGACCCCCGCCCCGCCCCGTAGAATTCGCGTCCCGTTTCACCCGCCACGCCGCCCACGAACCCCGTCGGCCACGTGCCCGGGCATCCGCCGGCGACCGGCGGCGCGAAACCGGGCGGTTAGCTCAGCGGTAGAGCATCGCCTTCACACGGCGAGGGTCGCAGGTTCGAACCCTGCACCGCCCACCATATTTCAAGGGTTTTCCGTGAAGCCGGCCTCGCGCCGGCTTCATGCTGTGGTGCATCTGTGGTGCAATTCTGGGATTCCGGGGCGATCAATCCGCCGGACGGAACGGGACGCCCCCACAACCGCCCCGCCAAGCGCACGGGTGCGGTTCCCATCCCCTATTGGGACAAGTCCTACCTCACGCCGCGCCGCGCCCTGAGTGACGCTGCAGGCCGCGTGCGGGACCATGCAGCTACACCCCCATCGCATGGACGCGACCATGACCCCGGAAGCCTTGCTCGACGCCCTGTCCGCCGCCGCCCGTGGTGGCGACCCCAGCGCCGCCGCGTTCCTCCCCATGTTCGCCAATTGGCTGGCCGCCCGCCCCACCGGAGATGCTTACGGGGGGTCAACTGTGGCACTGTGTCCAAACCGCCCCGTCTCGAACGATGCGACCCGGCCGGGTGACACTATCAATCATGCTGAATCTCAAAACCGCCGATCCTTCGACCCCATTCAACGCCCTGTCTCCGTATGAAGAGATGGGCGCCTATGAAGCCTTGTGGTGCCGTGACAAGGCATCGTTCAAGATCATTGCCGACATGGTGCGAGATCGGGCCGAAACACTTTTGTCGGACCTCGTTCCGCCATCGGAAACAAAGACGTGTGCCGCCCGTACGCTTGATCATCTGCTGAGTAGCGGTGTCGAAAAGTTCGGCGTCCACGTTCGCCCAGACGCTAGCTATCCGGTCCGCTTGCTGGATGCTGACAACCCGGTCGAGTTGCTCTACTACGTCGGCAATTGGGGCCTCATCTACACGCCTTCCGTTGCCGTGGTCGGCACGCGAAACCCTTCCCGCGAAGGTGCAGCCCGAGCGCGGAATATCGCGCGTGCGCTAGTGGAAGATGGGTATACCGTTGTTTCGGGTCTCGCGAAAGGCATCGATACACAAGCACACAACGCGGCTATCGATGCAGGCGGGTCGACGATTGCGGTTATTGGAACTTCCATCGCAAGCGTCTATCCGCAAGAGAATGCAGAGCTTCAACTAGAGATTGCTAAGAATCATCTCTTGCTCAGCCAAGTCCCCGTGCTTCGGTATAGCCAACAGGGACCGGGCGGGAATCGCCTTTTCTTCCCTGAGCGAAATATCACGATGTCCGCTATGACATGCGCCACAGTGATTGTCGAAGCGGGCGAGACATCGGGCACATTGATCCAAGCGCGCGCCGCACTCAAGCAAGGACGCAAGCTCTTCATCCTAGAAAGCTGTTTCAACAACCCAGCACTCACTTGGCCGAGCCGTTTCGAGCAACAAGGGGCCATTCGCGTGCGCGAATACGCAGACATACAGAATGCCATCGGTAGTGCTCAAAAAGCTGACTCAGATCGATGATCTGACACGTAGCGATCATTGGTACTTGGAAGAAGGAGACTCATGCCTTTTCTTCGGCGAGTACACAGCGCACAAGGGGTATGACCACAGCCACTGCAACCAGCTGATCGTCAATCTCAAGCACCCGCCGGCATACAGGCTCGCGAAGCCGTACGTCTACCGCCACAAAATCAAGGCGATCAACGAGATCGCCGCAGCCCTAGTCGCTGCGATCCAAGACGAGCACATCGCGAATCTGACTTTCGTTCCGATTCCGCCCTCGAAAGCCAAGAGCGATCCCGCATACGACGCACGCTGCACTGAAATACTGCGACGCATGGCGAATCACACGACGCGAAATATAGATGTACGAGAACTTGTGATCCAGACAGAAAGCACTGCTCCATCACATGAAAGCGACAACAGGCTGAAACAGGAAGACTTGATTCCGATTTACCAGATCGATGAAGCACTCACTGCCCCGCCACCGCGCGAACTAGTCATCTTCGACGATATGCTCACGACCGGATCGCACTTCAAGGCCATGCAGCACGTGCTTTCACAGCGATTCCCCGGCGTACCGATCCATGGGATTTTTGTCGCTAGACGGAAGCCCGAGAACCCATTTGAAGATGAGGACGAATGGCAATAGGGGTGTACCGCCTCTGTTTCGGGACCTAGTGCATGGTCCAACGCCCGCATTCTTCAACCTCCACTCAAAACCATGTATAACCCGCTTCATGACACGCCCTACGCGCAAATGCCAGCGGGATGAGTTCTCTACGGAAGAGTTGCTCGTCAAGCGATTTCTACGAACTCTGAAAGGTGGGGAATCCCCGTGGGGGACCGTAGATGTCGCAACAGAATGGGACTATCAGGCCGGTCGAACAGACGTACTTGCCCGCACTTCCGACAAAGTTCTCATTGCGTTTGAAGCTAAGCTCCGAGACTGGAAGCGCGCTATCCAGCAGGCTTACCGAAACACCACGTACGCCCAACAGGCGTACGTGGTAATGCCGCATCGGCATGCCACCAAAATTGCATCCAGCATAGACTTCTTTGAGCGTCACAATGTTGGCCTTTGTGCGATACATCAGGGCAGCATCGAAGTCTTGATCGAGAGCCAACCCAGCGACGCATTGCTTCCGTGGATCACGGATCGCGCTCATGGGCATTTCGACGGGGGGCGTCATGCCAAAAGGAATGGAAAAGGCCGAAGAGATAGCGCAAGACCTGTGCAGTCAGCTAGGTGCTGAGCTTCACTCTTTTCTAGGCGCTGGCGCATTCAAAGCAGCCTACAAGATTAGTCTGGCAAACAGCTCTTATGCGTTAAAGATCGCGCCAATTGCGGCACCATCTTTGGATCGCTTGCGTCGCGAAGTAGCCGCACTACAAGCATGCGACCACCCCAACATTGCTCGACTCGCACACGCCGAAGCATTGCGATTCAAGGATCGCGAGTACCTTTGCATGGTCGAAGAGTTCCTAGAAGGCGGGACTCTTGAGCATCTACTCACCACGAGCCAAGTATCGGACAAGAGTCTCAGGCTTTATGCAGCCTCACTTGCAAGC
>JAIUOJ010000011.1 GCA_020161335.1 Pseudomonadota bacterium
CGGGCGCCTCCAGCGTGCCCGCCGCGCCCGCCGTGGCCCCGGCCGCCAGCGCCACCGTGCCGAACGCACCCGCGGTGCCGTTGGCGCCGGGCGTCCCGGAAACCCGCGCCAGCGCCCCGGCCGCCGGCGCCGTGGTGGTGCAGACCGACGTGCTGCGCCTGGTGATCGACGGCGGCAGCGTGCGCAAGGCCGAACTGCTGGCCTATCCGCAGACGCGCGATGCGGCGAGCCCGCCGGTGCTGCTGTTCGACGACGCGCCGCAGCACTTCTATGCCGCGCAGAGCGGCTGGGTGAGCCCGGGCGGCGCCGCACCGAACCACGAACAGGGCTTCGTGCCCGATGGCGCCGAACGCGCGCTGCAGCTGGCCGCCGGGCAGGACACGTTGGTGGTGCCCTTCACCTGGCAGGGCCCGGATGGCGTGAGCATCCGCCGCGAGTACGTGCTCAAGCGCGGCCAGTACGCGATCCAGGTGCGCGACAGCATCCACAACGCCGGCGCGCAGCCGTGGCAGGGGTTTGTGTATCGCCAGCTGCTGCGCGGGTCGCCGAACGTCAAGCGCGGCATGACCAACCCCGAGTCCTTCAGCCTCACCGGCGCCACCTGGTTCGGCGACGCGCAGGGCTACCAGCGGCGCTGGTTCAACGACTACGACGACGGCGTGGTCGATGCCAGCGACAGCAACACCTGGATCGCGTTCGTGCAGCACCACTTCTTCAGCGCGTGGCTGCCCGGCGGCGGCGGCCCGGCGCAGAACCAGGTGGCGCTCAATACCGACACCAGCACCGGCGCGCCGCGCTACCTGATCCGCGAGATGGCGAAAGCCCCGCTGGTGGTCGCGCCCGGGCAGCAGGCCAGCGTCGACGCGCGCCTGTGGGTGGGCCCGAAGCTGGTCGAGCAGATCAAGACCCAGCAGGTGGCCGGCCTCGACCGCGTGGTCGACTACAGCCGCTTCTCGCTGATGGCGTGGCTGGGCGAAGGCCTGTTCTGGGTGCTGTCCAAGCTGCACGGCCTGCTCGGCAACTGGGGCTGGTCGATCGTCGGCCTGGTGGTGCTGGTGAAGATCCTGCTGTTCCCGCTGGCGACCGCGCAGTACAAGTCGATGGCCAAGATGCGCAAGTTCCAGCCGCGCATCGCCCAGCTCAAGGAGCGCTACGGCGACGACAAGCAGAAGTTCCAGGTCGCGATGATGGAGCTGTACAAGAAGGAGAAGATCAACCCGGTGGGCGGCTGCCTGCCGATCCTGCTGCAGATGCCGATCTTCTTCGCGCTGTACTGGGTGCTGCTGGAATCGGTCGAACTGCGCCACACGCCGTGGATGGGCTGGATCCAGGACCTGACCGCGCCCGACCCGTGGTTCATCCTGCCGGTGATCAACATCGCGGTGATGTGGGCCACGCAGAAGCTCTCACCGACGGTGGGCATGGACCCGATGCAGCAGCGCATCATGCAGATGATGCCGATCGTGTTCGGCGTGATGATGGTGTTCTTCCCCGCCGGCCTGGTGCTGTACTGGGTGACCAACGGCGGCCTGGGCCTGCTGCAGCAGTGGTACATGCTCAAGAAGTACGCCGAGCCGGCGCCGGCCAAGGCCTGACCGGCGCGCGGTCTCCGCGCGGCGAGGGATGCGACGCGAAGCCCGCCCACCGGCGGGCTTTTTTCGCCGGCGCGGCCGGTGCTTCCGGGCGTCGTCCGTCATCTTCCTTCGGGCGGCATCCGGGCGAACGCCGGGATGACGACCCGAGGCGTTACGCTCGTTCCCGATTCCCGATTCCCGATTCCCGATTCCCGATTCCCGATTCCCGATTCCCGATTCCCGTGCCCGCCACCGACACCATCGTCGCCATCGCCACGCCGCCCGGAGCCGGGGGCGTCGGCATCGTGCGTGTGTCGGGGCCGTCCGCGCGGCCGATCGGCGAGGCGCTCTGCGGACGCACGCTGCGCGCCCGGCACGCTCACCACGCGCGGTTCCGCGACGGCGACGGCGCGATCATCGACGACGGCCTGGCGCTGCTGTTCCCGGCCCCGGCGAGCTATACCGGCGAAGACGTGCTGGAACTGCAGGCGCACGGCAGCCCGCCGGTGCTGCAGCAGCTGGTCGCGCGCTGCGTCGCGCAGGGCGCGCGCATGGCCAGGCCGGGCGAGTTCAGCGAACGCGCCTACCTCAACGGCCGGCTCGACCTGGCCCAGGCCGAAGCCGTGGCCGACCTGATCGCGGCCAGCGACCTGCGCGCCGCGCGCGCCGCGCGCCGCGCGCTCGACGGCGAGTTCTCGACGCGCGTCGATGCGCTGGCCGACGCCCTGCTGGCGATCCGCGTGCACGTCGAGGCCGCGATCGATTTCGCCGACGAACCACTCGACACACTGGGCGGTGATCGCCTGCGCACGCGCCTGGCCGATGCGCGCGCGCAGCTCGCGGCGCTGCTGCGCGCCGCCGAACGCGGGCGCAAGCTGCGCGACGGCCTGCATGCGGTGATCGTCGGCCCGCCGAACGCCGGCAAGAGCTCGCTGCTCAACGCGCTGGCCGGCAGCGACCGCGCGATCGTCACCGACGTCGCCGGCACCACCCGCGACCTGCTGCGCGAGACGCTGCGCATCGACGGCGTCGAGCTGACCCTGGTCGACACCGCCGGCCTGCGCGACGGCGGCGACGCGATCGAGCGCGAGGGCATGCGCCGCGCGCGCGACGAACTGCAGCGCGCCGACCTCGCCCTGGTGGTCCTCGACGCGCGCGACGCCGACGCCGGCCTGCGTGCCGTCGCGGCCGATCTCGCCGGCGTGCCGCGGCGCATCGTGGTGCACAACAAGGGCGACCTGTTGCCGGCGCAGGCACCCGTCCCCGCGGACGGCGCGATCACGGTTTCGGCCCGCACCGGCGCCGGGCTCGACGACCTGCACGCACGCCTGCGCGGAGCCGCGGCGGGCGAAGAGGCGGGCGAGGGCGCGTTCACCGCGCGCGCGCGCCAGGTCGATGCGCTGCGGCGCGCGGCCGATGCCCTGGCCGAGGCCACCGCCGCGCTCGCCGCCGAACAGCTCGACCTCGCCGCCGAAGCGCTGCGCCTGGCCCACGACGCGCTCGGCGAGATCACCGGCCGCACCCTGCCCGACGACCTGCTCGGCCACATCTTCTCGACCTTCTGCATCGGCAAGTAGCGCCGCGCGCGGCGCGAGGGACGGCGCAGGCGCACGCGGTGGACGCGCAGCGGCAGGCGTGAATCCGGGAGCTGCATCACTGTTTTGCGGCCCAGGCCGCCGGTTTTCGGCGTCGGCCACCGGGGGCGGTTGACAAATCCGGCCGGCTGTCGCGTTCTAAGGCGACGCGTTTCGATTTGTCAGGGGACAACATGAACACCACGAACACCCGCCGGGCTGCGCGGGGGTCACAGCGGCGATTGGCTGCGGGCATCGCGCTGGCCCTCGCGCTGGGCGCGATGCTGGCGGCCTGCAAGCAGGACGCCCCCACCACCGGCCCGGCGGCCGACGCCGGGACCACGCCGGCCGCGGCCGCGGCGACGCCCGAGACCGTGGTGTCCGCGGAAGTCTCCGCGCTCACCCCGGAGCAGCTGCGCGAGGCGGCCTCGAAGGCCTACCAGGAAAGCCGCCTGTACGCCCCCGGCGGCGACAACGCCATGGAGTACTACCTCGCCCTGCGCGACAAGCAGCCGGCCGATGCCGGCGTGTCCAGCGCGCTGGTCGACCTGCTGCCGATGACCGTCATCGCGACCGAGCAGAGCCGCGACCGCGCCGACTTCCTCGAAGCCAAGCGCCTGCTGGCGCTGATCGAGAAGACCGATGCCTCGCACCCGGCGGTGCAACGGCTCAAGGACTCGATCGCGGCGGCCGAGGCCGACACCGCGCGCCGTGCGCAGCAGCAGCAGCTGACCGCCGAGCAGGAAACGCAGCGCCAGCAGCAGCTGGAACTCGAACGTCGCGACCAGCAGCGACTGGCGCAGGAGCAGGCGGCGCGCGACCTCGCCGCGCAACAGCAGGCGGCGACCGACGAAGCGGCCCGCCAGGAAACCGCGCGCCAGGAAGCGGCCCGGCAGGAGGCCGCACGCCAGGAAGCAGCCCGCCAGGAGGCCGCACGCCAGGAAGCGGCCCGCCAGGAAGCCGCGCGCCAAGAGGCGGCCCGCCGCCAGGCCACGCCGAGCGCGGCCGACCTGCGCGCGATCAGCACGCCGGCGCCGCGCTTCCCGCCCGAAGCGTTGCGTTCGGGCACCTCGGGCGAAGTGCAGGTCGAGTTCACCGTCGGCGTCGACGGCTCGGTGACCAACGCCCGCGTGGTGCGCGCCGATCCGCCGCGCGTGTTCGATCGCGAAGCGGTCAACGCGGTACGTCGCTGGCGCTTCGAGCCGGTGGCGGCGCCGGTGACCACGCGCCGCACCATCAACTTCGCGCCCGGCGACTGAGCCGGGCCGACAAGGCGAGGACAAGCAAAGCCCGGCGCAAGCCGGGCTTTTTCGTGGCAACGGGTTCGTATCCAGGCTGCCGGAACGACGAAGCCCCGCTTGCGCGGGGCTTCGTCCTGCAACCCCTGATCCTGGCGAGGATCAGGCCGAGATCGCCAGCTTCTCGCGGTGGTACAGGCGCGCGGCCATCAGCCACAGCACCAGGCCCAACCCGAAGCCGGCGCCAAGGTACACCGCCCACTCCTGGACCGAGATCGCCTCGCTGCGCACCAGCTTGAGGATCATCTGGTTCTGCGCGAGGAACGGCACCGCGAACTGCCACAGCTGGTTCTTGACCGGGTTCACCATCAGCATGATCGTCGGCACCATCGGCAGCAGCATCAGCACGCTCATGTAGCCCTGCGCTTCCTTCATCGACTTCACCGTGGCCGAGATCAGGGTGAGCAGGGTGGTGCCGATCAGCACCATCGGCATCAGCACGAACATCAGCTGCGCCATCACCGGCAGCGAGACGTCGACCAGGCGCAGGGCGCCCGGCGCGAACGCGAAGCTGAGCTTGAACGCCAGCACGATCAGCGACAGGCTGAGCATGCCGAACAGGCAGGCGGCGAGGATCTTGCCGCTCATGATCGCCGAGCGCGACGCTGGCGTCGCCAGCAGCGGCTCCAGCGACTGCCGCTCGCGTTCGCCCGCGGTCGAGTCCATCACCAGGTGCGCGCCGCCGAGGAAGCTGAAGAGGATCAGCATGTAGGGCAGGAACGCCAGCAGCATGCCGCGGCGCGACTCGGGCGTGGCCACGTCGCGCTGCGCGACCTGCACCGCGAACCCGGCCTCCGGGCTGACGCCGCGGTTGATCCCGCGCAGCACGCCGACGGTGCGGCTGTACTCGGCGAGCGCGGCATTGACCCGGCCCACCGGGATCCGCGAATCCTGGCGCGAGCTGTCGTAGATCAGTTCGACGCGGGCCGGCCGGCTGCCGCGCCACTGTTCGCCGAACGCGGGGTCGATGCGCAGCACCACGTCGGCGTCCTGGTTGCGTACCAGCGCGTCGGGATCGGCCGGCGGCGCCTGTGCCTCGATGTTGCGGCCCTTGAGGAAGGCCACCAGGTTGGGCGCCAGTTCGGCACCGATCACCGGCAGCTCCAGCGTCGATTCGAGCTGGGTGCGCGCCTTCTTCTCCGCCATCGAGCCCATGCCGAGGATCAGCGCCGGCAGCAGCAGCGGGCCCATCAACAGGCTGATCATCATCGTGCGGCGGTCGCGGAACAGGTCGACCAGCTCCTTCTTCGCCACGGTCCAGAGCGTCTTCATGCGCGCGCTCCCAGGGTGCTTTCACCCTCGAGATCGGCCAGCCGCACGAACACGTCCTCCAGGTCGGCGAGGCCGGTCTGTTCGCGCAATTCGTCGGGCGACCCGATCGCGCGCACCTCGCCCTTGGCGATCACGACGATGCGGTCGCACAGCGCGGCCACCTCCTGCATGATGTGGCTGGAGAAGATCACGCTGCGCCCGTCGGCGCGCAGGTCGCGCAGGAAGCCGCGCAGGCCGCGCGTGGTCATCACGTCGAGGCCGTTGGTCGGTTCGTCGAGGATCACGTTGCGCGGGTCGTGCACCAGCGCGCGCGCGATCGCGGTCTTGGTGCGCTGGCCCTGGCTGAAGCCCTCGGTGCGGCGGTCGAGGAAGTCGCGCATGTTGAGCGTGTCGGCCATACGCTCGATGCGCGACTGGATCGTCGCTTCGTCCAGGCCCTGCAGGCGCCCGAAGTACTCGACGTTCTCGCGCGCGGTCAGGCGCTTGTACACGCCGCGCGCGTCGGGCAGCACGCCCAGGCGCTTGCGCGCGGCCGTGGCGTCCTTGGCCACGTCGATGCCGTCCACTTCGATGCGGCCCTGGTCGGGCGACATCAGCGTGTACAGCATGCGCAGGGTGGTGGTCTTGCCGGCGCCGTTGGGGCCGAGCAGGCCGGTGATCTCGCCGTCGCGGGCCTCGAAGCCCACGCCCTTCACCGCGTGCACGGTGCCGGTCTTGGCCTTGAACGATTTGTGCAGGTTGTCGAGGAGGATCATGGAAAATCCGTGATGGGGAATGGGTGATGGGTGATTCAAGGAAGCGGATCCGGAAGGGCTGGGCGATGGCCCGTTCCCGTCACGAGTCACGAATCACGGCCCCTACGGCTCCCAGCCGTAGTTGCCGGCGAACGGCGGTTGCGCGGTCAGGCGGTCGAGGCACTTGGCGTCGAGCGCCTTGGCATCGGTGGTCTCCACGAACTGTGCGAACAGCTTGGGCATGCAGCCGCTGCCGAGCACGCTGTGGCCCTGCCCGGGCAGCACGAGGTGGCGGCCCTTCGGCAGGTGTTTGACTACCTCATCGCCATAGCGCGGCGGGGTGACCGGGTCGTACTCGCCGCTGATCGCCAGCACCGGCACGTCGCCGGACAGCGGCGCGCGGAAGTTCGCGGCGCGCGTGCCCTTCGGCCACACCGCGCACTGCTGCTGCAGGGTGTCGACCAGCAGGTTGCCGAGCACGGTGCCGGCGTCGGCGGCGTGGTCGTCGAACTCGCCGGCGTCCTCGCTGCAGCTCACCGACAGGCCCATGCCCACGGCCATCGCGTCACCCATCTGCGACGCCAGCATGCGCGACTGGGCCAGCAGGCTCTCGTAGCGGCCCTGCGCCGCCTCGTGCAGCACCAGCGGCAGGGTGGCCGACATCGATGGCTGGTAGGCGTACATGCGCAGCAGGCCGGCGAGGTGGCCGAAGCGCGGCACCTCCTCGCGCCACTCGCCGCTCAGCGGATCGCGGTAGCGGACCGGCGCGATGCCGCCGGCCTGCAGCCGCTCGCGCACCAGCGCCAGCTGCTGGCGCGGATCGCCGAGGTGGTCGAGGCAGGCCTCGCTGGTGCGGCAGCGGTGGAACTGCGCGTCGAGCGCGTCCTCCAGGTTGCGCGCGTGGTCCTGCCCGAGCACCAGCGAATTGGGCACCACCGAGTCGAGCACCACGCTGCGCGTGTGCGCGGGGAAGGCCGCGGCGTACTGCTGCGCGACGCGCGTGCCGTAGGACACGCCGACCAGGTTGATGCGGTCCACGCCGAGCTTCTGCCGCACCAGGTCCAGGTCGCGGACGTGGTCGCCGGTGGTGTAGTCGCGCAGGTCGCTGGTCTTCTGCAGCTCGTCGCGGCAGGCTTCGGTCAGGCGCACGAGCGCCTCGGGGGTTTCGTTGGCCGGGTCGGCCAGCGTGTCCTCGTCGCTGAAGCCCGGGCACTTCAGCGGATGCGAACCGCCGGTGCCACGCGCGTCGACCAGGATGACGTGGCGGTTGCGGCGCACGTCGCGGAACGCGTCGTGCACCATCGGATAGCTCTCCAGCGCCGATTGCCCCGGGCCGCCGGCGATCATGTACACCGGGTCGGCCTCGGCCATGCCCTCGGCCGGCACCAGCGCCAGCGCCAGGGTGATCTTGCGGCCGTCCGGCGCGTCGTGGTTCTCCGGCACCTCGAGCGTGCCGCACTGCGCCTCGACCGACAGGTTGCCGCCGGCGCTCAGCGAGCACGGCGTGAACGCGATCTCGCCGTAGCGCAACTGGCCCTGCGCGTCGGCACGCGGCCCCGCGGGCTGGCCCGTGCCGCCCGAGCAGGCCGCCAGTGCGGCCGTCAGCGCGAGCAACGGGATGCAACGCAAACTCCGGGTCATGCTCCCTCCTCCGGGAAGAAAATCGATTCGATGCTGGCGTCGAACACGGCGGCGATCCGGAACGCCAGTGGCAGGCTGGGGTCGTACTTGCCGGTCTCGATCGCGTTGATCGTCTGTCGTGACACATCCAGACGCTCGCCCAGCTGCGCTTGTGACCAGCCGGCGGCTTCGCGCAGTTCGCGCACGCGGCTTCTCATCGCGCGTCGCTCACCGGTAGCGCCGCGACACGAGGGCCTTGGCGATGCCGTAGCTGAAGCAGACCAGCGGGAACAGCCAGATCATCGCGGCGCCGGCCGGCACGTCGATGACCCGGGCCGACTGCAGGAAGCCGCCGGCCATGTACAGCATCGACACGAGCAGGGTCGCGATGCTGACCGCTTCGAGTTCGATGCGCTGCTGCATTTCATCGGTGTCGCGGATGTAGCGCACCATCGCACGCATCGCGAAGCCGATCGGCAGGACCGGCGCGATCGCGACCGCGGCGCGCAGCGCGGGCGCGTCCACGCGCCTGAGCAGCCAGATCGACGCGAACAGCACCAGCACGTACACCGCCATCGACGCCATCAGCTCGCGCGTGTAGCGGCGGCGCAGGCGCGGGCTGGCGGTGCCGCAGGCATCGCCGCCGCGGCCCCACCAGGCCAGCGCCAGGATCAGCAGCAGCGCGGCGAGCAGCAGCACGGCGGTGACGGCCTGCGGCACGCCGGGCAGCAGGCGCGGCAGCAGCAGGCCGAGCGCGCCGACCAGCACCGCGGCGATCGCCATCAGGTTCGAGGATGGGGGGCGGCGCACGGGTCAGCCCGACGACCGCGCGGCGCGCGACGCGCCGAGGAAGACGATGCCCAGGCCAAGCAGGGACAGCGCGGCGCCGGCGAACACCGGTTGCCGCGCCAGCAGCGCCGCCGCGAGGCCGCCCAGGCCGACGCACAGGCCGCCCAGGCCGAGAGGGCGCAGCTGGGGGGTCGGGGTCATGGCCTGCCTCGTGTCAAGGATGCTTGACACGCAAGATGCCCGAGCCGACGCGGAGTGTCAAGCATCCTTGACAGCCGGTCCGGCGTCCGCGGTCCGCGCGTCCAGCCGCTGCGCCAGCGCGTCGAGGTATTCGCCCAGCAGGCGGGCGGTCACCGGGTCCGGGGCGCGGTCGAG
Source organism: Pseudomonadota bacterium (assembly GCA_020161335.1). GTDB lineage: Bacteria > Pseudomonadota > Gammaproteobacteria > Xanthomonadales > Xanthomonadaceae > Luteimonas. The sequence goes on from JAIUOJ010000011.1 coordinate 9,237, forward strand.
CAGGGCGTGCGCATCGGCCAACGCGGCACGCGCGCCCCCGGGATCGCCGGACAGCGCCGCCAGCTCGGCATCGAGCCAGGCGCGCATCAGCGACAGGTCGGTCACCCCGCCCGCGCACAGCGGCCGCCACGCGGCGAGGACGGCCGGGTCGCGCAGCAGCCGGGCCGCGTAGCCGGCCAGCGCCACCGCCAGGTGCGGCTGCATCGCCACCGGCAGGGCGGGGAATGCGGCCGTGGCGCGCCGGGCGACCTCCGCCGCGGCCGGGGCGTCGTTGCGGTCCATGGCCCAGGCCAGGCGCAGCAGGTCGCCGTTGAGCGCCAGCATCGGCGACGCGTCCGGGGACGCCGCCGGTGGCACCGCCGCGTCCGGCCAGTCGCGCGGACGCACGCCGGCCATGTTGAGTGCCAGCACGTGCTGGATGCGCTGGTGCAACACCGCATCCGTGTTGCCCAGCAGCAGGTCGAGCAGGCCGCGCCCGTCCGAACGCCAGCCCTGCGAGTGGAACGGCAGCAGGTTCGCCGCGCCCAGCAGCAGCGCGCAGCCGCCGATCCCGAGCAGCCACGACACCGCGGCATGCGCCGGCGGCAATGCCGCCACCAGCGCCAGGCACAGCGCCGCGGTCAGCAGGTTGGCGGCCGGCCCGCCGGCGAGGTAGGCCATCTGGTCCGCGCGCGACAGCCCGCGATCGCCGACCGGCAGCAGCGCGGCGAAGCCGGCGATGCCGCCGACGCCGCGATCGCGACGGAAGCGCCAGCGCGCCTGCCCGCGCTCCCAGCGCAGCGGACCGATGCCAAACGCCAGCGGACGCATGCCGCGCGCGATCCCGGCCAGCGCATGCCCGGCCTCGTGCAGCACGATGCTCGGCCACAGCGACAGCGCCGCCGCCAGCAGCACCAGGGGCAGCGACAGCGATGCCGGCAGCCACGCCGGCGGCGATGTGGCGAGCCCGCGCCCGGCGATGGCGCCGAGCGCACCGATCGCGCCGCCGACCAGCAGCCACAGCGCGAATGCGCCGGCACCCCGTCCACGCCGCCGCGCGGGCGCATCCGCCGCGGGCCCGGGAGGCAGGAACGCGGCGTGGCCGGGCACGACGTCCTGATCGAAGGGAAGGGTCACGCGCAGGATCCGGGGCGGGCGCCGGGGCGCCGGTGGCGTCATTCAACCGCGCCCGGCGCGCGGCCGCCCGTGCCGGAGGTTGGCATGCGCGGTGTGGCCGGATGCGCCACGCGGCAAGCGCCTACTTGCTGCTGACGTACTTCTCGCGGCGGATCTGCGGGATCGGCAGGCCGGCGGCCTTCAGCTGCTCGAAGCAGGCATCGACCATGTTCGGGTTGCCGCACAGGTAGGCGATGTCGGTTTCGGCATTCGGCGCGAATTCGTCGAGGAACTGCTGCACGTAGCCGTGGCGCACGTCGGCATGCGCCTGCGGCGAGCCCGGTGCGGGCAGTTCGCGCGAGAAGCACGGCACGAAGCGGAAGCCCGGATGCGCGTCGGCGAAGGCGCGGAACTCGTCGCCGTACAGCAGCTCTTCCGGGGTGCGTGCGCCGAACAGCAGCACCACCTCGATGCCGCGCTCGGCGATGGCCTTCTCCAGCAGCGGCAGCATCGCGCGGTACGGCGTCACGCCGGTGCCGGTGCCGATCAGCAGGTAGCGCCGGTTGGCATCCTGCGGCATCAGGCAGAAGCGCCCGAACGGGCCGCTGGCCTGCACCGCGCCACCGTCCTCCAGGCCTTCGAAGAGCGCGGTCGCGGCGCCGCCGGGGACGTAGCTCACGGCGATCTCCACCGCATCGCCCGGCCCGAGCGCGTGGTCGTGGATCGTCGCCAGCGAATACGACCGCTTGGTCGGCGTGCCGTCCGCGTACTGGAAGTGCACCTGGATGAACTGGCCGGGGATGAAATCCATCGGCTGGCCGTCGCCGCGGACGAACGCCAGGTGCGCCACCGACGGCGCCAGCATGCGTCGCGCCACGAGCTTCAGCGGGAATGGGACGATGGCCAAGGCGGGGAGATGGGACACAGTGGCCCGGGCATGGCCCGGCGGGCCGCCTATACTAGCGGCTTGCCGCGATGCGCGGCCAAGGCAGACCGCGATGACCGTTCCCACCGAACCGGTTCCGGGCGCACCGGCGCTGCGGATCCGCGACCTCCGCAAGACCTACGACAACGGCGTGGAAGCGCTCAAGGGCGTCTCGCTCGACGTGTCGGAAGGCGATTTCTACGCGTTGCTCGGCCCCAATGGCGCCGGCAAGAGCACCCTGATCGGCATCGTGTCGTCGCTGGTGAACAAGAGCGCCGGCGAGGTGTCGGTGTTCGGCATCGACCTCTCCACGCAGCGCGACGCGGCGATGCGCCAGCTCGGGCTGGTGCCGCAGGAACTCAACTTCAACCTGTTCGAGAAGCCGCTCGACATCCTGGTCAACTACGCCGGCTTCTACGGCGTGCCGCGTGCCGAGGCGCTGGTGCGCGCCGAGGCCGAGCTGCGCCGCGCCCACCTGTGGGAGAAGGCGCGGGTGATGAGCCGCACGCTGTCGGGCGGCATGAAGCGCCGGCTGATGATCGCCCGCGCGATGATGACGCGGCCGAAGCTGCTGATCCTCGACGAGCCCAGCGCCGGCGTCGACATCGAGATCCGCCGCGGCATGTGGACCGCGCTGCGCGAGATCAACGCGGCCGGCACCACCATCATCCTGACCACGCACTACCTCGAGGAAGCGGAAAGCCTGTGCCGCAACCTCGCCATCATCGACCGCGGCGTGATCGTCGAGCACGGCCCGATGCGCGCGCTGCTGGCCAAGCTCGACGTCGAGGGCTTCCTGTTCGACATCGACGGCGAGCTGCCGGCGACGCTGCCGGCGATCGAGGGCGCCACGCTTGTCGCCACCGATGGCCACACGCTCGACCTCGACATGCCGCGCGCGATGGACCTCAACCGCGTGTTCGCCGCGTTCGACGCCGCCGGCATCCGCGTGCGCTCGATGCGCACCAAGTCCAACCGGCTGGAGGAACTGTTCGTGCGCCTGACCGGCGAAGGCGCGCGCAAGGACAAGGCGGCATGAACACGCAGGCATCGACCTCCCGCGCCGACGCGCCCGACGGCGCCGCGCGCCGCAACTGGATCGCGCTGGGCACCATCGTCCGCCGCGAAGTGGTGCGCATCCTGCGCATCTGGGGCCAGACCCTGGTGCCGCCGGCGATCACGATGACGCTGTACTTCCTGATCTTCGGCGGCCTGATCGGCTCGCGCATCGGCGACATGGGCGGCTTCCGCTACATGGAGTTCATCGTTCCCGGGCTGGTGATGATGAGCGTGATCCAGAACAGCTACGGCAACATCTCGTCGAGCTTCTTCGGCGCCAAGTTCGGCCGCCACGTCGAGGAACTGCTGGTGAGCCCGATGCCCAGCTGGGTGATCCTCGGCGGCTACGTCGCCGGCGCCGTGCTGCGCGGGCTGATGGTCGGCGTGATCGTGCTCGCGATCGCGATGTGCTTCACCCAGGTGCGGGTGCCGCACCCGCTGGTGACGCTGTCGACGGTGCTGCTGGGCGCGACCATCTTCTCGCTGGCCGGCTTCGTCAACGCCGTCTACGCCAAGAAGTTCGACGACGTGGCGATCGTGCCGATCTTCATCCTCACCCCGCTGACCTACCTCGGCGGCGTGTTCTATTCGATCCAGCTGCTGCCCGGCTGGGCGCAGGCGCTGACCCACGCCAATCCGATCTTCTACATGGTCAATGCCTTCCGCTACGGCCTGCTCGGCGCCAGCGACGTGCCGCTGTGGATCGCCTACGCGTTGATGCTGGGCTTCGTGGTCGCGCTCGGCGCACTGGCGCTGTGGCTGCTCAAGCGCGGCGTGGGGCTGCGCAGCTGAGCGCGGCGCCGGACCGCGCGCCCGTGCCGGACGAGGTCTGGCTGGTGCGCCATGGCCAGAGTGCCGCGAACGCGGGCCTGCCGACCGATGATCCCGGTGCGATCCCGCTCACCGCGCAGGGCGTCGCGCAGGCGCAGGCGTTCGCCGACGCGCTGCCGGCGGGCGAGTACGCGGTGTGGACCTCGACCTACGTGCGTGCGCGCGACACGGCGGCGCCCACGCTGGCGCGGCTGGATCGTGCCGCGCGCGAACACCCGCTGCTGCACGAGTTCGTGACCCTGTGCCCGGCGCGTTGCGCCGGGACCACCTATCGCGCGCGGATGCCGTGGGTCGACGCGTACTGGATGCGCGGCGATCCCGACTTCCGCGACGGCCCGGGCGCCGAGACCTTCCGCGAATTCGCCACGCGCGTGCGCGACGTGCGCCGCGACCTGCACGACCAGGCCGGCACGACGCTGGTGTTCGGGCACGGCATGTTCTTCGCGCAGTGGATCTGGCAGGCCCTGGGTTTTCCGTGGGAAGACCGCGCGGCGATGGCGGCCTTCCGGCGCTTCCAGCTGGGCCTGCCGATGCCCAACGCGGGCATGTACCGCTTCTCGCGGCATGGCGCGGGCTGGCAGCTGCAGGTCGATGCGGCGCGGTTGCGGCAAGTGGCGCCGGAACCGCGGCCCGAGGTTGCGATCCAGTGACCGCGTTGCGGGCCGGCTGATGCGTCTCCTCGTGCTCGGCGCCGGCGGGACGGGCGGCTACTTCGGGGGCCGGCTCGCGCAGGCCGGCGCGGACGTCGGCTTCCTCGTGCGGCCTGCGCGCGCCGCGAACCTGCGCGCGCGCGGGCTGCGCATCGTCAGCCCGCTCGGGGACGTGCAGGTGCCGGTGTCCACGCTCACCGCCGAGGCGCTTGCCGCGCACGACGCGCCACGCTTCGATCTCGTGCTGCTGGCGTGCAAGGCCTACGACCTGGACAGTGCGCTGGACGCCATCGCGCCGGCGATGGCCGCCGGCGCCCGGGTGGTGCCGCTGCTCAACGGGCTGCGCCACTACGACGTGCTCGACGCGCGCTTCGGCTTCGACCACGTGCTTGGCGGACTGTGCTTCATCAGCGCCACGATCGGCGGCGAAGGCGAGATCCTGCATCTCGGCAAGCCGGCGTCGATCACTTTCGGCGAGCGTGCGGGACAGCCGGGGAGTGCCCGCCTGCAGGCATTGGCCGACGCCTGCGCGCGCGCAGGACTGGACCACCTGTACAGCAACGACATCGCGCAGGCGCAATGGAACAAGTACAGCTTCCTCGCCGCGCTCGCGGCCGGGACGTGCCTGATGCGCGCCAGCATCGGCACGATCGTCGCCGGCGAAGGCGGCGAGGCCTTCATGGCGGCGCTGCACGACGAATGCCTCGCCGTCGCCGCCGCCGAAGGCCAGCCGATCCCGGCACAGGCGCGCGACACGGCGCGTGCGCAACTGACCGCTGCCGGTTCGGACGTGAAGTCCTCGATGCTGCGCGACCTCGAGGCCGGCGCGCGCGTGGAAGCGGCGCACATCGTCGGCGACCTGGTCGATCGCGCGTGCCGGCACGGGATCGCGGCGCCGAACCTGCACGCCGCGTGGGTGCACCTGCAGTGCTACGAGGAACAGCGTGATCGGATGCCGCGTCGTCTTCGTGCGTGATGCGCCGGGGGCGGCGGGCGACAGGCTTGAATCACTTGACTTGCTTCAGTGGTCCGCTGCCAATCCTGCGTGGATCTGGTCGATGCTGAGCGCCCTGCTCTCGCCCGGTGGCGGCAGGCCGACTTTCCCGCAGAACGCGACAAGGCGTGGATCGTCGCGAAAGCGCAGGATCAGCGGGTCGTAGAGGACGCGGTGGAGATTGGCGTCGTGCCTGTCCCGGGTGCGCTCCAGCCAGGCGACCATCTGGTCGGCATCGTTGCGCAGCGCATAGGCCTGTGCGATCAGGTAGGGGCTGGTGTCCACCCAGGCCTCGTTTGCGAGGACATGCGCCAGTGCCGCGTCCGCGGCCGCGCGATCCGGCGAGATCTGCAAGGCGACCGCGAGATTCATGTCCCGCCAGGCAGGGCGTTGCTGTCGGGCGACTTCCTGCGCGGCCCTCGCATCACCACGGGCAATGGCGACGTACATCAACTGGTAAGGCGGGGCCGATGCGGGTTGCGACAGGCTTTGCGCGAAGCGCAAGGACTTCATCGCGTCGTCCAGCCGGCCGGCCGCCAGCAACAAGTCTGCGTATTCGAGATGGTTGACGGTGTACAGCGGCTCGATCGACAGCAGGCGCTCCCGCAGCCGGAGCGCCTCCTCAAGTTCCCCGGCAGCGGCCAGCACGTAGCCGCAGCCGTTGAGGACGGTGCCATCGTGTGGTGCCAACTGCATGGCACGCCGGCACCCGGCCAGCGCGCCCGGGTAATCGAAGTCGTAAAACTGCAGGTAGGCGCGTGCCGCGTGCGCCGCGCCCAGCCCGGGCGCGAGGTGCAGCGCATTTTCCGCCGCGAGGCGTGCCGCGTGCATGTGTTCGCTGGCAACTTCGCGGGCCTCTTTCGAAAACACGGCGGCGGTGCTCAGCGCGCCTGACAGGTGCGCCCATGCCATCGCATAGCCCGGATCAAGTTGCACCGCCTGGGTCATGTACTCGGCCGACCTGGGCCAATCAAGGTCGTGCCAATACTTCAAGCCGTGCAGGTAGGCACTGTAAGCCTCGAGGCTGCCGTTCGGGGGGCGGTCACCCTGCTTCGCCTCGCCATCGGGCAACAGCAGCTTCGCCTGCAGTGCGCGGGCAATGGCGCTCGAGATCTCGTCCTGCAAAGCGAACAAGTCGCGGTAGGGCCGGTCGTAGTGTTCGGCCCAGAGCGTGCGACCATCGGCGGCGGACACCAGCTCCACGCCAATCCGGACCGCGCCGTCGGCGTGCTGGACGCTGCCGTTGACGAGGTAGGCGGCGCCAAGCTGAGCACCGATCGCCTTGCTGTCGGCGGTGCTGTCGCGGAAGCGGTTCGAGGACATGCGGCCAATCACGCGCAGGCCGTCGAACCGGGACAGCGCGTCGATCAGGTTGTCGGACAGTCCGTCGGAGAAGAATTGCTGCTCCGGATCCCGGCTGGCATTGGCCAACGGCAGTACCGCGATGCTGCGTTCCGTGGCGGGTGCGGACACCGGGGCCGATTCCGTCGTTACGGGCATCGCGCGCGGCCACAGCGCCCAGCAGGCGAAGGCCGCCAAGGCCAGAAGCGGCACCCCCCAGAGCGCAGAACGCGGGAATGCGCGCGGTGTGTCGGCGGCGCGGCGCGGTGGCGGCGGCAAGGGGGCGTGCGAAGCCTCCGATGGAGGCGTCGTCGTCGGTGCCGAAACGGCAGCGGACGCGGGCAGGTCGAAGCGGTAGCCGACGCCGTGCAGGGTGTGCAGGTAGCGCGCCGCCTGCGCGTCTTCGCCGAGCGCCTGCCGCAGCAGGGTCATCACCCGGTTGAGCACCCCCGGCGTGGTGTGGCGATGGCCCCAGACGGCATCGAGGATCTCGTCGCGCGAGAACGCATGGCCGGGCGATCCGGCGAGCAGGGCGAGCACGGCGAAGGCCTTCGGCTCCAGCGGCTGCACCACGCCGTCGCGCAGCAGGCGGCGCCCGGCGAAGTCGATCACGACGTCGTCGAAAGCCAGGGGGTCTGCGTCGGGGTTGGCCATGGGTGGCAAGCAGGGAGCCGGCTTTCATGATGAACGGAAACGGGTGCCGACGCTGGCCCCAAGGCTTCCCCAAGCCCCGCCCAAGCCACCCAAGCCGATCCCATGCCCGGCCTCAAGACCCGGGGTGGCGCGCAGCGGAGGCTGGACGTGCCGGGAATCGCCCGGCCCCGCCACCCGAGGAGCCTCACCATGGACATCCGCCTTCGCTTCACCGCACTGCTGCTGGCGGGGGCCGCCAGCGTCGCCGGCACTGCCCTGGCGGCGGAACCCGCGCCGGCGCCCGGCGCGGTCGTGCACGTCGTCGACTGCGCCGACCGCAGCCTGCCGCGCCAGCGCGATGTCGGCGCCTGGGCCGGCCAGGCCGACCCCGGCCAGGCCTATGCCACCCGCCAGCGCCTGATGGCCGAGATCGGGCGCGCCTGCAAGCGCGCGCGCATCGACCAGGTGCAGGTGGTGCTGCAGGCCCGCGACGCCCGCGCACCGTCGCCCGCTGCGCACTACGCCACGACGGCGGGCACCGCGCGCTGAGGCCTCGATCCGCGTCCCGCCCCAATCCCCCGCACCCCGTTGTCATTCCCCGGAGACACGCGCATGAACCGCACCCCCCTGTCCCTTGCCACCGCGACCGTCGTCGTCGCCCTTGCCACCGCGTCGAGCTGCGCCCTCGCCGGCGGCCATCGCCCCGGGCACGGCCCCGCCCACGGGCCCGGCTTCGGCCCCTGGCGCGACCCGCAGGCGCTGGTCGCCATCAACACCACCACGGCGGCGGAAGGCTGCCCGATCGAATCGCCCGACGGCCGCGCGCTGTTCATCGCGTCCAACCGCAGCGCCCCCGGCGCGCAGGGCAAGCTCGATGTCTATCGCGCACGCCGCAACCACGCCGGCACCGAATGGACCACGCCCGAGAACGTGGGCACGCCGGTCAACACGCCCGAGTTCGACTACTGCCCGACGCCGATGCGCGGCGGCTGGCTGATGTTCGTCACCTCGATGCAGAACGCCGACGACTGCTTCCCCGGCGACGTGCCGCCGGCACCGCCGGTGGGCGGCCCCGCGGCCGGCGACATGTACCTGAGCCACGAGCATCCGCGCCGCGGCTGGTCGCCGCCGCTGCACCTGGGCTGCTACCCGCACGGCCCGAACACCGCCGGCGCCGAGTTCAGCCCGTCGCTGGTGCACACGCACGCCGGGACCTTCCTGTACTTCTCCAGCAACGGCTATCCGGACAGCCAGGGCCAGGATATCTACGCCAGCCGCGTGCTGCGCGACGGCACGATCCTGCCCGGCACGCGCGTGGCCGAACTGAGCACGCCGTTCGACGACCGCATGCCCAACGTGCGCGGCGACGGGCTGGAGATCGTGTTCAGCTCGAACCGCGCCGGCGCCACCGCCTTCGACCAGGACATCTACGTCGCCACGCGGCCGCACGCCGGGGCGCCATGGTCGGCGCCGCAGCGGATCGACAACCCCTTCATCAACACGCCCGCCGCGGAAACCCGGGCCTCGCTGTCCGGCGACGGCACGCGCCTGTACTTCGGGCGAAAGCTCAACGTCGAGGACCCGGGCGACGTGTTCGTCAGTACGCGCACGCGTGCGCGCTGACGCGGAGGTCGTGCGGGAAGCGAGCGGAGTATCGGTTGGCCAGGACGCGTCCATGTGCGTGCCCGGCCACTTTCATGCGTTTGCCAAGGAGAGACACCATGACCCGAAAGTTGAGCGCCCCCCAAAACCCCGAGCTCCTGGTTGGAACGGTGGCCGCCATGCGGCTCCTGTCCGGCGAGCGCCAGCCCCAGAATCAACTTGAACGGGAGACGCTGGCCGAACTCCAGGCGTTGCGGCTGAAACCGGAAGTGGCCCGGCGCATCGTTGCCGCGTTCGAGGCCAAGCCGCGACGGGACCGGCGGCGCCTGTTGGGCCGCCACGCGGACAAGAGCCTCGCACTCGGGGACATGGCGCCTCCGGCAGAACCCCACACACCGACCCGGAGTCGTCGCGGCGAGCTGCCTTCAGCAAGTGCGCCGGAGGCCGGGCCGAGCTCCCGCTCAGGACCCGCGTCGGAACACGTGGGACCCTTGAGCGGGGAGCGGAGCACCGGGGAGGCGCCGAGCATTCGCTACACGATTCGCTACCTGGGCCTGTGGTGCCAGAAGGAAACGGTCCCCCCCGGGCTGGTGCCGGATGACTGGGGAGCGGACGAGATCTATGTCGTCACCAGCGGGCTTGCGATCAACAAGGGCGTCAATAGCGCCGTCGGGGTCCTGACCCATCCCATCAACACCCACCCCAAGTATTACGAGGATGTGGACACACACGAAGAAAGGATCGGACCCGTGGCCGCGGTCTACAGCGGCAACCCCGACACGCTTTCACTGGCGGTGGTCGTCATGGAGCACGACTACGGCAATCCCGACTACTACCGGGACGAGATCGAGGCGTTCGTGAGCGGCGCCGTTGCGCTGGCTTCCAGGTTCTGGCCGCCTGCGGTCGTGCTGGCCCTCTTCAAGGACAACATCGTGGACGCGATCAACTGGATCCTCGGCACCGGGGATGATGTCATCAGCAGCGAAGTGGTGACCTGGGAGCGTCGCGATCTCGAGGCACAGGTGAGCCAGACTCCGGCCTATTACCACGGCACCAGGGGCGGCGCCTTGTTCACGACGCACCTGTTCACGCACTTCGTCACCAAGCACCGCGGCGAAGGCGCGGAATACGTGGTGGGTTTCGACATCGAACGCGACCCGCCCCCGAACAGGCCGCCCCCGATCATCCTGTAGCCGTTGGGGCACAGGTGCCTTGTCTGCGCGCGGGCCATTGCAGGGGGGCGCGGGGAACGCCCGAAGCGATGTGCAACCGTCATCAGCCTGGAAGAGAGAGGCTCCCGTGCGGGTTGACGCCTCGGGTCACGTTCTGGAGATCGAGGCGCAAACGGAACGGTCGGCGGCGCGTCGACCGGTGCAGAAAGGCCTTGGTGCGCAAATGGTTCGTCGTCGCGCGAGGAGGCCTGGGCAGGCCGCTGCCCAGGGGCGGGCGCCCGGCGGATCGCAAGTGGAGATCCGGCGCCCGAACAGCAGATTGTCCAGCACCTTGCTATCGCGCCGGCGCGGGCACTGGCGGCAGCCGGAAGAACGCCTGCGCCGTGGCGGCGCTCGCCGCCGCGACGACGTCAACCGCTTCGCCGCGGTCGCGCGCGAGTTCCTCGACGATGTGCGGCAGGAACGCCGGTTCGTTGCGGCGATCCTTCGGCATCGGCTTGAGCGTGCGCGGCAGCAGGTAGGGCGCGTCGGTCTCGACCATCAGCCGGTGGGCGGGAATGTGCTTCACCAGTTCGCGCAGGTGCGCGCCACGGCGTTCGTCGCACAGCCAGCCGGTGATGCCGATGTGCCAGTCCTGGTCGAGGTAGTCGAACAGTTCCCCGCGCGTGCCGGTGAAGCAGTGCACCACCGCCGGGCCGAGCCGGCCGTCGAACTGCTTCATGATCGCCATGAAGTCGGCATGCGCGTCGCGCTGGTGCAGGAACAGCGGTTTGCCCACCCCGTCGACCGCAAGATCGACACTGATCTGCAGCTGCCGCTCGAACGCCTTGCGCTGCGCCGGGCGTGGCGAGAAGTCACGGAAGTAGTCCAGCCCGGTTTCGCCCACGGCCACGACCTCCGGATGCGCCTGCAGCGCGCGCATCTGGGCATCGCACTCCTCGGTGTACTCGACCGCGTGGTGCGGATGCACGCCGGCGGTGGCGAACAGGACACCCGGGTGCGCCTGCGCAAGCGCCAGGGCCTTCGGCGAATGCTCGCGGCTGGCACCGGTGACGACCAGTTGCGCCACGCCGGCATCGCGCGCGCGCTGCAGCACCGCGTCGCGGTCGCGGTCGAAGCTGTCGTGGGTGAGGTTGGCGCCGATGTCGATGAGGGGCATCGCGCCATTCTACCGGGAGGGGCCGGTATCCTTGCTGCGCATGGCTGCACCCGACTTTCCCATCACGCCCCTGCTGCCGGATCTCGTGCGCAGCCTCGCCACGCATCCGCGCCTGGTGCTGGAGGCGCCGCCGGGCGCGGGCAAGACCACGCAGGTGCCGCTGGCCCTGCTCGATGCATCGTGGCTGCAGGGGCGGAAGATCGTGATGCTGGAACCGCGCCGGGTGGCGGCACGCAGCGCGGCGATGTTCATGGCGAGGCAGCTGGGCGAAGACGTCGGCGGCACCATCGGTTATCGCATCCGCTTCGAGAACAGGGTGTCGTCGCGGACGCGGATCGAGGTGGTGACCGAGGGCATCCTCACACGGATGGTCCAGGACGACCCGACGCTCGAAGGCATCGGCGCGTTGCTGTTCGACGAGTTCCACGAACGCCATCTCGCCGGCGACCTCGGGCTGGCGCTGGCGCTGGACGTGCAGGCGGGCTTGCGTGAAGACCTGCGCCTCGTCGCGATGTCCGCCACGCTCGACGGCGAACGCTTGGCGCAGTTCCTCGACGCGCCGCGGCTGTCGAGCGAAGGACGTCACTTTCCGGTCCGCACAGAGCACGTTCCCGCGCGCCGCGACGAAGCGCTGGAGCCGCACACGCGTCGCGCGATCGAACAGGCGCTGGCGCAGCATCCGGGCGACGTGCTGGTGTTCCTGCCGGGCCGGCGCGAGATCGCACGCGTCGCGCAGTCGCTTGCACAGACCACCATCGATGCCGACGTGCTCGAGCTGCACGGCGACCTGCCCGTCGAGCAGCAGTCGCGCGTATTGCAGCCGGCGGACGACGGCCGGCGGCGCGTGGTGCTGGCGACCAACGTCGCCGAATCCAGCGTCACCCTGCCCGGCGTGCGCGTGGTGATCGACAGTGGCTTGGCGCGCGAGCCGCGCTTCGATCCCAACAGCGGCTTCTCGCGCCTGGACGTGGTGGCGATTTCGCAGGCCTCGGCCGACCAGCGCGCGGGCCGCGCCGGTCGCGTCGCCGACGGCTGGGCCTACCGGCTGTGGCCGCAGTCGCAGCGGCTGGAACCGCAGCGGCGACCGGAGATCGCGCAGGTCGAACTCGCCTCGCTGGCGTTGGAGCTCGCCGCCTGGGGCAGCGACGCCCTGCGCTTCGTCGACCCGCCGCCGGCGGGCGCACTCGCCGCGGCGCGCGACCTGCTGCAACGGCTGGGCGCGCTCGACGCGGGCGCGGGGATCACCGCGACCGGCCGGCGCATGCTGGCGCTGGGCACGCATCCGCGGCTCGCGGCGATGCTGCTGGCCGTGGGCGACGACGCGGCGCGCGCGCTGGCCTGCGACCTCGCCGCACTGGTCGAGGCGCGCGACCCACTGCGCACGCGCGACGACGGCTGGCGCGCGCGCTGGCAGGCGCTGGCGGCGTTCCGCGCGGGACGCGGGAGCGGCGATGCGCACCGCGGCGCGCTGGCGACCATCGATGCCGCCGCGAAGCAGTGGCGTCGTCGCGTCGGCGCGAAGGCGCCGCCCGCTGCGGACATGCCTGCACACGCACTCGGCGACCTGCTGGCGCACGCCTTCCCCGATCGCATCGGCCGCGCGCATCCGCGCGATCCGCAGCGCTATGCCCTGGCCAACGGGCGCATGGCCCGCATCGCCGACGACAGCACGCTGCGCGGCGAGCCGTGGATCGTCGCCAGCGAGCTGCGGTTCGAGGCCAGGGACTCGCTGGTGCTGCGTGGCGCAGCGGTGGATGAAGCGCGGCTGCGCGCGGATTTCGGCGCGCGTTTCATCGAACGCGACGAAGTGCGCTGGGATGCCGCGAAACGCGCGCTGGTATCCGAACGCGTGCAGCGTTTCGACGGGATCGTGCTCGATGCACGCCCCGCCGGGCGCGTCGATCCCGCGCTCGCCGCCCGTGCGCTCGTCGATGCCGTTTCCGAGCTGGGCCTCGACGCCTTGCCGTGGAGCGATGGATTGCGCCAGTGGCGCGCCCGCGTGCAGTCGCTGCGCACATGGATGCCGGACCTCGACCTGCCGGATCTTTCCGACGACGCGCTGCTGGCGACGCGCGAGGCGTGGCTGCTGCCGCTGTTCGGCGGCGCGACGCGGCTGGACGCGCTTTCACCGGAGGCGTTCGCCGAGGGCCTGCGCGGGCGGCTCGACTGGTCGCAACGCCAGTGCGTCGAAGCGCTGGCGCCGGTGCGCCTCGTGGTGCCTTCGGGCATGGAGCGCCGCATCGACTACGCCCTCGCGCACGACGGCTCGCCGCAGCCGCCGGTGCTGGCGGTCAAACTGCAGGAGCTGTTCGGCCTGGCCGAAACGCCGCGCATCGCCGACGGTCGCGTGCCGTTGACGCTCCACCTGCTGTCGCCGGCCGGCCGGCCGCTCCAGGTCACCCAGGACCTGCGCGGGTTCTGGGAGCGGACCTATCCGGAAGTGAAGAAGGAAATGAAGGGAAGGTATCCGCGGCATCCGTGGCCGGACGATCCCTGGAACGCGACGGCCACCCATCGCGCGAAGCCGCGGGGGACGTAGCACGTGGGGCGCATGGAAGCGGTGGGCGAGTCATTGCAGACACCCGTGGCGACGGTGGGGCTTGCCGCAGGCGGGCGGAATCCGGCGGCGCGGCGAAGCTGACCGGCAGGCAACCCGGCCCTGCCGGTTGTCACGACGGCTCCACGCCATCAGCGGCACACTGACGCATCATCATCGGCTCCAAGGCACGAGGACACCTGCATGGGCAAGTTCGATTCCTACGGCGGCAAGGTCATGGACCTGGTGGGCCAGGTCGGCGACAACATCCGTGATGCGCTGCCGGATACGGCCGGCAAGTGGCTGCAGACCGGCGCGGCGCTGGGCGTGGCCAAGACCGGTTCGAAGGCGGTGGGCGGCTTCATCCGCCGTAACCCGGCCGTGGCGGTGGCCGCCGCGATCGGCGCCGGCGTGGTCTGGTACGCGGTGCATCGCCAGCGCAAGAAGCAGCTCGCCGAAGGCGGCCAGGTGATCGAGGGCAAGTCGCGCCGGGTCGAGGCGCGCAAGGTGGCCGCCAAGGCGCCGGCGTCGCGGACGCGTCGCGCCGCCACCAAGGCCGACGAGCAGGCCTGATCCCCGGGGCGCTCAGGCCGGCGGCGCTTCGCGCAGTTCCAGCACGAAGCGCGCGCCGCCGCCTTCGCGGTCTTCGTAGCGCAGTTCGCCGCCGCTCGCGGCCACGATCTGCCGCGCCAGCGACAGGCCGAGGCCGGTGGACGCCTCGTCCGTCGCGCGGTCGCCGGTGCGGATGCGGAAGTAGGGCGTGAACAGCGAGGCCTGCTGCGCGCGCGGGATGCCCGGGCCGCGGTCTTCCACCCACAGTTGCCAGAACCCCGGCGCGCCGGGCTGCACCGACAGCTCGATGTCGCTTGCCGGCGCGTACTTGATGGCATTGCTGATCAGGTTCTCGCAGACCTGGCGCAAGGCCAGCGGGTCGCCGGCCACCCTTACATCGTTGTCGATCGACGCGATGCGCAGCGCCGCGCCGCGATCTTCCAGCTGCAGCGCGTAGCGCTGCTCCAGCCATTGCAGCAGGTCGCGCAGGCAGGCCCGTGCCGGCGGCGTGTCGCGCGCCTGCGCGCCGGCCTGGCGGGCCTGGGTCTCGAGGTAGCGGCGGATGTAGCCCAGCGCGTCCCCGGCGCTGTCCTGCACCATCTGCAGGTAGCGCGGTACGCGCTCGGGACGGGTGCGGCCGTCGATCAGCAGCTCGCTCGCGAACAGGATGCTGGTCAGCGGGTTCTTGAGGTCGTGCGCGACCAGGTTGACCAGCTCTTCGCGCTCGCGCGCGACCCGCTCCAGCCGGTCGCGGGTCAGCTTCAGGCCGATGTGCGCCTGCACGCGCGCCATCAGCTCCTCGGGCATGAAGGGCTTGGTCACGTAGTCGACCGCGCCGGAGTCGAAGGCGCGCAGCAGCAGGTCGCGGTCCTGGGCGACGGTGAGGAACACCACCGGCAGCGATGACCAGTGCGGGCGCGCGCGGATCTCGTGCAGCAGGTCGAAGCCGTCCATGCCCGGCATCAGCATGTCCAGCAGCATCAGGTCGGGCAGCTGCTGTTCCAGCGACTGCAGCGCCTCGGCGCCGTGTTCGGCGGTGGTCACCGCATAGCCGTGGCGCATCAGCAGCGCGCTGATGACGCGCAGGTTCGACGGCTGGTCGTCGACCACCAGCACCCGTCCGGCGATGTTCCTCGCGCTGGTCATCCTGCCCTGGCCCGTCCCCGGAAGCCGCTCGTGCGCGCCTGGCGCACACGCTTCGAACGGCGACGTTACCAGACCGGCGCGGGCCGCGGCCGTGACCGGCTGAACCGTTCAGCTCCGCCCGGGCGGCCCGTGCGCCGGCGCGACTTCGCGCCACTGGCCCGGCAACAGGTCGTCGAGCGCGTGGTGGCCGATCGCCACGCGCACCAGGCGCAGGGTGGGCAGGCCGACCGCCGCGGTCATCCGCCGCACCTGGCGGTTGCGGCCTTCGCGGATCGTCATGGCCAGCCAGGCGTCGGGCACGGTCTTGCGCATGCGCACCGGCGGGTCGCGCGGCCACAGCGCCGGCGGCGGGTCGAGCCGCTGTACCTCGGCCGGTCGCGTCGGTCCGTCATTGAGCCGCACGCCCGCGCGCAGCGCATCGAGCTGTACGGGCGACGGCGTGCCCTCCACCTGCACCCAGTAGGTCTTGCCCAGGGTGTGCCGCGGATCGGTGATGCGGTGTGCGAGCATGCCGTCATCGGTCAGCAGCAGCAGGCCTTCGCTGTCATGGTCGAGCCGGCCCGCCGGATACACCCCCGCCGGCAAGCCGAAAGCGGCCAGCGTCGGCCGCGGCGGCAGGCTGCGGTCGGTGAACTGGCAGAGCACGCCGTGGGGCTTGTTGAAGGCGATGAGCATGGGGGGCAACCGGGCGGCAAGCGTGGAACGACAGGCGACGAACCTGTCATCCCGAGCGTAGCGAGGGACCTGCCTTCATCGTTGCGAAGGCACAACGCCACGGCAGGCGTTCGTTGTCTGCGGGACCACGAACGGGGGCCGAAACCGTGGCCGCGGCGGCTCGAAGCGC
This sequence comes from Pseudomonadota bacterium, assembly GCA_020161335.1. GTDB lineage: Bacteria > Pseudomonadota > Gammaproteobacteria > Xanthomonadales > Xanthomonadaceae > Luteimonas. Next base: position 25,776 of record JAIUOJ010000011.1, read on the forward strand.
ATCAGCCGCGGCGGCGCGAACCCGGGGGGCGGTTGGCCTGCCCGCGGCGGCGCCGGCGGGCGACATCGACAGGGCGGTCATCGACGCCCGCGCGCGCGGTGCGGGCATCGACGGCATCCGGACTTACTTGCGGTCGGGCTTCACGAACCGCAGGGTCATGCGGTCGCTTTCGCCGATCGCACGGTACTTCGCCGCATCCTCGGGATCATGGTTGTTGCCCGGCGGCAGCGTCCACACGCCGTTGGGATGGTCCTTGGTGTCCTTCGGGTTGGCGTTGACCTCGCTCTTGCCGTCGAGCACGAAGCCCGCGGCCTGCGCCATCGCGATCACCTGCGCCTCGCCGACGTAGCCGGACTTGTCCTCGGCCGGGACGTCGGTCCTGGCGCGATGCTCGACCACGCCCAGCACGCCACCGGGCTTGAGCACGTCGAAGAAGCCCTTGAACATGCCTTCGGCCTGGCCGCTGCCGCGCCAGTTGTGCACGTTGCGGAAGGTCAGCACCAGGTCGGCCGAGCCCGGCGTGCCGAACACCGGCGCCGCGGGATCGTAGGCCGCGACCACGGCCCGGTCGAACTGCGCCGGCGCGTCGGCGAACTTCTTCGCGAGGTTGTCCTTCTGCCGCTGCTGGTAGTCGCGGCCACGGCCTTCGGGCAAGGCGGCCGGATCGACGATCGCGGCGACATAGGTGCCGCTTTCGCGCAGGTAGGGCGCGAGGATCTCCGCGTACCAGCCGCCGCCCGGGGTGATCTCGACCACGGTCTGGCCCGGCTGCAGGCCGAAGAACGCCAGCGTTTCCGCCGGATGGCGATAGGCATCGCGGGCGACGGACTCCGGCGTGCGCCAGTCGCCGGCCACGGCGGCCTTCAGCGCCGCCGACGGTTCGGTGGCGGTGGTCGGTGCCGCCTCGGGCGAGGCCGCGATCGCGAGCGGTGCCAGCGCCAGCAGCGAGCAGGCAAGCAGGAGGTTGCGCATGGGGTCTGTCCTCGGGTCGGTGTGCGCGCAGCGTGCCACAGCCGCGTTACGTCGACGACAACGTCGCCAGCGCCGCGTTGAAGGTGTCGCTGGGGCGCATCGCCGCGGCGACCTTGGCCAGGTCGGGCCGGTAGTAGCCGCCGATGTCGACGCCGCGGCCCTGCACGGCGTTGAGCTCGTCGACGATCTTCGCCTCGTCCGCGGCCAGTGCCGCGGCCAGCGGCGCGAACTTCGCCTTCAACGCCGCGTCCTCGTCCTGCGCGGCCAGTGCCTGCGCCCAGTACAGTGCGAGGTAGAAGTGGCTGCCGCGGTTGTCGAGCTGCCCGGTCTTGGGCGACGGGCTCCTGTTCTCGTCGAGCAGGCGCCCGGTCGCGGCATCGAGCGCCTGGGCCAGCACCTTGGCGCGGGGGTTGTCGTACTTGATGCCCAGCTCCTCCAGGCTCACCGCCAGCGCGAGGAACTCGCCCAGCGAATCCCAGCGCAGGTGGTTCTCCTCCAGCACCTGCTGCACGTGCTTGGGCGCGGAACCGCCGGCGCCGGTCTCGTAGAGCCCGCCGCCGTTCATCAGCGGCACGATCGACAGCATCTTCGCCGAGGTGCCCAGCTCCATGATCGGGAACAGGTCGGTGAGGTAGTCGCGCAGGATGTTGCCGGTCACCGAGATGGTGTCGAGGCCGCGGATCACGCGCTCGAGCGTGTAGCGCATGGCGCGCACCTGGCTCATGATCTGGATGTCCAGGCCGCTGGTGTCGTGTTCCTTGAGGTAGGCCTTGACCTTCTTGATCAGCTCGTTCTCGTGCGGGCGGTACGGATCGAGCCAGAACACCGCGGGCATGCCCGAGTTGCGCGCGCGGGTGACGGCCAGCTTCACCCAGTCGCGGATCGGCGCGTCCTTGACCTGGCACATGCGCCAGATGTCGCCGGCCTCCACGTCCTGGCTCATCAGCACCTCGCCGCTGGCCAGGTCGACGATCTTGGCCACGCCGGCCTCCGGGATCTCGAAGGTCTTGTCATGCGAGCCGTACTCCTCCGCCTTCTGCGCCATCAGGCCGACGTTGGGCACGGTGCCCATCGTGGTCGGGTCGAACGCGCCGTGCCATTTGCAGAAGTTGATGATCTCCTGGTAGATGCGGGCGAACGTCGACTCCGGCATCACCGCCTTGACGTCCTTCAGGCGCCCGTCGGCGCCCCACATCTTGCCGCCGTTGCGGATCATCGCCGGCATCGATGCGTCGACGATGATGTCGTTGGGCGAATGGAAATTGGTGATGCCCTTGGCCGAGTCGACCATCGCCAGCTCGGGGCGGTGCTCGTGGCAGGCGTGCAGGTCGCGCTTGATCTCCTCCTGCTTGCTCTGCGGCAGCGATTCGATCTTCGTGTACAGGTCGACCATGCCGTTGTTGACGTTGATGCCCAGCTCGTCGAACAGCTTGCCGTGCTTGTCGAAGGCGTCGCGGTAGAAGATGCGCACGCAGTGGCCGAACACGATCGGGTGCGAGACCTTCATCATCGTTGCCTTGACGTGCAGCGAGAACATCACGCCGGTCTTGTAGGCGTCGTCGATCTGCTGCTCGTAGAAGTCCAGCAGCGCCTGCTTGCTCATGAACATCGAGTCGATGACCTCGCCGTCGAGCAGCGACACCTTCGGCTTGAGCACGATGGTCTGGCCACCCTTCGTGAGCAGCTCCATCCTGACGTCGCGCGCGCGGTCGAGCGTCATCGACTTCTCGCCGTGGTAGAAGTCGCCGGCGTGCATGTGCGAGACGTGCGAGCGCGAGGCGGGGCTCCACTCGGCCATGCTGTGCGGATGCTTGCGCGCGTACTCCTTCACCGCCCGCGGCGCGCGGCGGTCGGAGTTGCCTTCGCGCAGCACCGGGTTCACCGCGCTGCCGATGCAGCGGTTGTAGCGCGCGCGCACGTCGCGGTCCTCGTCGGTCTGCGGATCCTCCGGGAAGTCCGGCAGCGGATAGCCCTGCGCCTGCAGTTCGCGGATCGCCGCCTTCAGCTGCGCCACCGATGCGCTGATGTTGGGCAGCTTGATGATGTTCGCTTCCGGCCTGAGCGTGAGTTCACCCAGCTCGGCGAGGTCGTCCGGCACTTGCTGCGCGGCCGGGAGGCGGTCGGGGAACTGGGCCAGGATGCGTCCGGACAGCGAAATGTCGCGGGTACCCACGTCGATGCCCGCGGTGCCCGCGAACGCCTGCACGATCGGCAGCAGGGAGGCGGTGGCGAGGAACGGGGCTTCGTCGGTGAGGGTGTAGACGATCTGCGGCGTGTCGGACATGCGGGGTTCCGTGTCGGGAGCTGCGCATCCCGCGGGGCGACCTTCGCCACGCGCGCGCAGGGAACGCGCATTGTCGCGCGTTGCGCGGTCGCGGGCAAAAAACGCGCTGCGGCGCATCCGGGCCATGTACCGCCGAACCGGCAAAAAAAGAGGCGCGACTCGCGTCGCGCCTTGCTTGCCCACCATGGGGTGGAGAGAGAAACGTGGCCCGGGCCACGCCCGCCCTGGCAGGCGGGCGTGGCGGGCGGCTTACTTGACTTCGAAGTCGGTGGTGTTGACCACCGCGCCGTCGGCCGAAACCTCGAGCTTGTACTTGCCCACCGGCCAGCCGTCCGGCTTGCTGATGCGGAACTCGGTGACCTGCGGGCCGGCCGGGATGTCACGGGTCTCCTCGCTGACGGTCTGGTTGCTGTCGACGTGCGACCACTTCGCGGTCAGCTTGCCGGCGGCGCCGTCGGTGGCGATCGAGGCGTGGATCGTGTCGCCCTTGGCGAACGCGGTCATCGGCATGGCGATGCTGTTGTCGGCACCGATGGCGTTGCCGAGCGCGACCGAACCGACCGCGAACGGCGCGACGGCCGGCGCAGGCGGCAGCGGCGCCGGTTCAACGGCCGCCGGCGGCGGGGCGACGACGGGCTCTTCCTTCTTCTTGCAGCCGATCAGGGCGACGCTGCCGATCGCGGCGACGAGCAGGGCCTGGGACAAACGGGTGGTGTTCATCTGGAGTTCCTTCTGGAATTTGGCTTGGCAATGAGGTGGGCGTGACGGATCAGGCGGCCGGTTCGTCGGGCGTGCCGTCGCCATCGGTGTCGATGGCCGGCAGCGTGATCACCTGGCCGGGGAAGATCCGGTCGGGGTTGTCGATCTCCGCGCTGTTGGCTTCATGGATCTGCCGCCAGTACTTGGCCTTGCCATAGAAGCGCTGCGCGATCGCCGAGAGCGTGTCGCCCTTCTCGATCGTGTAGGTGCGCGCGCCCGTGCCGCCGCCGCCTCCGCTGCCGCCGGCGACGGTATCCGAGCCGCTCACCACGTTGGAGAAGTCCGGCTTGGCGCCGGCCAGCCCGCCGCTGCCGCCACCGGCGGGTGCCGTGTCGGAGCTGCTCTGCACATTCGAAAAATCCGGTTTCTTGTCGTTGCTCATGTGGGGCACTCCTCCCCGGTGTTTGGTGCGCGGCGAAAAAGTGACACGTGTCGCGTTAAGAAAGCATTGCGGCCGCATGAGGGCCGCCGGCGGGGTTCAGGTCACTGCCGCAGGTCGCGCCCGGCCGGTGGCGGCGAGCGTCCGGGGGTTGCCCGCCAGGGATTGATGTCGAGCCCGCCGCGGCGGGTGTAGCGCGCCTCCACCGACAGCGTGTCCGGGCGGCAACGCGCCAGCACGTCGACGAAGATGCGTTCGACGCACTGCTCGTGGAACTCGGCATGGTCACGGAACGACACCAGGTAGCGCAGCAGCGCGGCGCGATCGAGGCGCGGGCCGCGGTAGGCGATGCGCACGGTGGCCCAGTCGGGCTGGCCGGTGACCGGGCAGTTGGATTTCAGCAGGTCCGAGCGCAGCGTTTCCTCCACGAGGTCGCCGCCGTCCGCGGCCAGCAGCGCGGCATCGGGCGGGCCGTAGCGCTCGATGGCGACGTCGAGCGCGTCGATCGGCTCGGCGGCGGCGTCGTCGAACGCGGGCAGGCCGAAGTCGACGGCGACCTCGCCGCCTGCGGCCTGTGACAGGTCGCGGGCGATGCGCGTGCGCACGTCGCCGGCCTCGTCGAAGCGCGTGGCGTTGAACGCGTTGAGGTAGAGCTTGAGCGACTTCGACTCGACCAGGTGCGGCGTCGTCGCCGGCACCGTGATCGTCGCCGTCGCCACCCGCGGCTTGCCGCGCGCGTCCAGCCACGACAGCTCGTAGGCGTGCCAGCGGTCGTGCCCGGCGAAAGGCAGGTCCGCGCCGAGCCCGAGTTCGGCGCGCGCCGCCGCCCGCGGGATCGGGAACAGCAGCGAGGCGTCGTAGTGGCGCGGGTAGGCGACCTCTCGGCCGAGCGGGGACTGTTCGGGGTGCACCATGGCGCTATTCTAGTCGTCGCCATGGAACGAACCGGGCCGAAGCCCCGCGAAAGGAACCGACGATGCGCCAGATGCCCCTCCTGCTGTGTGTTGTGCTGACGGCCGTCGGCTGCTCGGCAAGTCCGCCGGGTCCGCCGCCGCCACCGCCCGCCGCACCGGCCGATGCCGATGCCGATGCCGCTGCCGCCGCACCGTCGCCGGCGACCACGCCCGCGGCCGCTGCCGCGACGCCCGACGTCGTGCGCCCCGCCGCCGACGGCAGCGCGACGCTGCAGGTCGGACAGGTGCTCGAGATCGCGCTGGAAGGCAACGCCAGCACCGGCTACGGCTGGGAGATCGTGGAGGACGGCGCGCCGATGCTGCAGCGGGCCACGTTGCCGCCGCCGGCGCCCGCACCGCCGGGGGACAAGGCCGGCCCGCGCCTGGTCGGCAGCCCGAGCGTGTCGCGCTGGCACTTCCAGGCCACGACGCCGGGCGAGGCCCGCCTGCGCCTGGTCTATCGCCGTGCCTGGGAGAAGGACGTCGCGCCCGCGCGCGAAGCCGCGTTCAAGGTCGTGGTGCAGCCCGCCGGCTGAGCGGCACCCGCGTCAGGGGAACGGATAGGCGTCGAACAGCGCGTCTTCGGACGCGAGGAACGTCAGGGCGATGTCCTCCATCTCGGCGAGCGTCCGCGGCGGGAGACGGATGACCGATTCGACGCGGTCGCCACGATGGACATACATCGCCGACAGCCCGTGTTGCGGATCGAGACTGCCGCCCACCTCCAGCCACACGCCCGGACGCGGGACGATGAAGACCTGGCAGAAATCGGCGTCCCAGTCCACGCTGCGGATCGCGGCGAGCACGGTGTCGGCATCGACCGTCTCCGAAAAGGACTCGAACGCCGCGCTCGTGCCGTGCAGCAGGTGTATCCCGGCACGGGTCTCCATCGGATCCGGTTCCCGCGCGTTTCCCGTGTCGTCCCCGGGCAGCAATGGCCCGAGCGCGGCGCGCAGCAACCGTTCGAACAGGCCGGGCACGCCCGGGGTTATCCCTGCGCGTCGTGCAGGTAGTCCAGCGCCACCTGCAGCATCGCGCGGAAGCCGACGTCGAGCGCGCCTTCGTCGAGGTAGAACTCGGGCGAGTGGTTGCTGGCGGCGGTCGCCGGGTCCTTGCCCTTCGGGGTCGCGCCGACGAAGAAGTACAGCCCGGGTACTTCGCGCGCGAGGAACGAGAAGTCCTCGGCGCCGGTGATCAGGCCGGGATCGATGACGTTGCCGGCGCCCACCGCCTTCTGCAGGCTGGGCATCATCCGCGCGGTGAGCGCGGGGTCGTTGGCGGTGACCGGGTAGTTGTGGTCTTCGGGAATGCGCGCCTCGATGGTTGCGCCGTGCGCCGCCGCGACGTGGGTCGCGACGTTGCGCAGGTCGGCGAAGATGTCCTCGCGCATGCCGGTGTCGAAGGTGCGGATGGTGCCGATCAGTTCGACCTGGTCGGGAATGATGTTGTGGCGGATGCCGCCCTTGACCGCGCCGAAGGTGACCACCGCCGGCAGCTTGGTGATGTCGGTGCGGCGGCTGACGATGGTCTGCGCGGTGGACACCAGGTCGGCGGCGGCGACGATCGGGTCGACCCCGTTCCACGGCCGCGAGCCGTGCGTCTGCCGGCCCTTGACCGTGATCGCGAACTCGTCGGACGCGGCCATCAGCGGGCCGGGGCGCACCGCGATCGTGCCAACGTTGGCCGACGAACTGACGTGCAGGCCGAACACGGCATCGGGCTTGAAGTCCTTGAACAGACCCTGCGCCAGCATCTCCTCGGCGCCGCCCACCTCGCCCTCCGGCGCGCCTTCCTCGGCGGGCTGGAAGATGAAAAGCACTTCGCCGGGCAGCTCGTCGCGCATCGCCACCAGCGCTTCGGCCACGCCCATCAGGATCGCCACGTGCGCGTCATGGCCGCAGGCGTGCATCACGCCGACGGTCTCGCCGCGGAAGGTGGCGGTGGCCTTCGAGGCGAACGGCACGTCGACGCGCTCGGTCACCGGCAGCGCGTCCATGTCGGCGCGCAGCGCGATGCGCGGGCCGGGCTTGCCGCCCTTGAGCACGGCGGTGACGCCGGTGGTGGCGATGCCGGTCTTCGGTTCCAGGCCGAGCTTGCGCAGGTGGTCGGCGACCAGCGCGGCGGTGCGCGTCTCGCGGTTGCCCAGCTCCGGATGCTGGTGGATGTCGCGGCGCCATTCCACGACCTGGCCCTGCAGCCGCTGCGCGGCGCCGGCGACATCGGCGCGCCGGGCGTCCTGGGCGTGGGCGGGCAGGACGACACCGAGCGCAACGACAAGCGGGAGCAGGCGGGCATGGCGGGACATGGCGGACTCCGGTCAGGGATGTCCGGATGGTAGCGCGACGGCCGGCGCTTCAGCGGCCGCGTTCCCCCGGTGGCCGCGGCCGCGGCATGCGCAGCAGGTGCGGACGGAAGTTGATCACGCTGCCGGTCAGCGCATCGCTCACGACGAACGCGATCGGCAGGCCGGGTTCGACGTCGCGCACCACGCTCGCCTCGAAGCCGCGCGCGCGCAGGAATCCCGCCGCCGCCTCGGCGGCTGCCACGGGATCGCGCGCGACCAGGCCGATGCAGGCATGCGCGCCGCCGAGCCGCGCGACGATGTCCGGCGACGAGCAATTGATGATGGTGCCGTCCCACAGGATCGAACGCAGCACGCCCGGGCCGTCGGCGCGGAAACGTTCGTGCAGGCCATGGCGCGCCAGCAGTTCGACCACCGCGCCCTTCGCGTCCGCCGATGCGGCGGAGAAGATCCGCGAGCCCGGGTCGGGGAACGGCAGCGGATTGCGCCGGCGCGCCACCTGCACGGCCCAGGCGATGGCGGCGAGCCAGGACAGCCCGATGGCCAGCAGCAGCCAGGTGGGTACGAACATGCGGTGGCTCCCCGGGGCAAACCCCCATCGGGCACAACGTCGAATCAGCGCGCGGGCGGACCGCCCAGGAAGTCCACCGTCGCCTGCAGCAGCGCGCGCAGGCCGAGGTCGAGCGCGGACTCGTCCGGTGCGTACAGCGGCGAGTGGTTCATCGGCGCCTGGTCCAGCGGCACGTCGGGTGGCGTGGTGCCGACGAAGAAGTAGAAGCCCGGCGCGACGTTGGCGAACTGCGAGAAGTCCTCGGCGATGGTGTAGCGCGGGACCTCGACCACGTTGCCGGCGCCGGCCACGCGCTCCAGCGACGGGCGCAGGCGCGCGGTGAGCGCGGGGTCGTTGACGGTCACCGGGGCGTTCATCGCGACCACGAGCCTGGCGCTGGCGCCGCTGGCGGCGGCGAAGTGCTCGGCGGTATTGCGGAAGCGGTCGATCACGTCCTGGCGCACGTCCATGTCGAAGGTGCGCAGGGTGCCGACCATCGTCGCCTGGTCGGGGATGATGTTGAAGCGCGTGCCCGACTGGATCTGTCCCGCGGTCAACACCACCGGGTGCGCGGTGATGTCGACCTGGCGCGCGATGATCGCCTGGGAACCCAACAGCACCTGCGCGGCGACGGTGATCGGATCCACGCCCGCCCAGGGTTGCGAGCCGTGGGTCTGCTTGCCGGCGATCTCGAGCGTCCATTCGTCGGCGCTGGCCATGAACGGCCCGGCGCGCACGCCGAGCTGGCCGGCGTGCAGGCGCGACCACACGTGCAGGCCGAGCACGGCGTCGGGCTTGAAGCCGTCGAACACGCCTTCGTCCAGCATGCTCTTGGCGCCGGCGACCTCGCCCGCCACCGGCGGGCCTTCCTCGGCCGGCTGGAACACGAACATCACCTCGCCCGGCAGGGTGTCGCGCATCGCCGCCAGCGCCTCGGCCACGCCCATCAGGATCGCCACGTGCAGGTCATGGCCGCATGCGTGCATCACGCCCACCGGCTGGCCGCGGTATTCGCTCTTGACCGTGGAGGCGAACGGCAGGCCGGTGGCTTCGGTCACCGGCAGCGCGTCCATGTCGGCGCGCAGCGCGATGCGCGGGCCGGGCTTGCCGCCCTTGAGCACGGCGGTGACGCCGGTGCCACCGAGGCCGGTGCGCGGTTCGAGCCCCAGCGCGCGCAGGTGGTCGGCCACGACCCGCGCGGTACGGGTTTCGTGGTTGCCCAGTTCCGGGTGCCGGTGCAGGTCGCGGCGCCACTCCACCACCCGCGCGCCGAGCCCCGCCGGCAGCGGCGCCGGGTCGGCGGCGGTCGCGTCGGCGGCGAGCGTGGCCAGCAGCAGGAGCGCGACGGCGGGCAGGCGTGCGCGGGGAGAGGGCGACATGGCGGGGCCGGGCGTGGGGACGTCCGGATGGTAGCGCAGGCTCCGCGGCCGGCCATGGCGCCCATCCGCCGGGCGGTGGCCGGATCGGGCGCGGAATGTCGACTGCACCGGGTGACGGGAGCCGAGTGCACGACTCCCGGGCGCGGCGCTGCGGTCCCGGTGGCGCCGCGCCGCAGGCTAACTGCAGGGCTATCCCCGCCCTGCAGCTAGAAGGGCGCCCCTCTTCCCAAGCCGGGGGGCGTTCCTCGCCATGCCATGGACGGGCAAGGCCACGCGATGGACTGGCGTGGTCGCATCAGGGAAGACGTCGCGGCGGCCGTAGCCGGGAGGCACGGTGGGGGGGCGGGTGCAACGCCCGCCTCCCCGGTTTCGCGCGGCGGCCCCTCCTCCCACCCGACCCGACCCTCCATGATCCTGTTCTGCTGGCGCGACGGCGCCGTCGCCACCGCCGAGGTGCTGCCACGCGGCGCGATCGAACTCGCCCGTGGCGGCGAACAGCCGGTGCGCGCGCTGCTGGCGGAGCTTCGCGCCGTCGCCGCCGACCCGCGCCATCCCTGCCTGTGCGCGCTGGCGCAGGAACCCGACGACGAACGCGCGCGCCAGTGGTTGCGGGCATGGATGTGGCAGTACGCGTCGATCCGGCCGGCAGGGCCGCTCGCGTTCAACCACGTCCTCGACCTGCGCTTCGTCGGTGCCGACTGAGCGCCGCGCGCCAACGGGCCCTACGGAAAGCTGATCGCCGACGCGCCGCCGCCCGCGGGCGGCGTGCTGCGCGCCTCGCCGTCCGTCGCGGCTGCCGGCAACACTTCCGGCTCGCCGCGCCAGCGCCGCGTCGCGCGCTGGAAGAACAGGCTGTTGGGGACGCGCAGCAGGCTCTCGCCACCGCGGGGGTGGCGTTCCTCCAGCGTCACGTAGATCAGGTTCATGTCGACCACGCGCCCGCGCAGTCCGGGCTTGTCGCTGCTTTCCAGCAGCTCGATGTGGTCGTACAGGCGGAACGGCCGCGTGATCAGCAGCAGCAGCGCGCAGAACAGGTTGGTCAGCACGCTCCACGCGGCGAAGAACGCCACCGCCGCCACCGCGGCGAAGCCGGTGAACGCGGTCCACAGCACCCCGCCGGACACGCCGAAGCGTTCCAGCACCAGCAGCAGCGTGCCGAAGCCGAGCAGGAAGCCGGCGATGCGGCGCGCGCTGACGGTGATCTCGATCGGCAGGTCGTAGCGCCGGGCGATGCGGTTGATCAGCCGGCGCAGCAGCCAGCGCAGCGCGAACGCGGCCAGCAGGATCAGCAACACCTGCAGCAGCACCACGAATTCGCCGAACCAGGCCTGCAGCCAGGCGGGCGATTGCGCCCTGAGGTTGGAAAGCATGCGCGGCCACGTCGGTTTCGGCCGGGGAGGCCGGCCGTACGCAGGCATTCTAGCGAGCCGTGCACCGACGACGCTTGTGTCGCGTCATCGGCCCTAGAGATCGAAGGCCAGCAGGTCCAGCCCGGTGCTCGCGCGCACGATGCGCCGGTACAGCAGCGCGCCGCTGCCGCTGTTGGTCAACACCACCAGCGCGCGCTGGCGCGCCGCGTCGCCCAGGGCGAAGTTCTTGAAGATGCCGCTGTTGCTGCCGGAGTGGTAGATCACCGGGCCCCGCGGCGTCGCTTCCAGGTTCCAGCCCAGGGTCTTGTCGGTCCAGCGGCCGGGCACGTCGATCTGCTTCGACAGCATCAGCGCGCGCGTGGCCGGTGCCAGCTCCCACGGCGCCCGGTGCGCGTGCACCATCAGCGCCATGAACCGCGCGTAGTCCTGCACGGTGCAGCGCAGGCTCGCGGCGGCATTGGCCATGATGTCGCCGGGCCAGTTCACCAGCCCCGGCGGCGTCGCGCGCTGCACCTCGGCCAGTGCCCGCGCGGCGTCGGCGTAGCGCCAGTCGGCCAGCGAGGTGCCTTCGCGTTCGGCCACGCGCAGCGCGGCGTTCCACTGCTCGCGCAGCACCTGCGCAGGCGGGCCGGGCGTGGCGTCGTCGTGCGCGCGGTGGCCGTGCACCGAACGCGCCGCGGCATCGGCACTCCAGGCATACGTGCTGTCGCGCATGCCGGCCGGGTCGAACAGCAGGCGTCGCGCGGTGCCGTCGAGGGATTCGCCGGTGATCGTTTCCACCACCCGCTGCAGCCAGAAGATCGCCTCGCCCGAGTAGTCGATGCGGGTGCCGGGCTCGACCGCGGGCACCAGCCGCTCGCGCGCCGGATCCTTGCGCCAGTTCGGCAGGCCGGTGGAGTGGCGCAGCACGTCGCGCGCGGTGATGCGGTCGACCCACGGATGCGTGCCAAGGTCGTCCGGACGCAGGTAGGCCACCAGCGGGCGGTCGAGGTCGAGTTCGCCGCGATCCACCAGCTGCAGCGCCAGGTACGCGAACACTGGTTTGCTGAGCGACGCCACTTCGAACAGCGTCTGGTCGGTGACCGGCGTGCCGTGCGCCGCATCCGCAATGCCCAGCGTGCGCGACCATGCCAGCGCACCGTCCGCCACCACCGCGATCCCGATGCCGGGCACGCCCAGCGCCTGCATCTGCCGGGGCAGGTCGGCCAGCAGCTTCTCGGGCGGGATCCAGTCCTCCGCGGTCGCCTCTCGCGCGGCGGCGCGTGTCGCCAGCGGCCAGGCCAGCGACGACAGCCCGGCCAGCGCGCCGGCCTTGAGCCAGTGGCGGCGTTGCGGAAGGGTGGGGTGTCCCGTCATCGGGCCATTGTGCAGCCGTTTGCGCCGTGCGCCGCAAGCCTGGCTGCGCGCTTCCCGCACTCCCGCCGCCGCCGGCACCCCGCGGCAGGCGGCGGTATCATGCCCCGGCACGCACAGACCCCTCCCGTTGGCAGCACAGGACATTCCACCGTGGCAGTGAACCAGGCACAACTCGACAGGATCGCCTCCGGCAACGGCTTCATCGCGGCGCTTGACCAGAGCGGCGGCAGCACGCCCAAGGCGCTCAAGCTCTACGGCATCGAGGAATCGGAATACTCGGGCGACGCCGAGATGTTCGCCCTGGTGCACAAGATGCGCGAACGCATCGTCAGCAGCCCCGCGTTCAACGGCGAGCGCGTGTTCGGCGCGATCCTGTTCGAGCGCACCATGGACGACGATTTCGGCGGCAAGCCCGCGGTGACCTACCTGTGGGAAGACAAGGGCGTGGTGCCGTTCCTGAAGATCGACAAGGGCCTCGAGGACGAGGCCGACGGCGTGCAGCGGCTCAAGCCGATCCCGGGCCTGTCGGAGCTGCTGGCCCGCGCGAAGGCCAAGGGCGTGTTCGGCACCAAGGAGCGCTCGGTCATCAAGCAGAACAACGCCAAGGGCATCGCGGACGTGCTCGACCAGCAGTTCGCGCTCGGCCAGCAGGTGCTCGATGCCGGCCTGGTGCCGATCATCGAGCCGGAAGTCGACATCAAGGCGGCCGACAAGGACGCCATCGAGGTCGAACTGAAGAAGGGTTTGCTGGCGCGGCTCGACAAGGTCGATCCGAAGACGCCGGTGATCCTCAAGCTCACGCTGCCGAGCGTGGACGGGTACTTCAGGGAACTGGTCGACCACCCGAGCGTGCTCAAGGTGGTGGCGCTGTCGGGCGGTTACAGCCGCGACGACGCCAACGCGAAGCTCGCGAAGAACCCCGGCGTGGTCGCCAGCTTCAGCCGTGCGCTGAGCGAGGGGTTGAGCGCGAAGCAGGGCGACGCCGAGTTCAACCAGGCGCTGGACGCAGCCATCGAGTCGATCTATCGCGCATCGATCGCTTGAGCGAACGGGCCCGAGCCTGACGACCCGGGCCGGGCACGTCCCGGTGTCGTGACGGCGCCGGGGACCGCGACAGGATGATGGACGACGCCCTCCCCGATACCATCGCGCTGCTGGTGATCGACCTGCAGCCGGACTTCATGCCCGGCGGCGCGCTGGCCTGCCACGAGGGCGACGCCATCGTCCCCGGCATCGCCAAGTTGCTGGCCTCGCGCCGCTATCGCACGGTCGTGGCCACGCAGGACTGGCATCCGCCCGGGCATGCTTCGTTCGCCTCCAGCCATCCGGGGCGCGCGCCATTCGAGACGATCGAACTGCACGGCCATCCGCAGGTGCTGTGGCCCGACCACTGCGTGCAGGGCACGCCCGGCGCCGCGCTCGATCCACGCATCGACTGGAACGTCGCCGACCTCATCCTGCGCAAGGGCACGCACCCGCAGGTCGATTCCTACAGCGCGTTCCGCGAGAACCACGGCCCCGCCGGCACGCGTCCGTCCACCGGGCTGGCCGGCTGGCTGCGCGAACGCGGCATCAACGAGGTGCACCTGTGCGGCCTGGCGCGCGACTACTGCGTGTTGTGGTCGGCGCAGGACGCCGCGGACGCGGCCCTGCACGTGCGCGTCCTGTGGGACCTCACGCGGCCGGTGACGCCCGATGGCGATGCGCCCGCGCGCGCGGCGCTGCAGGCCGCGGGGGTCGCGATCGACACCCGGGCCTGAGGCGGGGCTAACGCCCGGTCTGCCGCTTCACCGCGTCCTCATGCAGCGACTCGTTGAGCTGGTCGACGATGGTGGACCATTTAGCGTCGGCCCCGAGCTGCTCGGCGAGGAACTGGCGCTGGCCGTCGTTCCAGTACGGCGCCTCTGAGATGCGCACGTCGGCCGGCAGCTGGTGCCGGGCGATGAAGCCGGCGATGGACGGCGCGTCGGCGGCGAGGCCGAGTTGCAGGAACAGGTTGGTCATCGTCGGTTCGGTTTCGTCCATCGGGGCCCTCTCGCGTCGGCGTGGAAGTCGCCGCCATCCTGGCACCGCGCCTGTCGTCGGCGCGCCAAGACGCGCTGCTCACGCGTCGGGGCCCGCTCAGGGCGGGTGGATGGTGGACACGCCGGCACCATCGAGCGCGATCATCGTGAAGCGTCCGCGCGTGCAGAGTTCGCGCACGCCGCTCAGTAGCCCCTTGGTGACGATATCCACTTCAACGTGCATCGAGGCGTGACCGACGGCCGCCACGCGGGCGATCGTCTCCACCAGCCGCCCTTGCCGGATCGGCCGTCGGGAATCGACCTGCTCCGAGCGCACAATCACCGCCGTGCACCGTGCACCATGCATGGCACGAGGCCGCGATCTACGGCTGCTTCTTGATCAGCTCCTTGAGCTGCAGGCGCTTGTCGAAGGCATGCGCCCCCAGGAGCACGCAAAATCCCAGGGTGGACACCAATCCGATATAAATCATCGCGGAAATCGGCGTCGGGACAATGACTGCCACTATCAGCAGCGCGAGCCCAAGCGTCATTCAGAACGCGAGCCCGACGATCTGTCGCGTGTGATGGGTCAGCTCGCCGTGAAGATCACGGGTAATGCGGGAAGCCTCCGGCACATGGACGTTCCACTGGGTAATGTGCTGTGCAGCGTCCTTGAAGAACGACACGGTTATCGGATGATGCTTCGGACGGCCTTCGACGACGGACAGTGTGGCGCCATTCCTGAGCGTCAGCATCCATGGCGCTTCGCGGAATGACGAGACGTCTTGCCATGCCACGCGACGCCCGTCGACGACCAGACCCTCACATGGTCCATGTCGAGACGTTCGAGGCGCACCCGACGACCAGACTCCGAGAGCTTGGTGCGAACTTCGTACAACATCGGATCACCTCCTGTGATCGTCACGGGTGCGCCATTCAGACGTGATTGTCCACCGCATCCGTCATGCTGCGGTATCGACCGACGCGCCGAAGTACAGGGCGACGGCCTGCGCGATCTGCCCTGGCGCCTGGAAGCCGGCGAGGCGCTTGGCCTCGTGGCCGTCGCGGAACAGCGACAGCGTGGGCGTCTGGCGCAGGCCGAGGTCGCGGAAGAAGGCCTCGCCGACGGTTTCCATCTTCACCTTGAGCAAGACGACGCCTTCGGCCACGGGATCGGCAGCGAACTTCGCCAGCGACATGTCCAGCATCTTGCAGCCGGGGCAATCGTCCTTGTAGTAGTCCACCAGCAGGCGCGGATGCGCGGCGAGTGCGGCGGCGTAAGCGTCAGGCGACGAAGCGTGAAGCGTCTGCATGGGGCATGTTCTCTGTGCAATTCAACGTGCTGTTCAAAACGTGGTCGATCCAGTGCTGGATCTTGATGGTGTCGCGGTCGCCGTGCGGCATCTGTTCGATCTCCAGCCGCGGATAGCGCGTGCCGAAGAACGTCGCCATGCGCCGCACCGCACCGCAGTAGTACTCCTCGCCCCATTGCGTCTCGCCGGTACCGAACACCGCGAGTTGCGCGGGCTTGCCGACGGCTTCGATCAGATCGGCGATGAAGTGCTTCATCTCCGACGGCGTGCGCCCGGCGTTATCGGTCCATGCGCCGAGCAGGTAGAGGTCGTGGTGCGGGTCTTGCGCGACTTGGGCGAGCTTCTGGATGTCGGTCTCGATCCACGTCACCACGTGTCCCATCGCCTCGCAACGCGCACGCACCATCCGCGCGACGTCACGCGTGTTGCCGCTGAGCGATGTGAAGGCGATGAGGATGCGCATGGGGTGATAGATAGGGTGTGTGTGATGTTGAGGAGATCAGGAGCAGAGGCTTCCGCCTTTGGCGGGTTCATTTCTTTTGATAAGCGTCAAAAGAAACGAACCAAAGAAAAACGCTTTCCCCGACAGAGCTAACCGGGGTCGTTGGGCGAGAAGGGATTTTCCGACTCGCCATCCATGGCTCGGTCGGAAAACGCCGCCCATCCATGGGCGGCGCCCTTCGGGTCTGCAAACAACACGGTCAGCCGAGGAAAGAACAAAGGCACAGACTTCCCGCTGTTGTTGTTGCCCTTGATTGTCCGAGCCGTAAAGCGAGCCGAGCATCGCAGGGCGGCGGGGCCGGAGAGCGGCCCATGTTTGAGCGTAGCGAGTTTGGGCCGCGTGCCCCGTCGACCGAGAAGCGCAGGGGCCCGGTGCGGCGCAGCCGCGCCGGATCGCGTCCGGCGAAAACGGTTTTGGTTCCTTTTCCCAAGACAAAAGGAACTCGCGCACAGCGCGAAAGCTTTGTTTCTCGCGCCGACGGGTGAAGTCACGCAGTTAGCCATGAACAATGAACCTGATCCCATTCTTCATTCTTCCCTTACCCAACGGGAGCCCCACTCTTCGCTGCCCTCGCTTGCATCAAAAGTTCCTTGGAGCCATATCCAATGACTAGCCCGGTGTTGGAGCGATAGTTCAGGCCAGTATCAACACCATTAAGAAGGACGGGCTCTTCATTGAAACGATATCCGGAAATTACGCCAATGACGGTTACTTGTTGCCGAGGAGAGACTGTGACGATAGGGCCGCCAGAGAATCCGGGGTTGTTGTGCCCGTCGCAGTAGAACAGTTGGCTCCCGCCACTGAGAGAGCTGAAGCTGGCGACAATCCCAGTTTTGACGAAAGGGACGGGATAGCCATCGTTTATCTGCGCTGCTTCCGTGTGCAACCCATAGGGGAAGCCAAGGAAGTAGATCTGCTGGGACAAGAAATAGGATGCCGAGTCACCAACAACTAGAACCTCATGCGAAGGCGAAAGCTGATTTTTGAGGCTTAGCAAAGCGAGATCGGCGCCACTAGGTGAGTGCCAAACATCTCCAACGTCGACACTCTGCCAAGCTCCATTTCTCATCACGCCAAGCGATGATTCTGGCGTTAGACCATCAATCACATGTCTTGCGGTCACGAGGTATTGGCGGCTTTCCACGTCAATGGTGAAGCCTGTGCCGGTTGATTCGTTGTGCGCAATGCAAAAGGTGCGTTGCAGAATCTTGTTTGAGATCATTGATCTCTCCAAAAACGCCGAGCTAGTCCTATCTACTAAAGATCATCAAACCCATTATCCGAATTCGTCTTCTTGTAAGACGCATTCCGCATCTCAAAGAAATCCGTCTTCGTCTCAGTGAAGTTGTCAGCATACGCCTTGATCCACGGCATCACGTTCTCGGTCGTATCCGAATACAACTTCTCGATCCCCAGCATCCCCGACATCTTGTTCGCCCGGTACTTCACGTAACGGATCATCTCGTCCACGTCGATCCCGTCGATCCCGTCCAGCACCTCGCCCGTCCACTGCATCTCCAGCGCGATCGCATGCTCGAACGCGGTGTGCACGTAGTCGGTCAGCTCGTGGGTCTGCAGCTCCGGGTTCTCGCCGACGATCGCGCGGATCACCTCGCTGATGAACTTGGTGTGCGCCAGCTCGTCGCGGTTGATGAAGCTGATGATCTTGCCTGTACCGGTCATCCGGTTCTGGCGGACGAGGTTGTAGAAGTACGCGAAGCCGGAATAGAAGTTGATGCCTTCCAGGATCGACGACTGGATCAGCGAGCGCAGCAAGGTCTCGGCCGTCTTCTCGCGCATGAAGTCGTCGTACGACGCCATGATCGGCGCGTTGCGGGCGACGATGGTCGGGTGCGTGCGCGCGAGTTCGAACACGCGGTTCTGGTTGGCGAGGTCGGTGATCGAGGCCAGCACGTAGCTGTAGCTCTCGTTGTGGATCACTTCCTGCTGGCCGATGATCGCGGCGTTGGCGTGCGCGGCCGGGTCGGTGATGTACTCGGCGACGTTGTAGATGAAGCGCGTCTGCGGCGAATCCAGCGTGGCCAGCAGGCCGATGATCGAGTCGTAGGCGTTCTTCTCGCGCGCCGAGAGCTCGCCGTACTGCTTGGCGTCGCCCTTCATGTCGACTTCGTCCGGGATCCAGAAGTTGGTCGAGAGTTCC
>JAIUOJ010000012.1 GCA_020161335.1 Pseudomonadota bacterium
GCCGCCCACGCCCCGAAGCCGCAGTTCTGGTTCGACGGCGCATTGCACGACGGCGATGCCCCGCTCGCCGGCCTGACCACGCACGCGATGCACTACGGCAGCGGCGTGTTCGAGGGCATCCGCGCCTATGCCACCGACACCGGCGCCGCCGTGTTCCGCCTGCCCGAGCACCTGGAACGCATGCGCAAGGGCGCCGACCTGTTCGGCCTGCCCTTCGACGCCGCGCTGACCGCGGAGGCGGTGCTGGCGACGCTGCGCGCCAACCACCACCGCGACGCCTACATCCGTCCGCTGGCCTGGTTCGGCGAAGGCGGCTTCGGACTCGACGTCGAGGGCCACGCGCCGCACCTGATGGTCGCTACCACCGCCACCCAGGTGCACCTCAACGGCACCCGCGCGCGGCTCGGCGTCGCAACCTGGCGGCGCAACCCGGCCGATTCGCTGCCGCCGCTGAAACTGTGCGGCGGCTACGTCAACTCGATCCTGGCCAAGCGCGAAGCCAAGGGCCGCGGCTTCGACGAAGCCCTGTTCACCGATCGCGACAACAACGTGGTCGAGTGCACCGGCGCCAACGTGTTCATGGTCAAGGACGGCGCCGTCACCGCGGTCGAGCACCGCGACGCCCTGCCCGGCATCACACGCGACGCGCTGATCCAGCTCACCGGCGCGGTGTCGCGCATCGTGCCGCTGGCCGAACTGCTCGACGCCGACGAAGTCTTCGCCTGCGGTACCGCGGCCGAGGTTGCACCGGTGGCGCAGATCGAGGACCGCGTGTACGGCGACAACCCGGTCAGCCGCGAACTCCAGGCGCTGTACGGACGCGTCATCCGCGGCCAGGAAGCCGCCTGGCGCCACTGGCTGACCGACGTCTGATGGATCCCGCCGTAGCCAGCACCACCTCCGTGACCGCCAGCGACGTGCTGGCGGCGCAGGCGCGGCTGCGCAAGTACCTCGACGTCACGCCCACGCACTACGCCGAGCGCTTCGGCTGCTGGCTCAAGCTGGAGAACCTGCAGCGCACCGGTTCGTACAAGGTGCGCGGCGCGCTGAACGCCCTGCTCGCGGCGCGCGAGCGCGGCGACGACCGCTACGTGATCACCGCGTCCGCCGGCAACCACGCGCAGGGCATGGCCTGGGCCGCGTACCGCCTCGGCATTCCCGCGATCACGGTGATGCCGAAGACGGCGCCGGAGACCAAGGTCGCCGGCGTCGCCCACTGGGGCGCGACCGTGCGCCTGCATGGCGACACCTACGACGAGGCCAAGGCCTTCGCCGCCGAACTGGCTGCGCAAAACGGTTTCCGCCTGCTGTCGGCCTTCGATGACGCCGACGTGATCGCCGGCCAGGGCACGGTCGGGCTTGAGATCGCCGCGGCGATGGACCCCGACGTGGTGCTGGTGCCGATCGGCGGCGGCGGCCTCGCGGCCGGCGTCGCGCTCGCGCTGAAGTCGCAGGGCGTGCGCATCGTCGGCGCGCAGGTCGAAGGTGTCGACGCCATGACCCGCGCGCTGCGCGGCGACCGCAGCCTGCGCGATCCGGCAGCCACGCTCGCCGACGGCGTACGCGTCAAGGTGCCGGGCTACCTCACCGAGCGCGTGCTGCAGGACCAGCTCGACGACATCGTGATCGTGCGCGAGGCCGAGCTGCGCGAGACCCTGGTGCGGCTGGCGCTGGAAGAACACGTGATCGCCGAGGGCGCGGGCGCACTGGCGCTGGCCGCCGGCAAGCGCGTGGCCGGCAAGCGCAAGTGCGCGGTCGTCTCCGGCGGCAACCTCGACGCCGGCGTGCTGGCGACCCTGCTGTCCGAAGTCCGGCCGCGCGCCCCGCGCAAACCGCGCCGGCGCACGCAGGAGCGACTTCCCGTGCCGGCGGCCAAGCCAAACCCGCTGCCCGCCGGCCTCCTTCACGTCCGTGACGCACCGCAACCGCCGCCGCCACCCGCAGCGGGTAACATCGCCAGCAAAGCATTGCCCGAGGCACTCCTCGCATGAACACCACCTCCCCCGAATTCGTACGCATCTTCGACACCACCCTGCGCGACGGCGAGCAGTCCCCCGGCTGCAGCATGACCCCCCAGCAGAAGGTGGTGATGGCGCGCGCCCTGGCCGACCTCGGCGTCGACATCATCGAGACCGGCTTCCCCGCCAGCTCGCAGTCGGACTGCGAAGCCACCGCGCAGATCGTGCGCGACCTGCGCCACACCACCCTCGCCGTGCTCTCGCGCTGCCTGCCCGGCGACATCGAGGCTTCGGCCAAGGCGCTGGAAGGCGCGGCGAAGCCCCGCATCCACGTGTTCCTGTCCACCAGCCCGCTGCATCGCGAGCACAAGCTGCGCATGAGCAAGGAACAGGTGATCGAGTCGATCGGCACCCACGTCGCGATGGCGCGCCGCTACGCCGACGACGTCGAGTTCTCGACCGAGGATGGCACCCGCACCGAGGAAGACTTCCTGCACGAGGCCGTGGCCGTGGCCATCGCCGCGGGCGCGACCACGGTCAACATCCCCGACACGCTGGGTTACACCACGCCCGAAGAGATCCGCAGCCTGTTCCAGCGCCTGATCGGCACCGTGCCGGGCGCGAAGGACGTCATCTTCAGCGCGCACTGCCACAACGACCTCGGCCTGGCCGTCGCCAATTCGCTGGCGGCCATGGAGGGCGGCGCGCGCCAGATCGAATGCACCATCAACGGCATCGGCGAACGCGCCGGCAATGCCGCGCTGGAGGAGCTGGCGATGGCGCTGAAGGTGCGCAACGCCTTCTACGACATCGACACGCGGATCGACACGCGCTTGCTGGTACCCACCTCGCAGCTGCTGCAGCGCCTGATCGGCATGCCCGTGCAGCGCAACAAGGCGATCGTCGGCCAGAACGCGTTCGCGCACGAATCCGGCATCCACCAGCACGGCATGCTGCGCAACCGAAACACCTACGAGATCATGAACCCGTCCGACGTCGGCTGGCCCGACACGAAGATGGTGCTTGGCCGGCACAGCGGCCGCGCCGCGGTCGGCCACCGCCTGCGCGCGCTCGGCTACACGATGGAGGACGAGCAGCTCGACCAGGTGTTCGCGCAGTTCAAGGCGCTGTGCGAGCAGCAGCGCGTGGTCGAGGACGACGACCTGGAGCGGCTGATGACCGGTGGCGTCACCGGCCAGGGCTACCGCCTGTCGTCGATGACCATCAGCGACCGCGGCCAGCGCGCCAGCGCGCAGGTCGAACTTTCCGCGCCGGACGGGCGCAAGGTCAGCGAGAGCGCGCTGGGCGACGGCCCGGTCGATGCGCTGTTCGCGGCCCTGGCCAACGCCACCGGGGTGAAGCTGTCGCTGGAAAGCTACAGCGTGCACAGCGTCGGCCTGGGCGCCGATGCCCAGGGCGAGGCGACGCTCAGCATCCACCACGATGGCGTGCAGTACGAGGGCAGCGGCACCAGCCGCGACATCATCGAGGCCAGCGCGCTGGCCTGGCTGGACGTCGCCAACCGCATCCTGCGCCGCAACCCGGGCACGCCGAGCGCGAACGAGCGGCAGGCCGCGACGGCCTAGCGTCCATTTCACCTTCTCCCGCCTGCGGGAGAAGGTGGCCTGAAGGGCCGGATGAGGGCACGGCGACTCCGCGAAAAGAGCGCACGACCCTGGGCTCACCGCGCCCTCACCCCGCCCCTCTCCCGCGAGCGGGAGAGGGAGACGACCTTCAACCCAGCGCCGCGACCACCGCATCGCCCATGGCGGCGGTGCCGACCTGCTGCGTGCCTTCCGAGCAGATGTCGGCGGTACGCAGGCCCTGGTCGAGCACCTTGCCAACGGCCTGCTCGATGGCATCGGCCGCGGCGGCCTCGCCGAAGCTGTAGCGCAGCAGCATCGCCACCGACAGGATCGTTGCCAGCGGATTGGCGATGCCCTTGCCGGCGATGTCGGGCGCGGAACCGTGAGAAGGCTCGTACATGCCCTTGTTGTTCGCATCGAGCGACGCCGACGGCAGCATGCCAATCGAGCCGGTCAGCATCGAGGCCTGGTCGGAGAGGATGTCGCCGAACATGTTGTCGGTCACGATCACGTCGAACTGCTTGGGCGCGCGCACCAGCTGCATCGCCGCGTTGTCCACGTACATGTGGCTGAGCGCGACGTCCGGATAGTCTTTAGCCACTTCCTCGACCACCTCGCGCCACAACTGGCTCGAGGCCAGCACGTTGGCCTTGTCGACCGAACACAGCTTGCGGCCGCGCTGCCGCGCCGCATCGAAACCCACGCGTGCGATGCGTGCGATCTCGCCTTCGCTGTACGGCAGCGTGTCCCAGGCCCGGCGCTGGCCATCGACCGTCTCGCGTCCGCGCGGCGCGCCGAAGTAGATGCCACCGGTCAATTCGCGCACGATCAGCACGTCGAGCCCGGCCACGACGTCCGCCTTGAGCGTCGAGGCTTCGGCCAGTTGCGGATACAGGATCGCCGGGCGCAGGTTGGCGAACAGGCCCAGCTGCGAACGGATCTTCAGCAGACCACGCTCGGGGCGCAGCGCAGGTTCGATGGCATCCCACTTCGGCCCGCCGACCGCACCCAGCAACACCGCATCGGCCTGGCGTGCGCGATCGAGCGTCCCGTCGGCCAGCGGCGAGCCGTAGCGGTCGTAGGCCGCGCCGCCGAGATCGTCGTACTCGAGCGCGTAGCCAAGCCCGCGCTGCGCATCCACGCGCGCCAGCACCTTCACCGCCTCGGCCATGATCTCCGGGCCGATGCCGTCGCCGGGGAGTACGAGAATCGTCTTGCTCATCGGATCTGTCGTCCTTCTGGGTGTTCCTGGGATTCGGTTGTCCACGTTGCCTTGGCGTGGCGCGGCAATCTGGTCACGCCCTTCCCCCGCCTGCGGGGGAAGGTGCCGAAGGCGGATGGGGGCTTCGAAAGCGCCGGAATGCCCTCATCCGGCGCTGCGCGCCACCTTCCCCCACGAGTGTGAGAAGGAGTTCAGCGCAATGCCGAGAACAACCACGGCTGCGCCGCCTTGTGCCTCGTTTCGAACGCAGCGATGGCGTCGCGCTCCTGCAGGGTCAGGCCGATGTCGTCCAGGCCGTTGAACAGGCAGTGCTTGCGGAAAGCGTCGACCTCGAAGGCACACGACACGCCATCGGGACGGGTCACCGTCTGCGCGTCCAGGTCGACGGTCAACCTGTAGCCTTCGGTCGCCTCGCACTGTGCGAACAGCGCATCGACCTCATCGTCCTTCAACACGATGGGCAGCAGGCCGTTCTTGAAACTGTTGTTGAAGAAGATGTCGGCGAAGCTCGGCGCGATGACCGCACGGAAGCCGTACTCGTCCAGCGCCCAGGGTGCATGCTCGCGCGAGGAACCGCAGCCGAAGTTCTCGCGCGCGAGCAGCACGCTGGCACCGGCGTATCGCGGGAAATTGAGCACGAAGTCCGGATTCAGCGGACGGACGCTGTTGTCCTGCCCCGGCTCGCCGATGTCGAGATAGCGCCATTCGTCGAACAGGTTCGGGCCGAAGCCGCTGCGCTTGATCGACTTGAGGAACTGCTTGGGGATGATCTGGTCGGTATCGACGTTGGCGCGATCCAGCGGCGCGACGAGACCCGTGTGCGTGGTGAAGGCTTTCATGGAATGGGGCCGGGAATGGGGAATGGAGAATCGGGAGTTGGAAGAGCGGACACAGGAATCGCTTCGGATCTTGCGATCCCCTATTCCCGACGCCCCATTCCCTGAAGTTCGCGCACATCGACGAAGTGCCCGGCGACCGCGGCCGCCGCGGCCATCGCCGGACTGACGAGGTGCGTGCGTCCGCCCGCGCCCTGCCGGCCCTCGAAGTTGCGGTTCGACGTGGACGCGCAGTGTTCGCCGCTGCCCAACTTGTCGGGATTCATCGCCAGGCACATCGAGCAGCCCGGCTCGCGCCATTCGAAACCGGCATCGAGGAACACCTTGTCCAACCCCTCGGCTTCGGCCTGCGCCTTCACCAGCCCGGAACCGGGCACCACCAGTGCCTGCTTCACGCTGGATGCGACCTTGCGGCCCTTCGCCACCTCGGCAGCGGCACGCAAGTCCTCGATGCGCGAATTGGTGCACGAACCGATGAACACGCGATCGAGCCTGATCGTGGTGATCGGCTGGTTCGCATCCAGCCCCATGTACTTCAGCGCGCGGACGATCGAATCCTTCTTCACCGGATCCGGCTCGCGCGCGGGATCGGGCACGTTCTGGTCGACCGCCAGCACCATCTCCGGCGACGTGCCCCAGCTCACCTGCGGCTTGATGTCGGAGGCTTGCAGTTCGACCACGGTATCGAACACCGCGTCGTCATCGGATACCAGCGTCTTCCAGACCGCGACGGCTGCGTTCCAGTCCTCGCCCTTCGGCGCGAACGGGCGGCCCTGCACGTAGTCGATGGTCTTCTGATCGACGGCCACCATGCCCACGCGCGCGCCGGCCTCGATGGCCATGTTGCAGATCGTCATGCGGCCTTCGATCGACAGGTCGCGGATCGCGCTGCCGGCGAATTCCAGCGCATGGCCGTTGCCGCCGGCGGTGCCGATGCGACCGATGACCGCGAGCACGATGTCCTTGGCGGTCACGCCGAACGGCAGCGTGCCTTCGACGCGCACCTGCATGTTCTTCATCTTCTTGGCGACCAGGCATTGCGTCGCCAGCACGTGCTCGACCTCGGACGTGCCGATGCCGTGCGCCAGCGCGCCGAACGCGCCGTGCGTGGAGGTGTGCGAATCGCCGCACACGACCGTCATGCCCGGCAACGTCGCGCCCTGCTCCGGGCCGACCACGTGCACGATGCCCTGGCGCACGTCGTTCATCTTGAACTCGAGGATGCCGAAGTCGTCGCAGTTCTCGTCCAGCGTTTCCACCTGCAGGCGCGAGACCGGGTCGGCGATCGCCAGCAGGCCGCCGTCGCGCTCGGTCTTCGTGGTCGGCACGTTGTGGTCGGGCGTGGCGATGTTGGCGTCGATCCGCCACGGCTTGCGTCCGGCCAGGCGCAGGCCTTCGAACGCCTGCGGCGAGGTGACCTCGTGGAGGATGTGGCGGTCGATGTAGATCAGCGAGGAGCCGTCGTCGCGGCGCTTGACCTCGTGCATCTCCCACAGCTTGTCGTAGAGCGTCTTGCCTGCCATCGGTGCATCCCGTGGTCTGGGTAGGGCCCGGCATCGGCCGGGAAAGGCATCCTCGCCCCTTGCGCTTGATAACTCAAATTCATATTTTTTATCCATTGAATATCCAAATGGAATCCAAATGGAGCTGGCCAGCCTCGAAGCCTTCCTCGCCATTGCCGAGACCGGCAGCTTTTCGGCCGCCGGCGAGCGCCTGCACCTCACCCAGCCCGCCGTGAGCAAACGGATCGCCGTGCTGGAGGCCCAGCTCGGCCGCCGCCTGTTCGACCGCATCGGCCGCGAGGTCGCCCTGACCGAGGCCGGCCGGGCCCTGCTGCCGCGCGCCGGCCGCATCCTCGGCGAGCTGGACGACACCCGGCGCGCACTGGACAACCTGGATGCCGGCATCGGCGGGCGGCTGCACCTGGCCACCAGCCACCACATCGGCCTGCACCGGCTGCCGCCGCTGCTGCGCCGCTTCAGCCACGATCATCCGGGCGTGGCGCTCGACCTGCATTTCCTCGATTCCGAGCAGGCCTGGGCCGAAGTGCTGCACGGGCGCATCGAACTGGCGCTGACCACGCTGGGGCCGGCCGCGCCGCCGTTGCGCGCGGTCCCGGTCTGGGACGACCCCCTGGAATTCGCCGTCGCACCGGATCACCCGCTCGCCGGTCGCGGCGAGGTGTCGCTGCCCGAGATCGCGGCCTATCCCGCGGTACTGCCCGACGCCAACACCTTCACCCACCGGATCGTCGCGGACTGCTTCGCCGCCGAAGGCCTGTCACCAACGCTGCGCATGACCACCAACGCGATGGAAACGCTGAAGATGCTCGCCAGCGTCGGCCTCGCCTGGAGCGTGCTGCCGCATACGATGCTTGACGCGCAGACCACGACACTGCGCGTCCCCGGCGTGCAGCTGCGGCGCCAACTCGGCCACGTCACCCATGCCGGGCGCACGCGGTCGAATGCGGCGCGTGCATTCATGGCGCTGCTGGACGAGCAAGCAACGACCCTTTGACCCACTCGATGCTGTCATTCCGAACGCAGTGAGGAATCCCGAGCAGAGAGAAACAGGAACGTAGGGCAGGCCTTGGCCCGCCATCAAGAATCCTCCGCTTGGTCGAGCCAGTCCCACCGCAACGACATGTGGTCGAAGCGTTCTTCGCGTCCGCAATGGCGGGCCATGGCCCGCCCTATGGCGATGCTTCGATCGTGTCCTGTGGCTGGGATCGCGGCTCGTCGCGGCGCACCTTGAACCACGCCGCGTACAGCGCGGGCAGGAACAGCAGGGTGAGCACCGTGGCAACTGTGAGGCCGCCCATGATCGCCACCGCCATCGGCCCGAAGAACACGCTGCGCGAGAGCGGGATCATCGCCAGGATCGCGGCCAGCGCGGTGAGCACGATCGGCCGGAAGCGGCGCACGGTGGCATCGACGATCGCGTCCCAGCGCGCGTGCCCGGCGGCGATGTCCTGTTCGATCTGGTCCACCAGGATCACCGAGTTGCGCATGATCATGCCCGCCAGCGCGATGGTGCCGAGCATCGCCACGAAGCCGAACGGCACGCGGAACACCAGCAGGAACAGGGTCACGCCGATCAGGCCGAGCGGCGCCGTCAGCAGCACCAGCGCGGTGCGCGACAGGCTGCGCAGCTGGATCATCAGCAGAGTGACCACCACGAACAGGAACAGCGGCAGGCCGGCCTTGATCGAGTTCTGCCCGCGCGCGGAATCCTCGACGGTGCCGCCGGTGCGGAGCAGGTAACCGCCGGGCAGGTCGGCGCGCACGTCTTCCAGCGTCGGCAGGATCTGCGCGACCACCGTCGGCGGCGTGAGGCCGTCGCGGATGTCGGCGCGCACGGTGATCGTCGGCAAGCGGTCGCGGTGCCAGATGATGCCGTCTTCGAACACGTACTCCAGCGTGGCCACCTGCGACAGTGGCACCGATTGCCCGCTCTCGGTCGGGATCGCCAGGCTGCCCAGCAAATCCAGTCGCGCGCGCTCGTCCTCGGTGCCGCGCAGCAGCATGCCGACCAGCTCGTTGCCCTCGCGATAGGTGCTCACCTGCAAGCCGCTGAGCGAGCCGGACAGGAACTGCGCGAGATGCTGCGAACTGACGCCCAGCACGCGGGCGCGGTCCTGGTCGATGCGCAGGCGCACCACCTTGCTCGGCTCGTCCCAGTCGAGGTTGACGTTGGAGACGTGCGGATTGGCGCGCACGTGCGCGGCGACGCGATCGGCCAGCGCACGTACCTGCTCGACATGCTCGCCGGACACGCGGAACTGCACCGGGTATCCCACCGGCGGGCCGTTCTCGAGCCGGGTCACGCGCAGCTGGAGTTCCGGGAACTGCGGCGCCACCTCGTCGGTGAGCCAGGCGCGCAGCGCCTCGCGTGCGTGCAGGTCGCGCGCGCGCACCACGAACTGCGCGAAGTTGGCCTGCGGCAGCTGCTGGTCGAGCGGCAGGTAGAAGCGCGGCGAGCCGGTGCCGACGTAGGCCACGTAGTTCTCGATCCCGTCGTGGCCCTGCAGCAAGGCCTCCAGTCGCCGTGCCTGCGCCTCGGTCGCGCGCAGCGCGCTGCCCTCGGCCAGCTCCATGTCGATCATCAGCTCCGGCCGCACCGAGTCCGGGAAGAACTGCTGCGGCACGAAGCGGAACAGCACGATCGACAGCGCGAACGCCATCGCCGTCGCCGCGATCACCCATCCGCGATGGCGCAGCACGCCGTCGAGCAGCTTGCGGAAGCGCCGGTAGAACGGGCGCTGGTAGGGATCATGGTGCGCAACGTCGCCGTCGCCCCCTCTCCCGCCTGCGGGAGCGGGTTGGGGTGAGGGCAGCCCGCTTGCCGCCATGTCGGAACGCGCCTCTTCGCGGCGCACCCCCACCCCGGCCCTGCCCCGCAATCGGGGGAGGGGGAACCACAAGCGCACGCGGCTCCACAGCGACGGCTGCACGCGCCGTGCGTGCAGGTCCGGCAGCATCTTGTCGCCAAGGTAGGGAATGAACAGCACCGCGGCGACCCACGACACCAGCAGCGCGATCGTCACCACCTCGAACAGCGAACGGGTGTACTCGCCGGTGCTCGAGGCCGCCGTCGCGATCGGCAGGAAGCCGGCGGCGGTGACCAGGGTGCCGGTCAGCATCGGGAACGCGGTGTGGCTCCATGCGAATCCGGCCGCGGTGACGCGGTCATGGCCCTGCTCCATCTTGATCGCCATCATCTCCACCGCGATGATCGCGTCGTCGACCATCAGGCCCAGCGCCAGCACCAGCGCACCGAGCGAGATCTTGTGCAGGCCGACGCCGAACCAGTCCATCGCGGTGAAGGTCATCGCCAGCACCAGCGGGATCGACACCGCGACCACCAGCCCGGTGCGGAAGCCGAGCGAAAAGAAGCTGACCAGCAGCACGATGGCGACCGCCTCGGCCAGCACGCGCACGAACTCGCCGATCGAGGCCTCCACCGCCTGCGGCTGGTCGGCGACGCGGCGCAGCGCCATGCCCGCGGGCAGCGATTCCTGCAGTCGCGCGAACTCGCGGTCGAGGGTCCTGCCCAGGCGCAGGATGTCGCCGCCGGCATGCATCGACACGCCGATGCCGATCGCGTCCTCGCCCATGAAGCGCATCCTGGGCGCGGCCGGGTCGGCGAAGCCGCGGGTGATGGTGGCGATGTCGCCCAGGCGCAGCGTCCGGTCGCCGGCGCGGATCGGGAAGTCGCGGATCGCCTCGACCGAACCGAACGCGCCATCGACGCGCAGCTGCACGCGGTCGGTCGGCGTTTCGAAGAACCCGGCGGGCACCACCGCGTTCTGCTGCGCCAGCGCCTGCTGCACCGCGGCCAGCGGGATGCCGAGCGTGGCCAGCTTGGTGTTGCTGACCTCGATCCAGATCTTCTCGTCCTGCAGGCCGATCAGCTCGACCTTGCCGACGTCGGGCACGCGCTGCAGCTCGAGCTGGATGCGGTCGGCGTAGTCCTTGAGCACCGCATAGTCGAAGCCGGGGCCGGTGAGCGCGTAGATGTTGCCAAAGGTGTCGCCGAACTCGTCGTTGAAGAACGGCCCGACCACGCCCTCGGGCAGCGTCGCGCGGATGTCGCCGACCTTCTTGCGCACCTGGTACCACAGGCCGGGGATGTCCTTGGAGCGCATGGAATCGCGCGCGATGAACATCACCTGCGATTCGCCCGGGCGCGAGTACGAGCGGATGTACTCGTAGTCGCCGGTCTCCATCAGCTTCTTCTCGATGCGCTCGGTGACCTGCTGCGCCACCTCGTCGGCGGTCGCGCCGGGCCACAGCGTGCGGACCACCATCGCCTTGAAGGTGAAGGGCGGGTCTTCCGACCGGCCCAGCTGCAGGTACGAGAACACGCCCGCGACCGCGACCACGATCATCGCGTACAGCACCAGGCTGCGGTTGCGCAGCGCCCACTCGGACAGGTTGAAGCGCATCGGTCAGGGCGCCGGGTGCTTCGCGGAACCCTTGTCCCGCGAGCGCGAACGGACCCGGGGCAGAGGCCCGTTGGCGCGAGACCCCGATCCCATCCTGCCCCCGCAAGCGCGGGAACGGGCGTGAGGGCCGTGCGGGAATCGCATCGATGCCATCACGGGGATGGTGTCGGTAAGCATCTCGCCAATCTCCCCCATCCCGTTCCCTGCCCGGCCCGGCGCAGCGCGCCGGGCGTTCGATCGGCCCGCACGGCACTGCCGCGCAGGCAGGCCGCACTCACCCCCCGCAAGCGGGGGAAGGGCGAAGGTGTCATGCAGGAATCGCATCGATGCCATCACGGCGACATTCCATCGTCCGGCTTCGGAGACGCCGGCGTGACGGGGCGGTTCTGGCGATCGACCGGCGCCACGACCTGGCCCTGGCGCAGCAGGTGGCCGCCGGCCGCGACCACCCAGTCGTCGGCGGACAGGCCCGACAGTACCGGCACGTGGGTCTCGCCGTAGGCACCGAGGGTCACCGGCACCGACCTCAGCGCATGCGTGGCCGGATCGACCACCCACACGGCGCTGCCGCCGGCGGCGTCGCGCTGCAGCGCCGGCAACGGCACGCGCAGTGCCGCGCGCTCGCCCGACTGCTGCACGTACACGCGCGCGCTCTGACCCAGCGCCACCGCGGCGGCGACATCGCCCTCCAGTGCGACGCGCGCCGCATAGGTGCGCGCCTGGGGATCGGCGGCGGCGGCGATCTCGCGGATCCGGCCCGGCAAGCGCTGGCCCGGCGCGCTCCACAGCTCGACGAACACCGGTTGCCCGATCGCGAAGCCGCCGATGAGCGCCTCCGGCAGCGCGATCGCCACTTCGCGGCCGCCCTCGGCGGCGAACGAGAAGATCGCCTGGCCGGCGGCCACCACCTGGCCGGCCTCGGCCTGGCGCGCGGTCACCACGCCATCCTGCGGCGCGCGCAGCTGGGCATACGCCGCCTGGTTGCGGGCGACATCGAGCTGGGCCCGCGCGGCGCGCGCCTGTTCGTCGGCGGCGCGCCAGGCGGCGGTCTGGGCCTCGAACGCGGACTGGCTGACCAGCCGGTCCCTCGCCAGCGCCTCGAAGCGGACGCGATCACCCGCCGTCCGCCGCAGTTCGGCCTCCGCCGCCGCCAGCTGCGCCTGCGCGGCCTGCGCCTGCAGGCGCTGGTCGCCGGGATCGAGCTCGGCCAGCACGTCGCCGGCCCGCACCTGCGCGCCGGCGTCGACGTTGCGCTTCACCAGCTTGCCGCCGATGCGGAAGGCCAGCGGGCTCTCCTCGCGCGCCCGCACGTCACCGGCGAAGGCGCTGAGCGCGGCCTCCGGCCCGCTGTCCGGATGGACCACCAGGACCGGCCGGGCGACCTCGGCCGGCGCATCCGCGCCGCCGCAGGCCGACAGGGCCGGAAGCAGGAGGGCCAGCGCGGCCAGCGCAGCCAGGGGGACACCGGTACGACGCGCATCCATGGTCGAGGTCAATCAATGAACCGGGGCGTATAGTATAAATATCAAACCGATTGGTCTAGTATTACGCCCATGTCTGTGAAAGCTGTTCCCCACCCCGCACCGGGCCCGCACGCCAAGGCGCCCGCCGGTCCGGGGCGACCCAAGGACCTGGCCAAGCGGGCCGCCATCCTTGATGCCGCCAGCCGCATGATCACCCTGCACGGCTTCGAGGGCGCGAGCATGGACCAGATCGCGGCCGAGGCCGGGGTCTCCAAGCTCACCGTCTACAGCCATTTCGGCGACAAGGAAACCCTCGTCGGCGAAGCCGTACGCATGGTCTGCGCCACGCTGATGCCGGACGACCTGTTCCAGACCGACCCGTCGGCACCGTTGCGCGCCCAGCTCGGCGGCATCGCCCGGGCCTTCTTCGCGATGATCACCAGCGATGCCGCGCTGTCCGCGCACCGGATGATGATGACGCCCGGCAGCGACGCCCGCCTGCGCCAGATGTTCTGGCAGGCCGGCCCGGAGCGCATCCAGCGCGCGTTCTCGGCCTTCCTCGAGGCGCGCGCGGCCAGTGGCGAGCTGGACGTGCCCGACCAGCATCGCGCCGCCGTGCAGTTCTTCTGCCTGCTCAAGGGCGACCTGCACACGCGCATGGCGTGTGGCCTGTGCGCGCAGCCGCCTCAGTGCGACGTGGACGCGCATGTCGAGTCCACGGTCGACATGTTCCTGCGCGCCTACGCCACCCGCCCGGCGGGCCGGCCATGAGCCCGCGCCGGGCGCCATCGGTCGCGGTGACTTCCGGCACTCAGCCGGATTGCCGCCAATGGCGATCATTCCTGCGCGAATTTGCCCGATCTGGCCGCTAGAATCGCGGTTCTTCCCCCCCGGACAGCACGATGACGTTCGATTACGCCAAGGCTCGCGAAACCATGGTCGAGCAGCAGATCCGTCCCTGGGACGTACTCGATGCGCGCGTCCTGGACGTGCTGGCGCGACTGCCGCGCGAAGCCTTCGTCGACGAGCGCCACCGCGCGCTCGCCTACGCCGACCTGGCGCTTCCGCTCGGCCACGGCGAGACCATGCTCAAGCCGGTGCTGGAAGGCCGTGCGCTGCAGGCGCTGGCGCTGGAAGGCGGCGAGTCGGTGCTGGAGATCGGCACCGGCAGCGGCTACCTGACCGCCTGCCTGGCGTCGCTGGCGCGCGAAGTCGTCAGCCTCGAGCGCCATCCCGACCTCGCCGACGCCGCGCGCGGCCGGCTGCAGGCGCAGGGCCTGGCCAACGCCGAGGTGGTCACCGCCGACGCCTTCGCCTGGGAGCCCGATCGCCAGTTCGACGCCATCTGCGTCACCGGCGCGGTCGACGTGGTGCCGTCACGTTTCCTGCAGTGGCTGCGTCCGGGCGGCGTGATGTTCGTCGTCCGCGGCCGCGTGCCGGCGATGGAAGCGGTGCTGCTGCGCAACGGCGACGGCGATGGCGGTGTCAACGCCACCACCGTCGAATCGTTGTTCGAGACCGAACTGCCCTACCTGGCCGGCGCCGAGCCGCCGCCCGAATTCAAGTTCTGACCACACGACCCGATCTTGCCTGAAGGATTCACGATGATTCGCCGCCCCCTCGCCGCCGCCCTTGTGCTCGCCCTGACGTCCGCGCCGGTGTTCGCCGAGGACCTGATGCAGACCTACGAGCTGGCGCGGCTCAACGACCCGCAGCTGTCGATCGCCGAGTCCAGCCGCCTGTCCACGCGCGAAGGCGCGGTGCAGGCCCGCGCCGCGCTGCTGCCGTCGCTGGGCGGCCAGGCCAGCCTCGGTCGCGCGCACGACGCCGGCACCACCGGCACCGGGCGCAGCCGCAACTACCGCGCCACGCTGAGCCAGGCCGTGTTCGACTGGGCTGCGGTGTCCAACCTGCGCGCGCAGCGCGACGTCAGCACCGCCGCCGACTACGACCTGGAAGCCGCCGGCGACGCGCTGATCTCGCGCACCGCCAACGCCTACTTCGACGTGCTGGTGTCGCTGGAGACGCTGGCCGCGGCCGAGGCCGCCGAGGCCGCGTTCCAGAAGCAGTTCGACTACGCCGACAAGCGCCTCGAAGTGGGCCTGGCGCCGATCACCGACGTGCACGAAGCCCGCGCCCAGTACGACGGGGCGCGCGCCAACACCATCCTCACGCGCAACGCGCTGCAGGATGCCTATCAGGCGCTGGCCGAGATCACCGGCACGCCGGTGCATGCGCTCAAGGCCCTGCCCGAGGACTTCAAGCCCGAGCTGCCGGTCGGCGGCGACGCCGAGGCCTGGGTGCAGCGCGCGATCGACACCAATCCCAGCCTGCAGGCCGCGCGCTACTCGGTGCTGGCGTCCGAGCACGGCGTCACCGCCGCGCGTTCGGGCCACCTGCCCACGCTCGACCTCGGCGCGACCTACAGCAACAACACCAGCTGGTACTCGCCCTCGCCGGGCAGCGTGTCGGTCAACGACGAAGGCAACTCGATCGGCCTGACCCTGACCGTGCCGATCTTCTCCGGCGGCGCCACCCAGTCGCGCGTGCGCCAGGCGATCGCCAGCCGCGACATCGCGCAGGACCAGCTGGAGCAGTCGCGCCGCGCGATCGAGCGAAACACGCGCTACGCCTACCAGGCCCTGGTGGCGGGCATCACCGAGGTCGAGGCGCGCCGGCTGGCGCTGGTGTCGGCGCAGAGCGCGTACGACGCCTCGCAGGTGGGCCTCGAGGTCGGCACCCGCACCGTCATCGACGTGCTGATCAACCAGCAGAACCTGTTCGCCGCGCGCCAGGCCTATGCCAGCTCGCGCTACAACTACCTGCGCAACCGCCTGCTGCTGGAGCAGGCGGCGGGCACGCTCGACGCGACCACCGTGCAGGACGTGAACCGCCTGCTGTCGGTCGACGTGACCGCGCCGACGCAGCAGTAATCCCCCGGGTGCGTGCTTGACGAAGAAGCCGGCGCGGGTCGCCGGCTTCTTCGTTTCCGGCCGGCGATCAGGCTGCCGGCGGCAGGTCCGGCGCGATGAGATCGAGCGTGCGCTGCAGCGCGCCGCGCCCGGCCTGCACCAGCGCCAGGCCCGCCGCGCGCATGCGTTCGCGCTCGCCGGGATCGCCGAGCAAGCCCTGCACCAGCGCGCCGACGGCGGCGGCGTCATCGCCGATGCGCAGCGCGCCGGCCGCCTCGAGCTGGCGCGCGATGTCGCTGAAGTTGTGCAGGTGCGGGCCGCTGACCACGGGCGTGCCGACCGCCGCCGGTTCGAGCAGGTTGTGGCCGCCGATGTCCTGCAGGCTGCCGCCGACGAAGGCGACGTCGGCGCAGGCGTAGAACGACTGCAGCTCGCCCAGGGTGTCGATCACGAACACCGCGTCGCCCGGGTCGGGCCACTGCGTGAGCTTGCGCGTCGCCACGCGCCAGCCGGCATCGATCGCCTGCTGGGTCGCGTTGCGGAACCGTTCCGGATGCCGCGGCGCCCACAGCAGCAGCAGGTCCGGCCAGCGTTCGCGCAGGCGCGCATGCATCGCCACCACCGGCGCCTCTTCCTCCGGGTGCGTGCTGGCCGCGATCCAGACCGGGCGCGCGCCGATGCGTTCGCGGAAGCCCGCGGCCATGCGCGCGACCTGCGCGGTGTCGATGTCGATGTCGTACTTGAGGTTGCCGGTGACCGCGAGCACCGCCTCCGGCGCGCCCAGCGCGGCGAAGCGGCGCGCATCCTCCGCCGACTGCGCCGCCACCCGGCGCACCGTGCGCAGCACCCGCGCCAGCAGCGGGCGCAGCACGCGATAGCCGCGCAGCGAGCGTTCGGACAGCCGCGCGTTGACGATGTAGGCGGGGATGCCGGCGTCGCGGCAGCAGAACAGCAGGTTGGGCCACAGCTCGGTCTCGACCACCAGCGCGATCTGCGGCGAGAACTGGGCCAGGAAACGGCGCACCGCGCCCGACAGGTCGTACGGCAGGTAGACATGCTCGACGCGATCGCCCCACAGCGCGCGCACGCGCGCCGAGCCGGTGGGCGTGATGGTGGTCACCAGCAGGCGTTCGCCCCGACGCGCGGCGAGCAGCGCGTTCACCAGCGGCGCCACCGCATTGACCTCGCCCACCGACACCGCGTGCACCCACACCGGCGCTCGCGGCACCGGCGTGCCGTAGCGCGCATAGCGCTCGCCCCAGCGCTCGAAGTAGGCCTCCTGGCGGAAGCCGCGCCAGATCAGGTGGTACACGGTGACCGGTACCAGCTGGTACAGCACGGCCGAGTACAGGCCGCGCAGCAGGCGTTCGGTCGGGTCGGCGGGCATCGGCAAAGCATAGCCGGGAATCGGGAATCGGGAATCGGGAAAGCCTGTCGCGTTGTCATCCCGAGCGCAGCGAGGGATCTGCGGCTTTCCATGCAACATCGCATCGCTACCACGGACATGGCCCGCTCCCGCCGACGACGGAAGCAGATCCCTCGCTGCGCCCGGGACGGCAATGCCGAAGCCAGGAACGGCAGGCAGCGGAAGCGACCATCCCACCGATTACAATCCACGCCATGAGCTCGACGGACCCCAGCGCTCACCGCCCACCACTGGGCCCACGCCATTGGCCGACCTGGCTGGGCATCGGCGCGATGGCGCTGGCCGCCCGCCTCCCGTGGCCGGCGCAACGTGTCCTTGGGCGGATGATCGGTGCGCTGCTGCACGCGCTGCTGCGCGAACGCCGCGCGGTGGCCGCGCGCAACCTTGCGCTGTGTTTCCCCGCGCTGGACGACGCGGCGCGCGCCGCGCTGCTGCGCGAACACTTCGCCGCGCTCGGGATCGGCCTGTTCGAGTTCGCGCGGGCGTGGTGGGGATCGATCGCGCCGATGCGCAAGGGCCTGGTGGTCGAAGGCCTGGAACATCTCGAAGCCGCGCGCGCCGGCGGTCGCGGCGTGATCGTGGTGTCGGGCCACTTCAGCACGCTGGAAATGTGCGGCCGGCTGATGTGCGACTACGCGCCGCTGGCCGGCATGTATCGCCCCCACGCCGAACCGGCGATGGAGTGGGCGGTGCGCCGCGGCCGCGCGCGCTACGCGGCGGCGATGTTCCCCAAGCAGGACGTGCGCGGCGCGGTGCGCCACCTCAAGAAAGGCGGGCTGCTGTGGTACGCGCCGGACCAGGATCCCAGCCGCGGCGACGCGGTGTTCGTGCCCTTCTTCGGCCATCCGGCGCACAGCCTGACCTCGACCCATGCGCTGGCGCGGCTGTCCGGCGCCGCGGTGGTGCTGTACCAGCACCGCCGCCGCCCCGACGGCGGATACACGCTGACGCTGCGGCCGGCGCTCGAGGACTTTCCTTCGGACGATGCCACCGCCGACACCGCGCGCGTGATCGCCGGCATCGAAACCATGGTCCGCGCGGCGCCCGAGCAGTACCTGTGGATCCATCGCCGCTTCAAGCGGCAGCCGGATGGGTCGTCGGTGTATTGATCTGTTGTTGGAGGCGCTGAGTCGCCGCGGGTTAAGGCAAAAGCTTCCGCCCGCCTGCGGCGCGCGGGTTCATTTCTTTTGATAAGCGTCAAAAGAAACGAACCAAAGAAAAACGCTTTCCCGACACAGCTAACCAGCCAAGCAGGTATCAACGGGATTTTCCGACTCGCCCTCCATGGCTCGGTCGGAAAACGGCGGGCATCCTGCCCGCCGCCCTATGGGTCTATGGGGCGGCCCGCATCTGAAGGTCGAGCAAGGCAAGCCACTGCTCTTGTGGTTGAACTAGATAACCTCGCCAATCGGAAACCCGAAGGGCGGCGCACACGGATGTGCGCCGTTTTTCGCCACGGCAGGGATGCCGTGTCGAAAAATCTTGTTGTCGTTGCAAATCGCGAGTTTGCCTTGTCGAGGAAGGCCCTTTTCTTTGGTTCGTTTCTTTTTGGCCAGAAAAAGAAATGAACCCGCGCGCCGCAGGCGTGCGGAAGCCCTGTTCTTTCTAGAAAACTCAATCGCTGCTACGCGCCAGCAGGCTCCCCGCGTACAGCGCCGCCAGCAGCAGCGTCAGCCCGCCCCAGAACGTCGAATAGAACGCCAGGTGCGTGTTCAACGGGAACACCGTCACCGCCAACGCCAGCATCGCCGGTCGCGCGCGATCGCGGGCCGCGGCATCGGAGAACCGCCAGGCACGCCACGCCAGCGCGGCGCCGGCCAGCCACAGCAGCAGGCCGAGCAGGCCGGTCTCGCTGAGGATCTCCAGCACGATCTGGTGCGCGTGGAAGGCCGGGCCGTCGCCCCAGGCCGCGACTTCGCCCGGTTCCGGGTCGCACGCCGGGAACGCTTCGCGGAAGCCGCGTGCGCCGATGCCGTTGACCGGATGTTCGCGCGCCATGCACACGGCCGCGCCCCAGATGCGCGTGCGCCCCGACAGCGCGGTGTCGACGCCGTCGTCGCCCGCGGTCCAGGCCGCGGCGGTACGCACCAGGCGCTGCTGCACCTGCGGCGAGGCGAACGACAGCACCGCCAGGATCACGCCGCCCGCGGCGAACACGGCAAGCAGTTTCTTCCAGCCCAGCAGGCCCCAGCCGGAGAACAGCAGCACCAGCGCATAGGTGATCCACGACGCACGCGAACCGGCGAACAGCACCACGATGCCGACCGCCGTCGCGGCCACGATCCAGCCGGCAACGCCGAACCGGCGACCGGCGACGTACAGCGCGAATGGCGACAGGCTGGCCAGGACCACGCCGAGCTTGAGGTTGCACGGGCCGAGTACGCCACCGAGGCGGTCGGCCTGGGCGAGCTCGCCGATCGAGCACATCGGCCGGCCGCTGATCACCTGCTTGAGCCCGTCGATGCCGGCGAACAGCGGGCTGGTGCCGGTTGCCACCTCGACCAGCGCATCCAGCGTCCACACGCCAACGATCACCGCGAGCCCGCCGAAGGTCAGGCGCCGGCCGCGCGGGTTGGCCACCGCCGACGCCGCCAGCCACAGGAACGGCAGGTAGCGCAGGTCGACCAGCGACTCGCGGAACGCGCGGCCGTGGTCGACCGCATCGATCGACGACAGCAGCTGCGGCAGCCAGTAGGCGCAGAACAGCACGCTGGTCAGGGCCCACGCGCGGTGGCTGAGCAGCTGCATGCCACCGCGGAAGCGTCCGACCAGCAGATGCACGATCGCGGCCAGCGCGCCGAGCACCATCACGCCCTCGGCGTAGCCCGGCGCCGGCCACAGCGCGACGAACGCCAGCACCCAGTGCGGCGCCCAGCGCCAGCCGGTGGCGGACGCGTCAGCGGGAGGCGCGGGGAGCGTCGCGGAGTTCGTCATAGACCGAAAGGGTGGCCGCCTGCATGGCCTGCAGGGTGTAGGGCATCGTACCGGGAAGCGACGGTGGCTGCGTGACCATTGTCCGCACCGTGTCCAGCAGACTGCGTGCGTCGAACGGCGCCACCGCGCCGGCGGGCTGGAGTTCCCGCAGCAGTTCGCCGACGCCGCCGTGGTCCCAGCCGACCACCGCGCGGCCCACCGACAGCGCCTCGATCACGGTGCGCCCGAATGCCTCGGGCTTGTGCGACAGCTGCAGCACCAGGTCGCTGGCGGCATAGGCCTCGGCGATGGCGCTGGTCTGCGGCGTGATCGCCACCGCGGCGGCGATGCCGTGCGACGCCGCCGCGGCCTCGAGTTCCGCGACGTAGGCCGCGCGCGACGGATCGCGCCCGCCGGGCATCCACAGCCGCGCGTCGACGCCTTCGCCGCGCAGGCGGCCCAGCAGCGCCAACGCATCGGCGTGCCCCTTCAGGCGCGTGCCGCGACCGGGCAGCAGCAGCAGCGGGCCGTCGCCGGCGAGCGCGGGATGAAACGCGGCCACGCGCTGGCGCGCGGCGCGGTCCGGCCATGGCGCGTGCGGGAATTCGGCCACGTCGATGCCGCGCGGGATCACGCGCAGCACGCCCGGATCGGTCTGCGGATAGTGGCGCAGCACGTAGTCGCGCACGGTCGCCGACACGCAGACCACGCGTTCGCCGCGGGCCATGATCGCGCTGTAGCGCGAAGGCGAGTTCAGCCCGTGCACGGTGGTCATGAAGCGTGGTCGCGACGCCGCCGGCAGGCCGCGCAGCGCCCAGCGGCCCAGCCACGCGGGCAACCGCGAGCGGGCGTGCACGATGTCGACCCCCTCGCGCGCGAACAGCGCGCGCAGCGTGCGCACGTGGCGCAGCACCATCGGCGACTTGCGGCCGATGGCGAGGGCGATGTGTTCGGCACCGGTCGCCTGCAGCTGCGGCAGCAGCCGTCCTCCGGCGGATACGACGATGGCGCGGTGGCCGGCCGCAACCAGCGCGGCGGCGATCTCGATCGTGGAACGCTCGACGCCGCCGGCTTCCAGCGCCGGGAGCAGCTGCACGACGGTCAGCGGGCGCGGCATGCGCGCGGCGCGGACGGTGGCGTCAGTCGACCAGGACGAAGTGCGCGCCGCAGTACGGGCAGTCGCTCTGGCCGCCCTCGGTCTCGATCGGCAGGTACACGCGCGGGTGCGAGTTCCACAGCGCCATCGACGGCAGCGGGCAGCTCAACGGCAGGTCGGCGCGATGCACCTCGTAGCGGCGTTCGGCGTTGGCCTGGGTGGGTTGGGCGTTGGCGGTCATGTCGGGGGCCCTGCGTCGGATGCCGGCATTCTAGCGTCCGCGACCCGCCGTCGGGACGCCATCGCCGCTGGCGACGGCGTCCCCGGGGGTCACTTCGCGGCGACGAAGGCCTCGGTGGTGATGTGCACCTTCACCTCGTCGCTGACCGCAGGCGCGTAGGCGCCGAGGCCGAAGTCGCTGCGCTTGAGGGTGGTGGTGGCATCGAAGCCGATCGCCGGGACCTTGCGCATCGGGTGCTCGCCGGCGCCGTTGAGGGTCACGTCGAGCGTCACCGGCTTGGTCACGCCCTTCACGGTCAGGTCACCCTCCACGGTGAGCTGGTTGGTGCCGGCGGCCTGCACGCGCGTGCTCTTGAAGGTCGCGTTCGGGAACTTCGCCGCGTCCAGCCAGTCGGCGCTGGCCAGATGGTCGTGGAAATCGGCGGCGAGCGCGCTGAGGCCGGAGATCGGCAGGGTCACCTCGACGCTGGAGGCGGCCAGGTCCTCGGCGTTGTAGACGATGGCACCCTCGGCGTCGCCGAAGTTGATGCTCGGGTTGGAGAAACCGAAGTGGTTCCAGGACACCAGCACGTTGGTGTGGCTGGGGTCGATCTTGTAGGTGCCCGAGGCGGCCACCACTGGCGCGACCGCCGGCTCGGCGGCAGGCGCGGGCGCGGCGTCGGCGGCCGGTGCGGGCGCCGCTGCGACGGTGGCGTCGGCGGCAGGGGTCGCGGGCTTGCAGGCGGCAAGCGCGAACGTCAGGGCGAGCGGCAGGAGCAGCAGCCGGGCGTCGGTCTTCATGGCGGTTCCTCTTGGAAGGCGGTGGCGGGAGTCGAGTGGGCGTGGAACGGATGCGGGTGGAGGCGGATCGATCAGTCCGCTGCGGCTTGCGCCTCGGTGGTGATGCGGAGTTTCACTTCGTCGCTGACCGCGGGCGCGCCTCGGCCGAGGCCGAACGCGCTGCGCAGCACGCTGGCGGTGGCGTCGAAGCCGATCGTCGGCCGATGGTGGCGCGGGTGCGGCGCGGCCTTGTTGAGCACCACGTCCAGCACCACGGGCCGGGTGATGTCCTTGATCGTGAGGCTGCCGGCGACCTTGAGCCGCCCTTCGCCCGCGGCCTCGACCGAGGTGCTCCTGAACGTCGCGACCGGGAACTTCACCGCGTCGAAGAAATCGGCGTTGCGCAGGTGCTCGTCGAAGCGCGCGACGTGCGAGTTCAGGCCCGACATCGGGATCGTCACTTCGACCGAGGACGCCGCGACGTTGTCGGCGTCGTAGACGATCGTGCCCTCGACCTGGCCGAAATGCGCGGTGGGGTTGGAGAAGCCGAGGTGGTTCCACTGCGCAATCACGTCGGTATGCGCCGGATCGATCCGGTACGTCACCGGCGCGGCGCTGGCGGCGAACGCGGACGCCGCGAGCGCGAGTCCAAGGGCAATGTGGATCGGGGATCGGGACGTCAGGTTTCTCCAGGCGACGTCGATACCCGAGACGATTCCCCTCCTCCCAACCTCGGGAGAAGGTGCCCCGGCGAGGCGGATGAGGGCGCTTTCACGCGCGGTCGGCGCATCCCCGTCCGCCTTCGGCACCTCCCCCCGCACGCGGGGGAAGGAACAGCCCTTGGCCGTTGCGGAGCGCCTCGTGGCATTGGCGGCAGGGCGCATCACTCGATGCGCGCCGCTTCGTCGAACGACAGGCGCGGCGAACGCGGGAAGATCGCCGAGGCGTCGCCGCGGCCGAGGTTCACCAGCACGTTCGACTTGATCGCGGTGCCGGCGAAGAAGGCGGCGTCGACCTTGGCGTTGTCGAAGCCGGTCATCGGCCCGGTGTCGAGGCCGAGCGCGCGCGCGGCCATGATCAGGTAGGCGGTCTGCATGCTCGATCCGCGCAGCGCCACGCGGTACAGGCGCTCCTCCGGCGAGCCCTCGAACCAGCTCTTGGCGTCGACGTGCGGGAACAGCACCGGCAGCTTGTCGTAGAAACGCATGTCATAGCCGACGATCACCGTCACCGGCGCCGCCATCGTCTTGGCGTGGTTGCCCTCGCTGAGCGCGGGCCCGAGCCTGTCCTTGGCCGCCCGCGACTTCACGAACACGAAGCGCGCCGGGCAGGAGTTGGCCTCGGTCGGCCCCAGCTTCACCAGGTCGTAGAGCCGGCGCAGGGTGTCGTCGTCGATGTCGACGGTGAACGCGTTGTGCGTGCGGGCGGTGCGGAACAACTGGTCGAGCGCGGGATCGGACAGCGGTGTGGTCATCGGGCTTCCTCGTGGGCGTCCTCGTGGATCGGCGGAACGCGGCTGGCGGGCAGTGTAGAGTTCCACGCACAGCGTTCAGCCGCGGTCATCGGAACGGATGATTACAAATTTGGAACAAGACGACGCCGCGGCCGTCGATTCAGCACGAATCCGGGCCGTCAGCGACGACCGTGCCGGCAACCTCCGCCAGGCCACGGCGCTGGCCGACGCGCTGGCGTCCCCGAGGAGCGCTGCGGCGCCGGTGCTGACGCTCGCGCCGCGCGCGCCCTGGCGCTGGCTGGCGCCCCGGCGCTGGCCGGGAAGTGACGCGGCCTTCGGCGCGGACTTCGTGGCAGTCCTGCGCGCGCCGCCGCGGGTGGCGGTGGGCTGTGGCCGCCAGGCGGCGCTGGCAACGCGCCTGCTGCGGGCGGCCGGATCGCGCGTGGTGCAGGTGCTGGATCCGCGCCTCGACCCCGCGCACTGGGACCTGGTGGTCGCGCCGGAGCACGACGCCCTCGTGGGCGACAACGTGCTCACCCTGCTCGGCAGCGTGAACCCGGTCGACGACGCCTGGCTGGAGGCCGCGCGCGACGCGTTCCCCGCCTTCGCCGCCCTGCCGGCGCCGCGCACCGCGCTGCTGGTCGGCGCGCCGACGCCACGCGCGCCGTTCGATGCGGCGCGCTTCGATGCCTCCTGCGCGGGGCTCGCGGCTGGCTGCGCCGCGACCGGTGGCAGCGTGCTGGCGACGACGTCGCGACGCACGCCCGCGGCCCTGGTCGCGATCCTGCGCGATCGCTTCGCGCGCACCCCGGGCCTGGTCTGGAGCGGCGCCGCGGGTGACGGCGCCAATCCCTACGCGGGCCTGCTGGCCTGGGCGGACCGCATCGTGTGCACGCCCGACTCGGTGAACATGGTGTCCGAGGCCTGCGCCA
Source organism: Pseudomonadota bacterium (assembly GCA_020161335.1). Classification (GTDB taxonomy): domain Bacteria; phylum Pseudomonadota; class Gammaproteobacteria; order Xanthomonadales; family Xanthomonadaceae; genus Luteimonas. The sequence continues at coordinate 24,744 of JAIUOJ010000012.1, forward strand.
CTCGCGTACCGGTGTTCGTGTTCGAACCGCACGTGGCCAGTGGACGGCCGCGGCGCTTCCTCGACGCGCTGCTGGCCCGCGGCCGCATCCGCCCGGCCGATGCCGGGCTGGCGCCGTTCACCGCGGAACCGCTGCGGGAAACCGCGCGGATCGCGGCGGAGGTGCGTGCGCGGCTGGGATTGCCGGCGGCCTGACCGCTCAGCGCGGCGGCGCGGCGAGTTCGCGTGCGTCGAGGACGCCGTCGCGGTTCACGTCCTGGCGGCGGAAGCGCTCGGCCAGCCGCGCGAGGTGCGCTTCGCGGGTCAGCGCGGGGCCCTTGCCACCGGGCAGTTCATCGGGCGTCAGCACGCCGTCGCCATTGCGGTCCATGCCGTCGAAGGCATAGCTCATCCAGGCCTGGTATTCGGCCAGCGACACGCGGCCATCGCCGTCGGTGTCCATCTTCGCGAGGTACTCGCCGGTGTGCGTGACCTGGGCGGAGGCCGCCGCAGGCAGCAGGAGGACGAGAAGCAGGCTCGGTCTGTTCATGGCATTGCGATCGGCGCTGGCCCACACCCGGCGCTGCGCGCGCCCCTCTCCCGCAAGCGGGACAGGGGACTTCAGGCGCGCGCCGACTGCAGCGAATAGCCTTTCAGGCGCTCGGCGTACTCCTGCAGCGCGCGGTTGCCGCTGGCTTCGGCCTCGCGGCACCAGGCCTGCAGGTTGTGCAGTGCTTCGGCGGCGTTGCTGGTGCGCGTCTCGAGCACGGCGGCCAGTTTGCGGCGGTACTCCACCAGGGTGTGGATGCGCGGCCGCTGGGCCACCCATTGGCGCAGCTGTTCGCGCGCGTCGGGCTTGAGCCAGCGGCCGTCGTCCACCAGACCCTTGCGCTGGTGGCGCGGCAGCAGCGCGCGCAGCTTCGCACCGGCGGCGCGCGCTTCCTCGCGCAGCGCCGGCGCCAGCACGTTGCGCTGGTAGTCGGTCATGGCCTGGAAGCGATGCGCCAGCAGCGCCTTCATGGTGTCGGTGTCGGGCACGTGGATGTTCGGGCGCACGTCGAGCGACGGCGCGACGCGCAGCACCTTCGCCAGCTTCACCTTCTCCAGGCCCTTGATCACCGCCCAGCCGATGTCGAACTCCCACTTGCGCAGCGCGAACTTGGCCGACGACGGGAAGGCATGGTGGTTGTTGTGCAGCTCCTCGCCGCCGATCCACACGCCCCACGGCGAGAGGTTGGTGGCGGTGTCGGTGGTCTCGAAGTTGCGGTAGCCCCACCAGTGGCCGAGGCCGTTGACCACGCCTGCGGCCCAGAACGGGATCCATGCCATCTGCAGCGCCCAGATCGCGACGCCGGCGAAGCCGAACAGCGCGAAGCTGGCGAACAGCAGCACGGTCGGGCCCATCGTCGCGTGCGGGGTGTAGAGGTGGCGCTCGATCCAGTCGTCCGGCGCGCCCTTGCCGTACTGCTCGATGTCGCCGCGCATGCCGCGCGCCTCGCGGTACAGCTCCACGCCCTTCCAGAACACGGTGCGGATGCCCTTGTACATCGGGCTGTGCGGGTCTTCCTCGGTCTCGCACTTGGCGTGGTGCTTGCGGTGGATGGCCACCCACTCGCGGGTGATCATCGACGTGGTCAGCCACGTCCAGAAGCGGAACACGTGGTTCAGCACCGGGTGGAAATCCACGCCGCGATGCGCCTGGCTGCGGTGCAGGTAGAGCGTGACCGAGAAGATCGTCAGCTGGGTCGCGACCAGGAAGTACAGCGCGAGCGACCAGAAGCCGAACTGCAGTAGGCCGCCGGCCAGGAAATCGAGCAGGGAAGCGGGCATGGCGATGTCGGAAGAAGGTGAACCCCATGCATGATGGGGCCGAAGTCGCATGATCGCCACCCCCTGCGCCTGCGTATGGTGTGACGCCTGTTCAGTCCCCGCCGCCCGATGCCGACGATGCCCGACACCGCCCCGCCACCCCTGGTCGAACTCGATGCCGCCAGCGTGCTGCGCGGCGACCGGCGCGCGCTCGACGGTGTCAGCCTGCGCCTGCCGCAGGGCCGACACACCGCCCTCCTCGGCCCCAACGGCTGTGGCAAGTCGACCCTGCTGCAATTGGTCACGCGCCAGCTGTATCCGCTGGCGCACGACGACGGCCGGCCGGCGGTGCGCCTCCTCGGCGCGCACCTGTGGGACGTGCGCGAGATCCGCGCCCGCCTGGGCATCGTCACCGGCGCCATGCACGACGCCCTCGCCACGCTGCCGGAGCTGCAGGTCGAGGACGTGGTGCTGGGCGCGTTCGATGCCCGCCTGGCGCCGCTACCCGCGGGCGAGGCGACGCCGGCGATGCGGGCGCAGGCCGCCGCCGCGCTGGCGCGCGTGGAGGCCGGCCATCTCGCCGGTCGCGACTACGCCACGCTGTCCACCGGCGAGGCACGCCGGGTGCTGATCGCGCGCGCGCTGGTCCACGGCCCGTCCGCGCTGCTGCTGGACGAACCCACCACCGGGCTCGACCCGGTCGCGCGCCACCGCCTGCTGCAGTCGCTGCGCGTCCTCGCGCGCGAGGGCACCACCCTGCTGCTGGCCACCCATCACCTGGAGGAGCTGGTGCCCGAGATCGGCCACGTGGTGCTGCTGCGTGCCGGGCGCGTGGTCGCCGACGGGCCGCGCGACGAGGTGCTCACCGCCGAGCGCCTGTCACAGGCGTTCGACGCGCCGCTGTCGCTGGACGCGCATGGCCGGGTCGCGCTGGCCGATCCCGACTGAACGATCCCGACTGGATCCTCGACGCCGGCACCCGCCGCGCCTGCGACAATCCGCGCATGCCTGAACTGCCCGAAGTCGAAACCACGCGCGCCGGCCTCGCGCCGCACGTCGAAGGCCGCCGCGTGCGGACCGTCACCCTGCGCCGGCCGGACCTGCGCTGGCCGATCCCCGACGAAATCGGCGACCTGCTTCCCGGCCGGAAGATCGAACGCGTGCGCCGCCGCGCGAAGTACCTGCTGCTGGACACCGACGCCGGCAGCGCGCTGCTGCACCTGGGCATGTCCGGCAGCCTGCGCGTGCTGCCGGCGGCCACCCCGGTGCGCGCGCACGACCATGTCGACATCGTGCTCGACGACGGCGGGCCGGATTCCGGGCGCGTGCTGCGCTTCAACGATCCACGCCGCTTCGGCTGCCTGCTGTGGCAGCCGGCCGGCACGACGCACGCGTTGCTGCGCGAGCTCGGCCCCGAACCGCTGTCGGACGACTTCGACGGCGACTACCTGTTCGCGCGCAGCCGCGGGCGCACGGCGCCGGTCAAGGCGTTCCTGATGGACCAGCGGGTGGTGGTGGGCGTGGGCAACATCTATGTCGCCGAGGCGCTGCATGCGGCCGGGGTGTCGCCGCTGCGCGAAGCCGGGCGGGTTTCGCGCGAGCGCTACGCGGCGCTGGCCGGCGAGATCCGCCGCATCCTCGACCACGCCATCCGCCGCGGCGGCACCACCCTGCGCGACTTCCTGGCGCCGGACGGCGCGCCGGGCTATTTCGAGCAGGAACTGGCCGCCTACGGCCGCGGCGGCGAACCCTGCCCGCGCTGCGGCCGCCCGCTCCGGCAGGCCCTGGTGGCCCAGCGCGCCACGGTCTGGTGCGGCCACTGCCAGCGCTGAGGCCCGGCGCGGCGGCCCTTCGCGGTATAGTCCGGGCGTTGCCCCGTCCACTTCCCCCGAGCGCATGGCCGACAACGCCGACATCACCCTCTGGCTCGATGCCGCGCGCGGCGGCGATCGCCGTGCGCTCGACCAGGTGCTGGCCACGCTGTACCAGGAACTGCACACCATGGCGCGGCGGCAGCTGTCCGGCCAGATGGGGCAGACGCTCGACGCCACCGCGCTGGTCCACGAGGCCTACCTCAAGCTGATCGGCCGGCGCGAGATCCAGTTCGACGACCGCGCCCACTTCTTCGCCTACGCCGCGTCCGCGATGCGCAGCGTGGTGGTCGACTATGCCCGCCAGCGGCTGGCGCAGAAGCGCGGCGGCGACCTGCACCGCGTCACCGACCTGCCGCAGGACATCGAGGGCGGCCTGCGCCTGGACGACGACATGCTGGCGCTGGACGTGGCGCTGACCCGCCTGGCCAATGTCGACGCCCGGCTCGCGCACGTGGTGGAGCTGCGCTACTTCGGTGGCCTGTCCGAAGCCGAGATCGCCACCCTGCTCGGCCGCTCCGACCGCAGCATCCGCCGCGACTGGCAGAAGGCGCGGATGTTCCTGCTGGCGTCGCTGAAGCAGGATGACTGAGCCGGCGGCCGTGTCGCGCCGCGCGCCCGGCCTTGCCCGCCCCGCATCGCGGCGCCGGGATGTGATCGTCATGGCACGCCCCGGGCAGTCCCGGCGCGCCTCGCCCCCACCCCTTGCCCTCCCCCGCGCAGCGGGGGAGGGGGAGTGATCGTCATGGCTCCCCCCGGGCAGTCCCGGTGCGCCTCGCCCCCACCCCTTGCCCTCCCCCGCGCAGCGGGGGAGGGGGAGTGATCGTCGCGCTGCGCGCGACATCATTGGCTTTATGGACGCCGAACGCTGGCAACGCCTGTCGCCCCTGCTCGACGCGCTGCTCGAGCTGGACGACGAGGCCCGCGCCCGGCGCCTGGCCGAACTGCGCGACGAGGACGCACGGCTGGCCGATGACCTCGCGCAGTTGCTCTCGCTGGAAGCCGAGAGCGAGGACTTCCTCTCCGAACCGCTGATCACGCCGCATCCGGGCGTGCATGCCGGGGCCCACGTCGGCCCGTACGAACTCGAGCGCATGCTCGGCGAAGGCGGCATGGGCCAGGTATGGCTGGCGCGCCGCGCCGACGGCCTGTACCAGCGCCGCGTCGCGCTGAAGCTGCTGCGCCCGGGCCTGGCCGACCCCAACCTGCGCCTGCGCTTCACCCGCGAACGGCAGATCCTCGCGCGACTCGAGCACCCGCACATCGCGCGCCTGCTCGACGCCGGCATCAGCAGCGACAACCAGCCCTACCTGGCGCTGGAGTACGTCGAGGGCGAACCGATCACCGACTGGTGCAAGTCGCGCGAACCGAGCGTGTCGACCCGCGTGCGCCTGTTCATGCAGATCTGCGACGCGGTCAGCCACGCCCACACCAACCTCATCGTGCACCGCGACCTCAAGCCGTCGAACATCCTGGTCACGCCGCTCGACGACATCCGCCTGCTCGACTTCGGCATCGCCAAGCTGCTCGACACGCCCGAGCAGGCGCTCGACCACACCCGCACCGGCCTGCGCACGTTCACCCTGCACTACGCCGCGCCCGAGCAGATCCGCGGCGAGCCGGTCACCACCATGACCGACGTGTATTCGCTGGGCGTGGTGCTGTACGAGATCCTTGTGGGCAGCAAGCCCTACCAGCTCAAGCGCCCCAGCGACGCGCAGTGGGAGGACGCGATCCTCAACGCCGACCCGACCCGGCCGTCGCTGGCGCTGCAGCGCGACGTCGCCAACGGCGGCGGCCTCGACGTGCACGCGCGGCGCCGCGTGCACGACGTCGCCGGCGACCTCGACAACATCGTGCTCAAGGCGCTGTCGAAGAAGCCGGAGCAACGCTATCCGTCGGTCGAGGCGCTGGCGCTGGACCTGCAGCGCTGGCTCGACGGCAAGCCGGTGATGGCGCGCCCGCAAAGCCTGTCGTATCGCGTGCACAAGTACGTGAGCCGCCATCGCTGGGCGCTGGCCACGGGCCTGGCGGTGTCGCTGGTGCTGCTGACCGCGCTGGGCATGATCGCGTGGCAGGCGCAACAGGCGGTGCAGGAATCGGCGCGCGCGCAGGCGATGCAGAGCTTCGTGGTTGGCCTGTTCGAGAACGCCAGCGCCGGGCCCGCCGGGGCGACCGTCGACGTGCGCCAGCTGCTGGAGGGCGGCGAGCGCCGCATCGACCAGGAACTCTCGCGCCAGCCGCAGGCGCGCGCCGAACTGCTGGGCGTGGTCGCGCGGCTGCGCCTGGGCCTGGGCGACTACGACCACGCGCTCGAGCTGCTGCGGCGGCAGTCGGCGCTGGTCGCGGCACTGGGCGATCCGCCCGCCAGCCTGCGCCTGCAGTCGGCGACCGACCTCGGCCGCGTGCTGCGCCTGAAGGGCGAGGCCGGCGACTGCATCGCCATGATGCAACCGCTGCTGGCGCTGGCGCGCGACGAGGAGCGGCGGCTGCCGCTGCCGGCCTCCGAGTTCTACTCGCAGCTCGGCCGCTGCCACCAGGCCACGCGCGGGATCGAGGCCGCGCGCGTGCTCTACCTGCGCTCGCTGGCGCTGCGTCGCGATCCGCTCAAGGACGACGCCGGCATCGTCGAGAACCTCGCCGACCTCGCCGGCCTGCACAGCGCCAGCGGCGACACCCCGCGCGCACTGAGCGAGATGCGCGCCGCGCTCGCGTTGCTGCGCAGCAGCGCCGGCCCGCGCCACCCGCTGGCGATCGACCTGCTGCGCTCGCTGTGTTCGCTGGAACGCGAATCGAGCAACACCGCCGGCGCCGAGCGCGACTGCAGCCAGGCGCTGGCGATGGCGATGCAGTTGCGCGGCCCCAGCCACCAGTCGACGATCGACGCGCGCCGGCAGCTGGCCGCGGTGCACGTCGACCAGGGCCGCTTCGCCGAAGCCGAGACCGAGTTCCAGGACACCCTGGGCTGGCTGCTCACCCGGCTGGGCGACCGCCACGCCGACGTCGCGCGCAACTACAACAGCCTCGCCATCGTGGCCTGGGAGCGCGGCGACTTCGCGACCGCGCTGCGCCATCTCGATCGCGCGCTCGATATCTGGCGCGAGGCCGGCAACGCGCCGCTGCTCGCCGGGGGCCTGTTCAACCGGGCGATGGTGCTGCACGGCGCGGGTCGCGATGCGGAGGCCGAGCCGTTGCTGCGCGAAGCGCTGGCGCTGCGCAAGGCCGCGTTCGGCGAGCGCCACGGCCTGGTCGGAGACACGCTGCGCATGTTCGGCGAGGTCGAGGCCGCGCTCGGCCGCGACAACGCGGGCACCCTGCTGCGCGAGGCGCAGGCCCTCACCCACGACGACTACGGGCCGCAGCACTCGCATGCGCGTCGCGCCGAAATCTCGCTGGCGCGCTACCAGGCCGAGCGCGGCGACGCCACCGCGCTCGCCCGGCTCGACGCCGTGGCCGGCATGGCCACCAGCGAACACGAACTGCGCAAGGCCGCGTGGCTGGCGGGCGCCTACGCCGCGGGGATCCGCTGCCGCCAGCCCGCGCAACGGGCGCAGGCGCAGGCGCAGCTGCAGGCCATGCTGGTGCAGTTGCAGCAGGCACAGCCGGAAGGCGGCGTGATCGTGCGCGAAGTGCAGACCATCCGCGACGCCTGCCAGTCCGGGCGCCTCGCCGCGCCCGGCACGCTCATTCCAGCGGCAGCGATGGCTGCAAGGGTTCGATCCGCCCCTCGCCACGCGAGATCTTCTTGAACTCGGCGCGGCTGACCGACACGTAGCGCTCGTTGCCACCGATCTCGACCTGCGGCCCCTCGCTCACCGCGAAGCCGTTGTCGTCGACGCGCACGGTCATCGTCGCCTTGCTGCCGGTGTGGCAGATGGTCTTGATCTCGGCCAGTTCGTCCGCCCAGGCCAGCAGGTACTGGCTGCCCTCGAACAGTTCTCCGCGGAAGTCCGTGCGCAGGCCGTAGCACAGCACCGGGATGCGCAGCGCGTCGACCACTTCGCTGAGCTGCCAGACCTGGGCCCTGGCGAGGAACTGCGCCTCGTCGACCAGCACGCAATCCAGGCGGCCGCGCGCGGCGATGTCGAGCCCGACCAGCACTTCCAGGTCGTCCTCGCGATCGAAGGCCACGCCCTCGGCCTGCAGGCCGATGCGCGAGGCCACCGTGCCGCTGCCGGCGCGATGGTCGAGCCGCGGCGTCAGGATCAGCGTGCGCATCCCGCGCTCGCGATAGTTGTGCGCCGACTGCAGCAGCGTGGTGGTCTTCCCGGCGTTCATCGCCGAGTAGTAGAAATAGAGCTTGGCCATGCGCGGAAGTGTAGCGCCGCGCCCGGCGGGCGGGCGCGTCCCGGCGGGCCCGCCGGCACCCTGCCGGGCTGTGCGGCCCTGTAGAATGCACACGCTCCATCCTGCCCGCCCGCATGTCCCTCAACCCCCAGCAACGCGCCGCGGTCCTGCACTGCGAAGGCCCCCTGCTCGTGCTCGCCGGCGCCGGCAGCGGCAAGACGCGGGTGATCGTCGAGAAGATCGCGCACCTGATCCAGTCCGGCCGCTACCCGGCCAAGCGCATCGCCGCGATCACCTTCACCAACAAGGCCGCGAAGGAAATGCGCGAGCGCGTGGCCAAGCGCATCCGCGGCGATGGTGCCGAAGGCGTGCTCATCAGCACCTTCCACGCGCTTGGCCTGAAGATCCTGCAGGTCGAACACGAAAAGGCCGGCCTGCGCCGCGGCTTCTCGATCTTCGACAGCGACGACACGCAGGCGCAGCTGAAGGACCTGATGCCCGGTGCCAAGCCCGATGCCGTGCAGGCGATGCAGTCGCTGGTTTCCGGCATCAAGAACGCCGGGCTGTCGCCGGAACAGGCCGCGGAGGCCGCGCGCAGCGCGCGCGAGCATGAAGCCGCCTCGCTGTACGCGCGCTACCAGAAGCGCTTGTCCACGTTCAACGCGGTCGACTTCGACGACCTGATCCGGCTGCCGGTGCAACTGCTGGAAACCGACATGGATGCCGCGCTGGGCTGGCGCGAGCGGATCGGGTACCTGCTGGTCGACGAATGCCAGGACACCAACGACGCGCAGTACCGCCTGCTGAAGGCGCTCGCCGGGGCGAAGGCGAACTTCACCTGCGTGGGCGACGACGACCAGAGCATCTACGCCTGGCGCGGCGCGAACCCGGAGAACCTGACGCAACTGGGCCAGGACTACCCGGGCCTCGTCGTGGTCAAGCTTGAGCAGAACTACCGCTGCTCCAACCGCGTGCTGCGCAGCGCCAACGCGCTGATCGCGCACAATCCGCACGAGCACCCGAAGACGCTGTGGAGCGCGCAGGCCGACGGCGAGCGCATCCGCGTCTGGGAATGCCGCGACGCCGGCCACGAGGCGGAGCGCGTCGCCGGCGAGATCCAGTTCCAGCACACCCTGCACGACGCGCCCTGGAGCGAGTTCTGCATCCTGTTCCGCGGCAACCACCAGTCGCGCGCGCTGGAGAAGGCGCTGCAACTGCTGCGCATCCCCTACCACCTCAGCGGTGGCACCGCGTTCCTCGACCGCGGCGAAGTGAAGGACGCGCTGTCGTGGCTGCGCCTGGTCGCCAATCCCGACGACGATGCCGCGTTCCTGCGCGCGGTGCAGTCGCCCAGCCGCGGCATCGGCGCGACCACGCTGGCCAAGCTGGCCGAAATGGCGCAGCACGCCCGCCTGCCGCTGTCGCGCGCCGCCGAGTCGATGGGCCTGCTGAAGCAGCTGCAGCCGCGCGCCGCGAATGCGCTGGGCGCGTTCACCGACATCCTGCGCGGCCTGCGCAGCGATGCCGCGCACCTGCCGCCGAACGAGCTGGTGCGCAGGCTCAACGAGAGATCCGGCCTGCTCGCCGCGCTGCGCGAGCAGTGCAAGACCGAAGAACTGTTCCGCATCCGCCGTGGCAACCTCGACGAGCTCGCCGACTGGTTCGAAGGCGCGCGTGGGGCCGGCCCGGGCGACCTCGCCGCGCAACTCGCATTGCTGTCGCATGCCGACAAGGGCGATCCCGGCAACCAGGTGCGACTGATGAGCCTGCATGCCGCGAAGGGCCTGGAGTTCCGCTTCGTGTTCATCGTCGGCATGGACGACAACACCCTGCCGCACGAGGCCAGCCTCGACGAAGGCCGCCTGGACGAGGAGCGCCGCCTGCTCTATGTCGGGATCACCCGCGCCAAGCAGCAGCTGTGGCTGTCGTATTCGCTGGAAGCACAGCGTTGGGGCGCAAAACTGCGGCTCGCGCCCAGCCGGTTCTTCGACGAGTTGCCGGCGGCGGAACTGCAGCGCGATGGCGCCGACCCGGTCGCCGACGCCGAGCGCAAGCAGGTGCGTGCCAGCGTCGGCTTCGCCGACATCCGCGCGCTGCTGGGCGACTGATCGCCCCGGGCGTCAGCCCGCCGCGCGCCCCTCGAGCGCCTGCAGCCGCTCGCGCAGCTGCGCGACCTCAGCCTCCAGCGCCACGATCCGCGCTTCGAGCGCGGCGCGCGCCGGGGCCGTCGCGGGTGCAGCGGCGTGCGCGGCGTCCCCATGCGCGGCCGCCGCGTCCACCTCGCCGCACAGCAGGTGCAGGTAGCGGTCCTCGCGTTGCCCGGAGGCGCGCGGCAGCTGTACGACCAGCGCCGGCACGTGCTGGGCAAGGCGATCCAGGTGGTGGCGCACGTCGTCGACATCGGCGAAGGCGTGCATGCGTTCGCTGCGCGCGTGCAGTTCGTGCACCGTCTGCGCACCGCGCAACAGCAACAGCCCGAGCAGCGCCACCTGCCCGCGCGTGAGGCTGAAGAAGGCCTCGGCGCGATGCTCGTAGCGCTCCGCGCGCGAGGAGAACACCTGCTTCGCCAGCCCCTTGCGCTCCAGCTGGCGCAAGGCGTGGTGCACGGTGCCGGCGTCCAGCGACAGCACCGGCTCGCGCGCCGTCTTCTGGTTGGCCGCGGCCTGCGCGGCGTTGATCGTGAGCGGATACTGATCCGGCGTGGTGGCCTGCTTCTCGATCAGGCAACCCAGCACGCGGGCTTCGGCCGCGGCCAGCGGCAGCGCGGGGGTTTCGGCATCCATGGGCGGGTCCGGTCGGCGTGGCGGGCGCACAGGATAGCCGCCGGCCCGCGACCATCCGCAACGCGGCTTCGCTACACTCCGGGGCCCGCATCCACGGAAGCACGCCGCATGCGCGCGATCCCCGCCACCGCCCTGCTTGTCGCCGCACTGGCACTGGCCGCCTGCAAGCCCACGTCCTTCACCGCGCCGCAGGGCCCGGCCACCGCTGCGCCGGGCGCGCCGGCCACGGCCGCAAGCGCGGCGCCGCAGGGCGCCGACGACAACCTCAACGCAGTGCTGTGGATGCAGCGCTCGGCCGAGTACCAGGCCAACACGATCTCGCTGTACCGCGCCGCCGCCGACCACCTGGATGCGGCGCTGAAGGAGGCGAACTGGGACGCGCTGGTGCCGGCCGAGCGCGAACTGACCGCACCGCTCAAGGGCCTCAAGCCGGCGGTGATCATGGACATCGACGAAACCGTGCTCGACAACTCGCCCTACCAGGCGCGGCTGGTGGCCAACGGCACCGAATACGACGAGGTCACCTGGGACCAGTGGGTCGCCGAGAAGAAGGCCAAGCCGCTGCCGGGCGTGCTCGAGTTCGCCAGGGCCGCCGACGCGAAGGGCGTCACCCTGCTCTACCTCTCCAACCGCGCCGTGCACCTCAAGGACGCGACCATCGCCAACCTGCGCGCCGAAGGCCTGCCGGTGAAGGACGACAGCGTGTTCCTCGGCCTGGGCACCCATGTCGAGGGCTGCGAGCAGAACGGTTCGGAGAAGCTGTGCCGGCGCCGCCTCGCCGGCCGCGAGTACCGCGTCTTGATGCAGTTCGGCGACCAGCTCGGCGACTTCGTGGAAATCGTCGCCAACACGCCGGAGGCGCGCGCCGCGCTGCTGGCCGAGTACGACGACTGGTTCGGCGAACGCTGGTGGATGCTGGCCAATCCCACCTACGGCTCCTGGGAGCCGGCCGTGTTCAACAACGCCTGGAGCGAACCGCGGGATGCGCGCCGCCGCCTGAAACGCGAAGCCTTGCACCAGGCGAACTAGTTGAATCAAATACTTACGAGATTGAAATTAAGGTGTTGCATTAGATTTCGGGCCGCGCTAGGCTGGCGCCCGCCACAACACAAGTCCTCCGGCCACGCCGGATTCAACGGGAAACCAGCGGTTTCCCGTTTTTTTTGGGTGGGCCTCGCGCCCGTCCGGGACAGTTCCCGCCACAGGCCCGACCTAGGGTCTACCCCAGTTACGGCACGCGGGGGCGCGACTTAGCGTGCCGGTGTTGCAGGCGCGTTGCGCGCCGGCGTCCATGGAGGCGTGCCATGACGTCCCTGTCGCCCTTCGACGCACTGCGCGCGCTGCTGCCCGGCGCCGGTCGCGACTTCGGACCCGGCCCGATGCTGCCGGGACTGGACGGTGACCACGACGGCCCCGACCCCGGACGCCGCGGTCCCGACATGCATGGCCGCCACGGCGACCTGCCCGGCGGTCCGCTGACCGGGCCGGGTGCGAATCCCTTCGCGCAGCACGCCGGCGCTGGCCCGCTGGCGGATACGCTGGCCGAAGCCTGGCGCCAGAACCCGACGCATCCGCTGTTCCGAGAGCTGCAGCAGCTGCCACCGGAGACATTGCGCCAGCTGTTCCAGCTGGGGTCGCAGCCGCCGACGGGGAACGGACCCGATGCGCCGATGGAACCGCTGGCGCGCACGCTGTCGCAGCTGGCCGCGGACGCGCGCCAGGCGGCGCAGGATCCGCGCGGCACCCTGCCGCCGTCACTGGGCCCGCAGGTGGCGCAGGACCGTGCGCTGGCGGGCGGGCGTGAGGCCCTTCCGGCGGCGCTGGCGGGCAGCCGTCCTGGCGAGGACCTGCACGGCGCGGCCGCACTGCGCGATGGCCTGGCGTCGCAGGACGCGACGCAGCGGCCCGTGCAGTCGAGCCTGGCCGCCCTGCTCGCTCGCGGTGACGGCCTGCAGGCGCAGGGCACCCCGCTGCAGCCGCCCCTGCACGCCACGACACCGGCGCCGGCCGGCACGCCGCAGGAGCTTGCGGCGCAGATGCCGCTGCAGGCACGCCTCGCCGGCGATGCGCTTGCCGCCGGTCGCACCGATGCCGTGGCGGTCGGCGCCCCGGATCCGACCTCGTCCGGCGGACTGCCCGGCATGATCGGCGCCGCGGGCGTCACCCTGGCGGCCGTGGGCCAGCCGGCGGGCACCACCTTCGCGCATGCGCCGCAGCACGCTGCGCGCCTGCGCCAGGCCGACGACGCGCACCAGAAGGCGCGCAAGCGCGCCGCGGAACAGGACAACGCGCGGCAGCAGGCGGGCGAACAGGACCGCCGCGACGATGGCCGCGGAAGCAGTCACGACGAGACTCCGTCGCGCGACGCGACTCCGGCCACGACCAGCGCGCGCACCGCGACCGGTGACGCGGCGACGCGCACCTCCACGCCGGGCGAAGGCGACACACGCTCCGCCGCGATCGCCGCCGGGAACACGACATCGGAGACCGCCGCCGCGACCGCCACCGCAGGCCACACCCTCGCCGCCAGCCCGGCGACCGCGCGCCATGCACGCGAACGCCGGGATCGCGCGCGCGGCGTGCCGCCGGACCGCGCACGCGCGCAAGCCTGGGCCACCGCCACACCACCGGCAACGGACGCCGTGCGCACCGCCGAACGTCGCGCTCGGCGCTGGCGCTGGCTGTACTGGTCCCTGATCGCGGTGGCCTATGCCTGCCTCGGCTTTGCGCTGGCCCTGCTGTTGCCGCAGCTGGCGGACCTGCCGGTCGCGCAGGAATCGCGCAGCGCCTGGCGGCACGGCCTGACCGTGGTGGGCTTGACCAGCGCCGCCTGGGCCTGGCTGCTCGCGCGCCGCCTGCGCTGACGGCCGGGATGGCCGGGGTTCACGACGCCGGCGCGATGATGCGGCCGTCACCCGCCGGAAGGAGGACCGCCGACATGCGTCCACGTCCCTCGACCATCCTCCGCGCGTCCTGCGCGTTGGGCCTGGCGCTCGCCTGTGCCAGTGCGTCCGCCAGCGCGCAGGATGCGCCGCTGATCGACGCGGTCGGCGCCTACCACCACGCCAACGTCATGGCGCAGCCGCGCACGGGCGATGCAAAGCCCTCCACCGGCAAGGCCACGGGGTCGCAGCCGGACCGCACGATCTCGCGCGCCCGCTTCGATGCCATCGTCGCCGACCTGCGCGTGCAGTACCGGGTGCGCGCCGATCGTGATGGCCAGGCCGACGCCGACCGCTGGCTCAGGCAGGAAGTCGCGGCGTTGCGCCAGCGCTACACCACGATCGAGGACTGAGCGCGCGCGGCGGCGCCGTTGCGGCCGCTGGCGTCCGCGCGGCCGGCGACCCGGCCGGGAACCCGCGCGCCGCCTGCATCCGGCGAAGCATCCCCTGAAAAGGAAACGGCCCCGGTTTGCACCGGGGCCGTCCTTGTTGCGTGTCCCGGCGGGGGCCAAGGCCCCCGTCGTCGCGGCATCAGCCGCTCTTGCGCGCCATGGCGGTCTGGCCTTCGCCCATCGACTTCAGCGCGGTGCTGACGGCCTGGATGAACATCGAGTACATCTGGCTCTGCACGGTGAGGCGCGTGGAGTCGGCGGCGGTGGGCTTGTCGCCGATGCTTTCCGCGGTCTTCATCAGGGCATTGCCCTGGCTCTCGATCAGCTTGCCCATCGCGATCGCGAAGGCCTCGAGCCAGCCGGCGCCGGCACGCTTGGCCGAACGGGACGACTCAAGGGCATTGTTCTCGCGCGCTTCGCGCAGGGAGATGTCGGAAATGACGGCATTCCAATCGATCTCGGACATGGTGGTGTACTCCTGTATTCGGTGGGGTGCGTTGGGTGATTGCGTTCGGACAAGGGTCCCGGCCGGACGTGGCGACCGGTCTCGCAATCAGCCTGGCGGACCCCGCAGGCGGCGGGAACGCGAGCGCGTGATCGCCTGGGCGCCCGCAAGCGGCACGCCGTGACGGTCGGCTGGCAGCGGCGCGACGGCCGCGGACTTCTCCGCCGCCTTGCGCTGCTCGGCCAGCCAGGCCAGCGCGGCTGCTTCGCCATCGGCCTGCAGCCGGCGGCTGAATTCGAGGGTGACCTGCGTGCCGGCATCGTTGAGCGGCTCGATCGCTTCGTTCAACTGGCGCAGCAGGGTGTTGCGCTCGGTCTCGTCGAGCGCATCGCCGGCGATCGCGTCGAACGTCGCCAGCCAGGCATTCACGTCCAGATCGACGCGCGACGGCGCCAGCGAGGCCTGTTCCACGGCATCGCGCAGGAACGGCATCAGGAAGTCGAGGCCCTCCTGGCCCACGCCCGGCTGCGCACGCAGCGCGCTTTCGAACTCGGCGAGGATCGCATCGCGGTCGATGCCGTCGTCGCTTGCCGCACCGTCGGCACCGCCGACGTCCTGCGCGCCGCGCTGGATGGCGATGCCATCGCTTGCGGGCTTGCGCGCGGATCGGAGCGGGGGACGTGCCATGGAGTCGGGTCCGATGGGTCTTTCGCGGGAGGGCGGGAGGAGGAACGTCGTTGGATTCGAGTCTAGGCGCGCCAGCACGGGCCGCAACTGGGGGCGACCCTAGGGCCAGTCCGCTCTAGCCGGCCGCCGCTTCCCGCGCCAGGGCGGGGATGGTGGCCAGCAGGCGCTGCATCTGTTCGCCCTGCTGCCTGCCCAGGCGCGTGGCCGCTTCGGTCAACCAGGCCTGCGTCGCGTCCTCGCCATCGCGCGCCACGCGCTCGCGATACTCGACTTCCAGGCGCTGCTTCTCCACGCGCAGTTGCGACAGCAGCAGGTCGTACTCGCGCAGGATCGCGGCCTCGTCGGCGACGCTGATGCTGCCCTGGTCCAGAAGGTCGCCGAGCAGGGACGCGAGCTGGTCGCGATTGGCGACGGGCCGCCCTTCGCCACGCGGCGCGGGCGTTTCCGCCGCCGGGCCGGCATCGGCATCGAGACCCGAGGCCATGGCGCCCATGCCGACGGGAGGCACGAACGACGGCACCGCTTCGGCTGCGGGCCGGCCTGCGGGACGCTGGGGCGGGCGTTTCGTCATGCGCGGTGGATCTCCTGTCTCGTCGCGGGACAGTGGCGGTGCGGACGGCGGTTCGGGCCGCCCGCACCACCCCGGTCCACGCGAGGCGGATCAGCCCTTGCCGAACGCGGCCTTGTAGCCGTCGCTGAGGGCGCTTTCGAACACCTTGTCGAAGGCCGTGTTGCCGCTGCCGCCGGACTCGTTCACCAGCGAATCAAAAATGCCGCTGGCAAGTTGCCCGAGCATCGGATTGCCGGTCCAGGCGGTGACCGCGATGTTGACGACATTGGAAAGAATGCCGCCGATACTGTCGAAGAAGCTCATGGTGCGACTCCTGCTTTACATGGGGGTGACGGATGTTGCCGGGCGCTTGTCCACGCAACGCCAGTCTTGAACCCGGCCCCCTGCTTTCCAAGCTGGGGCGTTCCCCACCTGGGGTAAACCCTGGCCGGCTCAGCCGTTGAAATGCGGGTCGATCTCGAGCTTGCCGAGGTTCTGCTCGGCGAAGCGCTGCGCAAGCTGGGGCCCGGCCTCGCGGATCGCGTCGTAGCTGCCGCGCGAACGCACGTCGGCGCGCAGCAGCCAGCCGTCGGCGGTCTTGCTGAGCATCAGGTCGGTGCCGGGCAGCGTCGCGTCGGCCATGCGCAGCAGCACGCGGCCCTCGCCATCGGTGGCGGTGGCCGCGTCGACGGCCAGCTGGCGCACGTGGCGTTCCAGCATGTCGGCCAGGCTGCGGCTGCTCGCCATCGGCGCGGGCGCCTGGGTCGGCGCCATCGCGGCACCGTCGCGCAGCGCGGCCTGCGCCTGCATCATGGCCAGCACGTCGGACGCCTCCAGCGAGTTGGCGCCCATGCCGTTGTTGTCGGTGCCGTCCTGCGTGCCGCGCTGCCCGTGCAGCCCGCGCAGCGCGACGTCCTGCCCCTCCTGGCGCGCCGCGGGATCGGCGACCGCGCGGCCGGCGCCGTGCAAGCCGCGTTCCTGCTTTTCCTGCAGCCCGCTGCGGCCTTCTTCCTGCCGTCCGTGCTGCATCAGCTGGCGGAAGCGATCCACCGCTTCCTTCGGCGGCGCCTCGCGCCTGGCCTCGGCCGGACGATCGTTGTCGCTGCGCTGCGGCCCTTCGCCCGGGCGGCTGGACGACGACGGTGTCGGTGCTTGGTCGATGCTCATGCTGCGCTCCTCAGTGTCGGGTGCGGGCGTGGTGGCGGGCCTGCACCAGGTCGGCGGCGGCGTCCTCTTCGATCCGCGCCTCCAGCGCGACGACTTCGCCACGCCACAGCGCCTTGCGCTTTTCCAGCGCGTCCTCGCGCGCCTTGGCGCGGAAGAACGCCTGCATCGCCTCGGCCAGCGCCTGCTCGGCCTCCTGCAGTTGCTGGCGTGCCTGCTGCAGCCGCAGGCGCGCGGCCTGCGCCTGCTCGCCGAGCCAGCCGATGTGCGCCTCGCGCTGCTCCAGCGCGAGCGGGAACGGGATGCCCGGCGGCGGCGGATCCAGCATGCGCAGCCGCTGCCCGGCGCATTCGCGCTGCAGCGCGGCGATCTCGGCCTCGATGCGTTCGCAGGCCTCGCGGCAATCGCGCACGACCCGCTGCCTGTCGGCCACCAGCAGCCGCGCCTTCTCGGTGCGGTGCGCGCGCAGCTGCAGCAGTTTCTGCAGCGGATAGCGCCTGCGCGACGGCGTGCTCATGCGAACAGCTTCTTCAGGACGTCGGCCGACTGCGCGAACGGCACCAGCTCGCCCGCGCCCTGCTGCAGC